>NZ_CP024866.1:3992326-4100428 GCF_004136015.1 Pseudomonas sp. ACM7 | reverse complement strand
TACTGGCTTATAACGTAGTGCGTCGAGAAGCCAGTCAGGCGGCTGTAGCTCATAAGCGGGCTCCCAGCGAGGTGAGTTTCAAGTTTGCCTGTCAGCACATCGCCAGCCATCTAGTGGTCATGGCCGGAGCGGTCTCGCCCTCACACACGCCAAGACGCCTGGACGAGCTTCGCGGCAGCATTGGTGTGCTCTTCATAGTAAAACGCCCCAGGCCTGCGAGGCCTAGGGCGGTGAAGATGTCTAAAACCCGGTATCCGGTTAACCGCAAGGCTGCTCCGCTTAAGTGAACAGCATTGCGAACCAGTCGGGGCTTTATAGGGCTTACTCAGCAAATTGCTTATTGAAACAGCGACTCGCTCGACAGGCCATTCTTCTCGAGAATCTCCCGAAGACGCTTCAGGCCTTCAACCTGAATCTGTCTGACCCGCTCCCGGGTCAGGCCAATCTCCAGGCCTACATCTTCAAGCGTGCTGCTCTCGTGACCGCGCAGGCCGAAGCGGCGTATCACCACTTCGCGTTGCTTGTCGGTCAGCTCCGAGAGCCATTGATCGATGCTCTGGGACAGGTCGTCATCCTGCAACAGTTCACATGGATCGGTTGGACGGTCATCGGTAAGGGTGTCCAGCAGGGTTTTATCCGAATCCGGACCCAGCGAGACGTCGACCGAAGAAACCCGCTCGTTCAGGCCGAGCATGCGCTTGACCTCTCCCACTGGTTTTTCCAGCAGGTTGGCAATTTCTTCGGGCGAGGGTTCGTGATCGAGTTTTTGCGTCAGCTCCCGTGCAGCCCGCAGGTACACGTTGAGCTCTTTGACCACATGAATCGGCAACCGGATGGTCCGGGTCTGATTCATGATCGCGCGCTCGATGGTCTGACGAATCCACCAGGTCGCGTAGGTCGAAAAGCGGAAGCCGCGTTCGGGGTCGAACTTCTCTACTGCCCGGATAAGCCCGAGGTTGCCCTCTTCGATCAGGTCCAGCAGCGACAGGCCACGATTGACGTAACGCCGGGCGATTTTCACCACCAGCCGCAGGTTACTTTCAATCATGCGTTTGCGCCCAGCCGGATCTCCACTTTGCGACAAGCGCGCAAAATGAACTTCTTCTTCGGGGGACAGCAGAGGGGAAAATCCAATCTCATTGAGGTACAGCTGCGTGGCATCGAGTGCACGCGTGTAGTCAATGTACTTGTGTTGCTTTAACGAGGCGGAGTGTTTGGATTTGGCACGAACGGAAGGTGGAGCAGCCCCTTCATCATTCGACATCGAATCCGTACCGATGCCGGTCTCCATCAGGAGAACCTCATCGTCGATGTCAAACTCCGGCACTTCTTTACTGAGAGCCATTGTTATAGTCCTTTGGTGAGTTCGACCTCAGGCTCAAGCGGCGCCTTTATCCTTGGCAACGCTGGAGCCTGTTCCCTCTACGCGACGGAACAGGCTGGAAAGCGATCAACGACGTGGAAGGAATTGCAGCGGATCTACAGGTTTACCTTGTCGGCGAATCTCAAAATGCAGCTTCACCCGGTCTGTACCTGTTGACCCCATTTCGGCAATTGTCTGTCCGACTTTGACCTGCTGCCCCTCCCGAACCAACAGCCTGCGGTTATGTCCGTAGGCACTTACGTAGGTATCGCTGTGTTTGATGATGACTAATTCGCCGTAGCCCCTTAAGCCACTCCCGGCGTATACCACCGTCCCATCAGACGCAGCTAAAACAGGCTGTCCCAAATCCCCAGCGATATCAATTCCTTTATTCAAACTGCCGTTTGAAGAGAATTTTCCAATAAGAATGCCATTAGATGGCCACCCCCAGCCGGTCGGGGCCGGACCGGCAGGAGGCATCGGAGCAGGGGTCGGCTTGCTGGCGACGGACGGTGCAACCACTGCTGTGCTCGTAGTTGCGCCATTCGCCTGGCGCCGGATAACCGTGGTTTTCAGCGACGAAGAAGGCGTTGAATCGGCGGCGCTGACCACCGGCGTCGGCGTTGAGCCGGTGCGACCGTCAAAGCGAATCGTCTGACCCGGATGGATCGTATAAGGCGTAGGAATGTTGTTGCGTGCAGCGAGGGCTTTGTAGTCCCAGCCGTAGCGAAAGGCAATGGAGAACAAGGTGTCTTTAGGTCGAACGACGTATTGACCCGTGGTCACTGCCGGACGCTGCGCGACGGCGTTATTGCGATCGACGACGCGTACATCACTCGACTTGTTGCTGGAGCAACCGACCAGCAAGGTGCTCAAGACAAGGCCAGTCACCAGGCGCTGAAAGCTCGTTTTACCCATTCGCTGCGCAATGACTGTGAGACTCACCCGCCGCTCCCTTTGTGGTGGCTGAAAATGTGGATTGCCGTGTTCCGGCATGAAATGTCGCAAGTATAACGGGCCGTGCAGGCTTTACCTTTAATGAAGCGAAATGGCTTCGCGCACACGTTTGCTGCCTGACGATGAATCCCGTTTAACTGATCGATGCCGCTGTAAGACAGGAGCAATCGAAGAGAATTCAGCGCGCTGAAACAAATGCTCAGGCGAGCGGCCCATTGAGTAACGGGACGAAGCGAACAGCCCCCAGAACACGCCTGGAAAAGCCCTGCTCTTCCCGGATGATCAGCATCAATTGTTGAACCTCACCCGATCCGACCGGGATCACCAGCCGCCCTCCCGGCGCCAATTGATCAAGCAGCGCCTGAGGTACATCGGTCGCCACCGCGGTCACGATAATGCCGTTGTACGGCGCCAGCGCCGGCCAGCCTTCCCAACCATCACCCCAGCGGAAAACCACGTTGCGCAGGTTCAGTTCCACCAGGCGTTCCTTGGCCCGATCCTGCAGAACCTTGATGCGCTCGACGGAAAATACTCGCTCGACCAGTTGCGACAACACCGCAGTCTGGTAGCCCGAGCCGGTGCCGATTTCCATCACCTTGTCGAGAGGACCTGCCTCCAGCAGCAGCTCGCTCATGCGAGCCACCATATAAGGCTGCGAGATGGTCTGGTTATTGCCGATCGGCAGCGCCGTGTCTTCGTAGGCACGGTGAGCCAGCGCCTCGTCGACGAACAGGTGACGCGGTGTACGGCGAATGACTTCCAGCACCTTGGCGTTGCAAATTCCCTCTTCATACAGGCGCTGAATAAGGCGCTCACGGGTCCGTTGTGAGGTCATCCCGATGCCGCGACGCAGAATATCGTCTTGTTCACGAGCCATTAGTTCAGCCCCTCCAGCCAGCCATCGAGACTTCTGAAGGCATCATTAAAGGTGCGATCCAGTTGCAGTGGGGTGATTGAAACATAGCCTTGCATCACCGCATGAAAGTCGGTGCCCGGGCCGCCGTCTTCGGCATCCCCCGCCGCCGCAATCCAGTAACCGGATTTACCGCGCGGATCGACCACTTTCATCGGCGCTGCAGCACGTGCGCGATGTCCGAGGCGGGTCAGCTGAATACCGCGGATGTGATCCAGCGGCAAATTGGGAATGTTCACGTTCAGTACCGTACGCGGTGGCAGTTCAAGGTCCGCGTGAGCCTCTACCAGTTTGCGCGCAAAGTACGCAGCTGTGGGAAGGTTCTCCACTTGCCGTGAGACCAACGAAAAGGCAAACGAAGGCCGCGCCAGGAAACGTCCCTCAAGGGCCGCCGCCACGGTGCCGGAATACAACACGTCATCACCCAGGTTGGCACCCAGGTTGATGCCCGAAACCACCATGTCCGGCTCGCGCTCCAGCAAGCCATTGAGGCCCAGGTGCACGCAATCGGTCGGTGTGCCATTGAGGCTGATAAAGCCGTTGGCCAGGGTTTGCGGGTGTAACGGACGGTCGAGCGTCAGCGAGCTGCTGGCGCCGCTTTTGTCTTGGTCCGGGGCGATAACCACGCATTCGGTGTAATCCGCCAGCGCAGCATAAAGCGCGGCGAGACCGGGTGCGGTTACCCCATCGTCGTTAGAAATCAGAATACGCATGGGCTGTCCGTCTGCCCCACCGGCACCAGATCAACGAGCTCGCGCACCAATACGGTGGCGAAGCATCCGGCCGGGAGGACGAATTCCAGTTGCAGAATGTCAGGCTCGGGATAATGCCACGTCAACCCACCAATGGGCAGCCGCAGGATGCGACGTTCGTGGCTCATACCGGCGTTAATCAACCAATCACGCAAGTCCGCTTCGCGAGTGGCGATTGCCTGCTCCAGTTCATGGACAGCGCCAGTGGCCGGCGAGTCACCTTCGCCCCACTGCGGACCGGTCGGGTGCAGATCGAGAATCGCCAGACGCGGGTCGCTGCACTCGGCTTCACCTGCCGGAAAGAAGCTGCGGCTGTCGGTGAAGGCCAGCAAATCGCCAACCTGGGCACGCTGCCAGCTGCCATCGGCGACACGCGCCGCCAACACCTGATTAAACAGAAAACTGCGCGCCGTAGAGAGCAAACGCGAACGCACGTTGCGCTGCTCCGGCAAGGCTTTACGCGCCGCCCAGGCACGGGCATCGACCACGTTACCGCCGTCAAACCCAAAACGCTGGGCGCCGAAATAATTGGGAATACCTTGCTTGGCGATCAGTTGCAGTCGCTCGTCGATCGCCGCTTTGTCGCCAGCGAATTGCGTCAGTCGCAATGTGAAGCCATTGGCCGAGTGAGCACCGCGTTGCAGCTTGCGTTTGTGTCGGCCGGTCTTGAGGATCTTCAGCGTATCGTTTTCCGCCGCCGACAGATCAGGATCAGCCTTGCCCGGCAGCTGCACGCTGAACCACTGACGAGTCAGCGCCTGACGATCCTTGAGGCCCGCGTAACTGACGGTGCGCAATGGCACGCCCGCCGCCTTGGCGATCCGCCGTGCCGCTTCTTCGGTATTCAGACCGCGCTTTTCCACCCAGATCCACAAGTGTTCGCCATCGCCACTGAGGGGGATATTGAGGACTTCATCGACCTGAAAATCTTCCGCCGTGGCTTTCAGTACCGCGGTGCCGAGGGCTTGGCCATAGGCCCGCGGGCCGAGCAATTGCAGTTCGTTCATGCGCGCAGCAACAAGGCAACGGAATGCACGGCAATGCCTTCTTCGCGACCGACAAAGCCGAGCTTTTCGGTGGTGGTAGCTTTCACGTTCACTTGATCCAACTCAACTTGAAGATCCGCGGCAATCAGCGCGCGCATCGATTCGATATGCGGGGCCATTTTCGGCGCCTGGGCGACGATGGTGTTATCGACGTTGCCGACTTTCCAGCCCTTGGCGTGGATCAGTGCGACGACATGACGCAACAGCACACGGCTGTCGGCGCCCTTGAATGTCGGGTCGGTGTCCGGGAAATGTTTGCCTATATCACCCAGCGCAGCGGCGCCGAGCAAGGCATCGCTCAAGGCGTGCAGCAGGACGTCACCGTCGGAGTGAGCGAGCAGCCCGAAGCCGTGTGCAATGCGCACGCCGCCCAGAGTAATGAAATCGCCTTCAGCGAAACGGTGCACATCATAGCCGTGGCCAATACGCATAAAAAAACGCCCCGATTTTTGTCAGGGCGTGATTCTACCTGCATTAGGCGCCTAGGGCGCGTGCGTGATGCTGCAAGTGGTCATCAATGAAGCTTGCGATGAAGAAATAGCTGTGGTCGTAGCCGGGCTGCAAGCGCAACGTCAGCGGATGACCTGCCAGTTTGGCGGCCTGTTGCAAGGCTTCAGGCTTGAGCTGGGCGGCCAGGAAATCGTCGCGATCACCTTGGTCGACCAGCAGCGGCAACTTCTCGTTTGCTTCGGCAATCAGGACGCAGGCATCCCACTCGCGCCATTTCGATCGGTCTTCCCCCAGGTAGCGGGAAAAGGCTTTCTGCCCCCAGGGACAGTCCATCGGATTGTTGATCGGCGAAAACGCCGACACCGACTGATAACGCCCCGGATTACGCAACGCGCAGACCAGCGCGCCGTGGCCGCCCATGGAATGACCGCTGATGCCGCGCTTGTCCGACGCCGGGAAATGGGCTTCGACCAATGCGGACAATTCCTGCACGACATAGTCATGCATCCGATAGTGTCGCGACCACGGTTCCTGCGTGGCATTCAGATAAAACCCGGCACCGAGGCCGAAGTCCCAGGCGCCATCCGGATCACCCGGCACATCGGGACCGCGAGGGCTGGTGTCCGGGGCAACGATGATCAGCCCCAGCTCGGCGGCCATGCGCATGGCGCCGGCCTTTTGCATGAAGTTTTCGTCGGTGCAGGTCAGGCCGGATAACCAATACAGCACCGGCAGTTTGCCGCCCTGCTCCGCTTGCGGCGGCAGGTACACGGCAAACACCATGTCGCAGCCGAGCACATCGGAGCGGTGCCGATAGCGTTTGTGCCAGCCGCCGAAGCTTTTCTGGCAGGAGATATTTTCCAGGCTCATGACCGACCTCAGAAATGGATGACGGAACGGATGCTCTTGCCTTCATGCATCAGGTCGAACGCCTTGTTGATATCTTCCAGGCCCATGGTGTGGGTGATGAACGTATCCAGCGGGATTTCGCCGGTTTCAGCCATTTCGACATAGCTTGGCAACTCGGTACGGCCACGCACGCCGCCGAACGCCGAACCGCGCCAGACGCGACCGGTCACCAACTGGAATGGACGCGTGGCGATTTCCTGGCCGGCACCAGCAACACCGATGATTACCGATTCGCCCCAACCCTTGTGGCAGCACTCAAGTGCGGCGCGCATCAATTGGACGTTGCCGATGCATTCGAAGGAAAAGTCGACGCCGCCGTCGGTCATGTCAACGATGACTTCCTGGATCGGACGATCGAAATCTTTCGGGTTCACACAATCGGTTGCACCCAACTGCTTGGCGATCTCGAATTTGGCCGGGTTGATGTCGATGGCGATGATCCGCGCAGCCTTGGCTTTGACGGCGCCGATCACCGCCGACAGACCGATGCCGCCGAGGCCGAAAATGGCGACGGTATCACCTGGTTTCACCTTGGCGGTATTGAGGACTGCACCGATGCCGGTGGTGACACCGCAGCCCAGCAAGCAGACTTTTTCCAGTGGCGCTTCTTTTGGGATTTTGGCGACGGAGATTTCCGGCAGCACGGTGTACTCGGAGAACGTCGAGGTCCCCATGTAGTGGAAAATTGGTTGGCCCTTGTAGGAAAAGCGCGAAGTACCGTCAGGCATCAGGCCTTTGCCCTGAGTCGCGCGAATCGCCTGACACAGGTTGGTTTTGCCCGACAGACAGAATTTGCACTGGCGGCATTCCGGGGTGTACAGCGGGATCACATGATCGCCGACGGCGACGGAGGTCACGCCCTCACCGATCGCCTCAACCACCGCGCCACCTTCGTGACCGAGAATCGAAGGGAAGATGCCTTCCGGGTCCGCGCCCGACAACGTGTAGGCATCGGTATGGCAGACACCAGAGGCAACCACACGCAGCAGGACTTCACCGGCCTTAGGCATGGCGACATCGACTTCAACGATCTCGAGGGGTTTCTTGGCCTCGAAGGCAACGGCAGCGCGCGACTTGATCATGTGGATTCTCCAGTGAATAAAAACGAGACAGGGAGTGTAATACACCGCCCGACGGTGAATAATCCGGACAAAAGCAAAACATTATTGCCACACAGGGATAATCCTTGATGTCCGAAAACCGCTGGGAAGGTATCGACGAGTTCGTCGCCGTGGCCGAGTGCAGCCAGTTCACGGCCGCCGCGGAACGCCTCGGGGTTTCGTCCTCCCACATCAGTCGACAAATAGTACGCCTCGAAGAGCGCCTTCAGACGCGACTGCTTTATCGCAGCACCCGCCGGGTCACGCTGACCGAAGCCGGGCAAACATTCTTGCAACATTGCCAGCGCTTGCAGGACGGCCGCGAAGAAGCCTTGCGCGCAGTCGGCGACCTGACCAGCGAACCCAAAGGCATGCTGCGCATGACCTGCGCCGTGGCTTACGGCGAGCGCTTCATCGTGCCGCTGGTGACGCGATTCATGGGGTTGTATCCGCAACTGCGCGTTGACATAGAACTGAGTAACCGCCCTCTCGATTTGGTCCATGAAGGCCTGGATCTGGCGATCCGCCTTGGCCGTCTGCAAGACTCACGACTGGTGGCGACACGTCTGGCGCCACGGCGAATGTACCTGTGCGCATCGCCGTCCTACCTGGAACGGTATGGTCGCCCGCATAGCTTGTCGGAACTAAGCCGCCACAACTGCCTCATCGGCAGCTCGGACATCTGGCAACTGGAACAGAACGGGCGGGAATTTTCGCAGCGGGTACAGGGAAACTGGCGCTGCAACAGTGGGCAAGCAGTGCTGGATGCGGCGTTACAGGGCGTGGGTTTGTGTCAGCTGCCGGACTATTACGTCCTGGAGCATCTGAAAAACGGCGAATTGATTTCGCTGCTCGATGCGCATCAACCGCCCAACACGGCCGTTTGGGCGCTTTATCCACAGCAACGGCATCTGTCGCCGAAGGTGCGCAAGTTGGTGGATTATTTGAAGGAGGGGTTGGCGTTGAGGCCGGAGTACAGCGTTTGAAGATCAAAAGATCGCAGCCTCGTTTCACTCGACAGCTCCTACATTGCCTGCGTTCACCGCAATGTGTAGGATCTGTCGAGTGAAACGAGGCTGCGATCTTTTAACGGCGGTTAGCCCAACGCTGACGAAGCCATTCCAGGTCTTCAGGGCGCGTGACCTTGAGGTTGTCGGACCGACCTTCGATCAGGCGCGGCGCCATGCCGGACCACTCCATGGCTGATGCTTCGTCAGTAATCACTGCATCGGCCACCAGACTGTCGGCCAACGCCCGATGCAATGCGCCAAGGCGAAACATCTGCGGCGTATAGGCTTGCCAAATCACACTGCGATCCACGGTTTCGACCACACGACCCTGCTTGTCGACCCGCTTGAGGGTATCGCGTGCAGGAACCGCCAGCAGTCCACCGACAGGATCATCTGCGAGTTCACCCAGCAACTTGTCCAGATCATCACGGCTCAGATTTGGCCGCGCGGCATCGTGAACCAGCACCCAATCCTCATCGTCAGCGCCTTGCGCATGCAAATGCAGCAACGCATTGAGTACCGACCCGGAACGCTCGGAGCCGCCTTCAACCCGCTGAATTCGCGGATCGCTAGCACACATCAGGTTCGGCCAATAAGGATCATCGACAGCAAGACTGACCACCAGCCCTTTCAGGGAAGGATGATCAAGGAAACAGCCAAGGCTGTGTTCGAGAATAGTGCGCCCACCCAGTTGCAAGTATTGCTTGGGACGGTCCGCGGCCATACGGGCACCGACGCCCGCGGCAGGAATTACAGCCCAGAAGGCCGGTAACGAAGGGTTCATTGGGCCAGCTGGTAAAGAGTTTCACCGTCCTTGACCATGCCCAACTCATGACGAGCTCGCTCTTCAACGGTCTCCATGCCCTTTTTCAACTCACTGACTTCCGCGTCCATCACCCGATTGCGCTCAAGCAGCCCCTCGTTCTCAGCGTGTTGATCTGCGATCTGCTGAGTCAGTTCGGCCACTTGCGCCAGACTGCCATTACCCACCCACAGGCGGTATTGCAGGCCAGCCAGCAGCAGGAGCAAGACGAGGAACAACCAATTGGGACTGCGCATCGAATATCAGGTATCCAGTGAAAAAAGACAGCCATGCCAAAACTTTGAAGCTTCTGATAGCACGAAGCCTGGAAGACCCAGGCTTGTGCTTATAAGGCATCAGATTAGTGGCAAATCCATCGCTGTAGCGATTTTTCCGACACAATCCGGTGTCTTTTTACCAATTAACGATTAACCGCGGAATTCGCTGCGACCGTTGTACTTGGCTTTGCCATTCAACTGCTCTTCGATACGCAGCAGTTGGTTGTACTTGGAAACGCGGTCCGAACGGCAAAGGGAGCCGGTCTTGATCTGGCCAGCCGAGGTGCCCACGGCCAGGTCGGCAATGGTCGAATCTTCGGTTTCGCCGGAGCGGTGCGAGATAACAGCAGTGTAACCAGCGGCCTTGGCCATCTGGATGGCTTCCAGGGTTTCGGTCAGGGTGCCGATCTGGTTGAACTTGATCAGGATCGAGTTGGCGATCTTTTTATCGATGCCTTCTTTGAGGATCTTGGTGTTGGTTACGAACAGGTCGTCGCCAACCAGTTGGACTTTCTCGCCGATCTTGTCGGTGAGGATTTTCCAGCCAGCCCAGTCGGACTCGTCCAGACCGTCTTCGATCGAGATGATCGGATAACGCTCGGTCAGGCCTTTCAGGTAATCAGCGAAACCTTCAGCGGTGAACACCTGGCCTTCGCCGGACAGGTTGTATTTACCGTCTTCGTAGAATTCGCTGGCAGCGCAGTCCAGTGCCAGGGTCACGTCGGTGCCCAGCTTGTAACCGGCGTTGGCCACGGCTTCGGAGATCACTTTCAAAGCGTCTTCGTTGGAGGCCAGGTTCGGTGCGAAACCACCTTCGTCACCCACAGCAGTGCTCAGGCCACGGGCCTTCAGAACAGCTTTCAGGTGATGGAAAATCTCGGTGCCCATGCGCAGACCTTCCGAGAAAGACTTGGCGCCAACCGGCTGAACCATGAATTCCTGGATGTCGACGTTGTTATCGGCGTGTTCGCCACCGTTGATGATGTTCATCATCGGAACCGGCATCGAGTAAACACCCGGGGTGCCGTTCAGGTTGGCGATGTGAGCGTACAGCGGCAGGTCCTGATCCTGTGCGGCTGCCTTGGCGGCTGCCAGGGAAACGGCGAGGATCGCGTTGGCGCCCAGGGAGCCTTTGTTTTCAGTGCCGTCGAGCTTGATCATCGCGTGATCCAGCGCTTTCTGGTCGCTTGGGTCTGCACCTTTCAACAGGTCGCGGATCGGACCGTTGATGTTGGCGACGGCTTTGAGTACGCCCTTGCCCAGGTAACGGCTCTTGTCGCCATCACGCAGCTCGAGCGCTTCACGCGAGCCAGTGGAAGCACCGGACGGCGCGCAAGCACTGCCGATGATGCCGTTATCGAGAAGCACGTCCGCTTCCACGGTGGGGTTGCCACGGGAGTCGAGAACTTCACGACCTTTGATGTCGACGATTTTTGCCATTGTTGTAAACACTCCAAAGTTGACGAAAACGACGCAGCTGAAGGAAATCTTGTATCGCCGGCAAGTGATGTGCAGCGGGCAGACTTGCGGACGATAAGGCTCAGACCCGAGGGCCTGAGCATTAATTCGTGCGGTACTTTACCGGAGAAATGAGGATTACGCGGTTTCTACCGTCGGAAAACTCTTCACCAGTTCGTCCAAAGCTTTGAGCTGGGCCAGGAATGGCTCCAGTTTGTCCAGACGCAAGGCGCAAGGGCCGTCGCATTTGGCGTTGTCCGGGTCCGGGTGGGCCTCAAGGAACAGGCCCGCCAAAGACTGGCTCATACCGGCTTTTGCCAGGTCGGTGACCTGAGCGCGGCGACCGCCGGCGGAATCGGAGCGACCGCCGGGCATTTGCAGCGCGTGGGTCACATCGAAGAACACCGGGTATTCGAACTGCTTCATGATGCCGAAGCCGAGCATGTCGACGACCAGGTTGTTGTAGCCGAAGCTCGATCCGCGTTCGCAGAGGATCAACTGATCGTTACCCGCTTCCACGCATTTGCTCAGGATGTGTTTCATTTCCTGAGGTGCGAGGAACTGGGCCTTCTTGATGTTGATCACCGCACCGGTCTTGGCCATCGCGACCACAAGGTCGGTCTGGCGCGACAAAAAGGCTGGCAGCTGGATGATATCGCAGACTTCAGCGACGACCGCGGCCTGATCAGGCTCGTGGACGTCGGTGATGATCGGCACGCCGAACGCTTGCTTGATGTCCTGGAAAATCCGCATGCCCTCTTCCAGGCCGGGGCCACGGTAAGAGGTCACGGAGGAACGGTTGGCCTTGTCGAAGCTGGCCTTGAACACGTAAGGGATACCGAGTTTCTCGGTGACCTTCACGTACTCTTCGCAGACCTGCATCGCCATGTCTCGGCTTTCCAGCACGTTCATACCACCGAAAAGCACCATTGGCTTGTCGTTGGCAATCTCGATATCGCCTACGCGGATGATCTTCTGGGCCATTGGATTTACGCCTTCTTCTGGTGTTGAACCAAAGCTGCTTTAACAAAACCGCTGAACAACGGGTGACCGTCGCGTGGTGTCGAGGTGAACTCAGGGTGGAACTGGCAAGCGACGAACCATGGATGATCCGGGGCTTCAATCACTTCCACCAGGGCGCCATCACCGGAACGACCGGTGATTTTCAGACCGGCTTCCATAATTTGCGGAAGCAGGTTGTTGTTCACTTCGTAGCGGTGACGGTGACGCTCGACGATCACGTCCTTGGCGTAGCAATCGTGCACCAGGGAACCTGGCTCCAGCAGGCAATCCTGAGCGCCAAGGCGCATGGTGCCGCCCAGATCGGACGCTTCGGTACGGGTTTCGACTGCGCCGGTGGCATCTTCCCACTCGGTGATCAGACCCACGACCGGATGACCGCTGGCACGATCGAACTCGGTGGAGTTGGCGTCTTTCCAGCCCAGCACGTTACGAGCGAACTCGATCACGGCCACTTGCATGCCCAGGCAGATGCCCAGGTACGGAACCTTGTTTTCGCGAGCGTATTGAACGGCGGTGATCTTGCCTTCCACGCCACGCAGACCGAAGCCGCCAGGTACCAGAATCGCGTCGACACCTTCCAGCAGCGCAGTGCCCTGGTTTTCGATGTCTTCGGAGTCGATGTAGCGCAGGTTGACCTTGGTGCGGTTGCTGATGCCGGCGTGACTCATCGCTTCGATCAGCGACTTGTAGGCGTCCAGCAATTCCATGTACTTGCCGACCATCGCGATGGTGACTTCATGCTCAGGGTTGAGCTTGGCGTCGACCACGGCTTCCCACTCGGACAGATCGGCACCGCCACATTGCAGGCCGAAACGCTCGACGACGAAATCATCCAGGCCCTGGGAGTGCAAGATGCCCGGGATCTTGTAGATGGTGTCTGCGTCTTCCAGCGCAATCACCGCACGTTCTTCAACGTTGGTGAACTGAGCGATCTTGCGACGCGAGGAGATGTCGATCGGGTGATCGGAGCGGCAGACCAGCACGTCTGGTTGCAGGCCGATGGAACGCAGTTCCTTGACCGAGTGCTGGGTAGGCTTGGTTTTGGTTTCGCCGGCAGTGGCGATGTACGGCACCAGCGTCAGGTGCATCAGCATCGCGCGCTTGGCACCGACTTCGAAACGCAATTGGCGGATCGCTTCGAGGAATGGCTGGGATTCAATGTCACCCACGGTGCCACCGATCTCGACCATGGCCACGTCGGCATCGCCAGCGCCCTTGATGATCCGGCGCTTGATTTCGTCGGTGATGTGCGGGATCACCTGAATGGTGGCGCCCAGATAATCACCACGGCGCTCTTTGCGCAGGACGTGTTCGTAGACACGGCCGGTGGTGAAGTTGTTGTTCTGGGTCATGGTCGTGCGGATGAACCGCTCGTAGTGGCCCAGGTCCAGGTCGGTCTCGGCGCCGTCGTGGGTGACGAACACTTCACCGTGCTGGAACGGGCTCATGGTGCCCGGGTCAACGTTGATGTACGGGTCCAGCTTCAGCATGGTGACCTTAAGTCCCCGCGCCTCCAGGATGGCCGCCAATGAAGCCGATGCGATGCCTTTCCCCAATGAAGAAACAACACCGCCCGTGACGAATATGTAGCGCGTCATGAAAAACCCTAGAAGTCTGCGTTAAAGCGGTCCGAGCCGCCGGGGAAAGCGAAGGAAGGCCGAAGCCCCCGATCACCTGCATTAATCACAGTGCACCTTTCAAAAAAACCGCCGCGTTGGGACAGACCGGAAGATGAAACACCGGTACGTTGCTCGCTACACATTTTTTGGAATCGCCCAGCAAAGACTGCTTGGTAATCGGCAACTCCTGCAATTCAGGCGAATCCACAGAAGTTGTATCAAGAAGGGAGCGTAGTCTACCGGAAAGCCCCTTTCAGCTCAAACCTAGATCTTCGTGCGGTGGCTGCCAATGCAAATTCCAACGGTCCTTTGCACTGCCGTCCAAGCCCCGCAGGTTGGCCACCGCCAGCAATTGCTCGTCTCGGTAGAGCAGCGGCAATCTGCCACGGGCGAACGCCGGCACACCACGTTCATTGAGCAAACGCTTCAGATCGCGATGGCCGCGACCGGGCAAATTCATCACCTCACCTCCCTCACGATAGCGGATATGCAGCAGGCCATCGGGGATTTGGCCGGTGAGTGTGAGCACGCCGTTGTCCGGCAACACCAGCGATAGCGAGGGGTCGGGCCAGTTTCCGACGGCGGTCGACGTGCGCAACCAACTGCCGGACAACCACCAGATACGCCCACCCGCCCGATGCAGTTCACCATCCGCCAGCCGCCAGATCGGGCAGGCATCGCCGCTGGCATCACGTAAATTCTCCCAACCCGACCAATGGTCACTGTCCGGCAGTCGCGTCAGCGGTTCGAGCCAATGACTTAAGGCATTACGCTGACGAGCAGCGGACAGCGTTTCAAATGCCCCCAGTTCCAGGGAGGGCAATCCCAGCCAATCAAAATCATTGGCAGTGCTGGCGCCGGCCAGGTCGATTTGCGCAAGTTCATCGAGCAATCCCTGCGCTTCACTCAGATGTGCAGCGCTGCGGGCCATGGTCGTTACCGCTTGCGGCCAACGCTTGGTCAATACCGGGAACACCTGATGGCGCAGGTAGTTTCGCGAGAATTGCCGATCCTGATTCGATGGGTCTTCGATCCAGCTCAGCCGATGCTCCGCCGCATAGGCTTCAAGCTCAGCCCGAGTGACATCGAGCAATGGCCGAAGCAACTGCCCTTTACCAAGCGGGCGCTGGCGTGGCATCCCCGACAATCCTCTCACCCCTGCCCCACGCAACAGCCGGAATAACAACGTTTCCGCCTGATCGTCACGGTGCTGGGCGGTCATCAACACTTCATTGGCCTGAGTCGCCTCGATGAACGCGGCATATCGCGCATCCCGGGCTGCACGCTCAAGACTGGCGCCGGGTTGAACCTGTACGCGAACAACCTGCAGCGGCACACCCAGCGCATCACAGACCGACTGACAATGATCCGGCCACGCATCAGCCACAGCCTGAAGGCCGTGATGAACATGGATGGCGCTTAGCGCCGGCAAGGATTCGGCTTTTGCGAGGTGTACGAGAAGGTGCAGCAGAACGGTGGAGTCGAGGCCACCGGAGAAGGCGATGCGCCAGGTTGTGGCGGTGCGCCAGGGGCTCAGGTTTAGCAGGAACCTGGCAGACAGATCGATATTGGAAGGACTCATAGAGATCGATCATTCCACATAAATCCCCTGTAGGAGCTGCCGAAGGCTGCGATCTTTTGATCTTGCATTTTCAGGATCAAAAGATCGCAGCCTTCGGCAGCTCCTACAGGGGTGTAGCGAGTACAGTTACAGACCGTAGCTCATCAGACGCTCGTAACGGCGAGCCAACAGCGCTTCGTTATCGAACTTCTTCAACATCGCCAGCTGCGAGCTCAGCTCGGCACGGATCGATGCAGCTGCAGCGGCCGGATTACGGTGTGCGCCGCCCAAAGGCTCGCTGATCACTTTATCCACAATACCCAGGCCTTTCAGGCGCTCTGCAGTGATACCCATGGCTTCAGCAGCGTCCGGCGCTTTCTCGGCGGTCTTCCACAGAATCGAGGCGCAACCTTCCGGCGAAATCACTGCGTAAGTCGAGTACTGCAGCATGTTCAGTTGATCGCAAACGCCGATCGCCAGAGCACCACCGGAACCACCCTCACCGATCACGGTGGCGATGATTGGGGTTTTCAGGCGTGCCATGACGCGCAGGTTCCAGGCAATCGCTTCGCTCTGGTTGCGTTCTTCAGCGTCGATACCAGGGTAAGCGCCCGGGGTGTCGATGAAGGTCAGGATCGGCATCTTGAAACGTTCGGCCATTTCCATCAGACGGCACGCCTTGCGGTAGCCTTCCGGACGCGGCATGCCAAAGTTGCGACGAACTTTCTCGCGCACTTCACGGCCTTTCTGGTGACCGATGATCATCACCGGCTGGTCGTCCAGACGGGCAATGCCGCCGACGATCGCAGCGTCGTCGGAGAAGTGACGGTCGCCGTGCAGTTCGTCGAACTCGGTGAAGATGTGTTCGATGTAGTCCAGGGTATACGGACGTTTCGGGTGACGCGCCAGACGCGCGATCTGCCAGCTGGTCAGCTTGCCGAAGATGTCTTCGGTCAGCGTGCTGCTTTTGTCCTGCAGGCGGGAGATCTCATCGCCGATATTCAGCGAATTGTCGTTACCGACCAAGCGCAACTCTTCGATCTTGGCTTGCAGGTCGGCGATCGGCTGTTCGAAATCTAGAAAATTCGGGTTCATAGGCGTCCGTCTTGGGTCGACCTCCAAGAGAGCTTGGGCCGGCCGGTTGTCTATTCGCGCCCTACCTTAAGGGAGAGGCGCGTTCAGGTCGAGATTAAAAATTGGGTCGAGATCAGAGCTGCTCCCTTTTGGAAGAGCGGCACCTGACCGTCAACGGTATTGGAGGAAGACGTTGTCTCGCCCGAACTGGTCACGCAGGGCTTGAATCAAGGCATCCGCCGGGTCGATCCGCCAGGTCTCGCCGAACTGCAGCAAGGCCTTCGCATCGGGACTGGTGTATTCCATGGTGATCGGGCACGCCCCGCGGTGGCGCTTGAACAACTCACCGAGCCAGCGTAGCTGATCGCCTTTCAAATCCTGGGTCTGCAGCTTCAAGCGCAGGCTTTCGGCCAGGTTGGTGCGCGCATCTTCCATGCTCATCACCCGCTTGACCCGCAGCCGCAAGCCACCGGAGAAATCGTCGTTGCTGACTTCGCCTTCGACCACCACCATCGCGTCGGTCTGCAACAACGATTGCGCCGAATGGAACGCCTCGGCAAACAGCGAGGCTTCGATCCGCCCGGAGCGGTCGTCGAGGGTGATGAAACCCATCTTGTCGCCCTTTTTGTTCTTCATCACCCGCAAGGCGATGATCATGCCCGCGACGGTCTGGGTATCACGGGCCGGTTTCAGGTCGATGATGCGTTGACGGGCGAAACGGCGGATCTCACCTTCGTATTCGTCGATCGGGTGACCGGTCAGGTACAGACCCAAGGTGTCTTTCTCGCCTTTCAGGCGCTCCTTGAGCGTCAGTTCCTTGGCTTTGCGGTGATTGGCGTAGACATCGGCGTCTTCTTCGACGAACAAGCCGCCAAACAGATCGACGTGACCGCTGTCTTTGGTACGCGCGGTTTGTTCGGCCGCCTTGATCGCCCCTTCCATTGCGTTCAGCAAGACCGCGCGGTTGCGGTCGATATTGGCCTGATAGGCTTTCTGCTCGTCATGGAAGTAAGGGCCCAGACGATCCAGCGCACCGCTGCGGATCAAACCGTCCAGGGTGCGCTTGTTGATACGTTTGAGATCGACACGGGCGCAGAAATCGAACAGATCCTTGAACGGACCGGCCTGACGCGCCTCGGTGATCGCCTCAACCGGACCTTCGCCCACACCTTTGATCGCGCCGAGGCCATAAATAATCCGGCCTTCGTCATTCACCGTGAACTTGAACTCCGAAGTATTCACATCCGGCGCGTCGAGACGCAGCTTCATGGTGCGAATTTCTTCGATCAAGGTCACGACCTTGTCGGTGTTGTGCATATCCGCCGACAGTACCGCAGCCATGAACGGCGCCGGGTAATGGGTTTTCAGCCAAGCGGTCTGATACGACACCAGGCCATAAGCAGCCGAGTGAGATTTGTTGAAGCCGTAACCGGCGAATTTTTCCACCAGGTCGAAAATGTTACCAGCAAGGTCCGCGTCGATATTGTTAGCGGTGCAGCCTTCAATGAAACCGCCGCGCTGTTTGGCCATTTCTTCGGGTTTTTTCTTACCCATGGCTCGACGCAGCATGTCCGCACCGCCGAGGGTGTAACCGGCCATGACCTGAGCAATCTGCATCACCTGTTCCTGATACAGGATGATGCCGTAAGTCGGTGCCAGAACCGGTTTGAGGCCTTCGTACTGGTAGTCCGAGTGCGGGTACGCGAGTTCGGCGCGACCGTGCTTACGGTTGATAAAGTCGTCCACCATGCCCGATTGCAACGGGCCCGGACGGAACAGGGCCACCAATGCGATCAAGTCTTCCAGGCAGTCGGGCTTGAGCTTTTTGATCAGCTCTTTCATGCCGCGCGACTCAAGCTGGAACACCGCAGTCGTTTCAGCTTTTTGCAGCAACTGGTAAGTCGGCTTGTCATCCAGCGGGATGAACGCGATATCCAGCGGCGGCTCATCAACCTTGGCGCGATCGCGGTTGATGGTTTTCAGCGCCCAGTCGATGACCGTCAGGGTCCGCAGACCGAGGAAGTCGAACTTCACCAGGCCAGCGGCTTCAACGTCGTCCTTGTCGAACTGGGTGACCAGACCATCACCGGCCTCATCGCAATAAATCGGCGAGAAGTCAGTCAACTTGGTCGGGGCAATAACAACACCACCGGCGTGCTTACCGACGTTACGTACAACGCCTTCAAGCTTGCGGGCCATTTCCCAGATTTCAGCGGCTTCTTCATCGACCTTGATGAAGTCACGCAGGATTTCTTCCTGTTCGTAAGCCTTTTCCAGGGTCATGCCGACTTCGAACGGGATCATCTTCGACAGACGATCCGCCAAACCGTAGGACTTGCCCTGTACCCGCGCCACGTCACGGACCACAGCCTTTGCCGCCATGGAACCGAAGGTGATGATCTGGCTTACCGCGTTGCGGCCGTATTTCTCGGCCACGTAGTCGATTACACGGTCGCGACCGTCCATGCAGAAGTCGACGTCGAAGTCGGGCATGGATACCCGTTCCGGGTTAAGGAAACGTTCGAACAGCAGGTCATATTCCAGCGGGTCAAGGTCGGTGATCTTCTGCACGTAGGCCACCAGCGACCCGGCACCCGATCCACGGCCTGGACCTACCGGCACGCCGTTACTCTTGGCCCACTGGATAAAGTCCATAACGATCAGGAAGTAACCGGGGAAACCCATCTGGATGATGATATCCAGCTCGAAATTCAGCCGGTCGACGTAGACCTGACGCTTGGTTTCGTAGTCTTCGGTGGTGTCCTTGGGCAGCAGAACGCTGAGGCGATCTTCCAGACCATCGAAGGAAACCTTGCGGAAATACTCGTCGATGGTCATGCCATCGGGGATCGGGAAGTTGGGCAGGAAGTGAGTGCCCAGCTTCACTTCAATGTTGCAGCGCTTGGCAATCTCGACGGTGTTTTCCAGCGCTTCGGGAATGTCGCTGAACAACTCGGCCATTTCCTCGGCGCTTTTGAGGTATTGCTGATCGCTGTAATTTTTCGAACGCCGCGGATCATCGAGGGCACGGCCCTCACCGATGCAAACGCGAGTTTCGTGAGCGGCGAAGTCTTCCTGCTTGATGAAGCGCACGTCGTTGGTAGCGACCAGCGGCGCACCGATTTTTTCAGCGAGGGCTACGGCACCGTGCAACTGTTCTTCGTCGTTGGGGCGGTTGGTGCGCTGGATCTCCAGATAGAAACGATCCGGGAACACGGCCATCCATTCGCGTGCCAGGTTTTCCGCTTCGGCCGGGTTGCCACTGAGCATCGCCAGACCGATCTCGCCTTCTTTCGCCGCCGACAGCATGATCAAGCCTTCGCTGGCTTCGGCCACCCACTCGCGCTCGATGATGACCGACCCATTGCGCTGGCCGTCGATGAAGCCGCGGGAGATCAGTTCGGTGAGGTTGCGATAACCCACGGCGTTCATCGCCAACAGACTGATCCGGCTCAGAGCGTTATCCGGATCCTTGTTCGACAGCCAGAGGTCGGCGCCGCAGATCGGCTTGATCCCGGCACCCATGGCGGCTTTATAGAATTTGACCAGGGAACACATGTTGTTCTGGTCCGTGACCGCTACGGCAGGCATGTTCATGCCGACCAGGGTCTTGACCAGCGGTTTGATCCGCACCAGACCGTCGACCAGGGAATACTCAGTGTGCAGGCGTAGATGAACGAATGAAGCCGGCATAGTGATCCTGTCTAGAAACTAGAAACGTGAAGACAACAAGGCCCGGATTGTACCGGGCCTTGGCAAAAACATCAGCCTTGCGACTAACTCTCGATCAGGTTTTCCCGCGCCTCGTAAGCCAGGCGTACCGGGGCGAACGAGCGGCGGTGAATCGGCGTTGGCCCCAAGCGGGCCAGCGCCTCCAGATGAACCGGCGTCGGGTAGCCTTTGTGGCCACCGATGCCGTAACCCGGGTAAATCAATTCGAACGCTGCCATCTCGCGGTCGCGGCTGACCTTGGCCAGAATCGACGCTGCCGCGATGGCCGGTACCTTACCATCGCCCTGCACCACTGCTTCGGCGCGCATCGACAGCTTCGGGCAACGATTGCCATCGATCATCGCCAGTTTCGGCGTGATGTGCAGACCTTCGACGGCGCGCTGCATGGCCAGCATGGTGGCGTGGAGAATGTTCAGCTCGTCGATTTCTTCGACTTCAGCCCGGGCGATGCACCAGCTCAGGGCTTTTTCGCAGATCTCGTCGTAGAGTTTTTCGCGGCGTGTTTCGGTGAGCTTCTTCGAATCATTCAGGCCCAGAATCGGACGGTTCGGATCGAGGATTACCGCGGCTGTCACCACCGCACCACAAAGTGGGCCGCGACCGACTTCGTCAACGCCAGCGACCAAATCTTCAACTTCGGCGACCAGGGTGAAGTCCAGGCCCATCTGAATGCTTGCTTTGCTCATTGTGTTTTGCCGATCAGGTTCAGTACCGCGTCCGCCGCCTGATTGGAGGCGTCCAGACGTAAGGTACGGTGAATTTCATCGAAGCCGCGGGTCTGTTCTTCACCGCCTTCGATCAGTGGCGACAGCGTCTGGGCCAAGGCTTCAACGGTCGCATCGTCCTGCAACAACTCGGGCACCAACAGGCGCTGGGCCAGCAGGTTCGGCAAGGAGATGTAGGGACTTTTCACCATGCGCTTGAGAATCCAGAACGTCAGCGGTGCCAAGCGGTACGCGACCACCATCGGCCGTTTGTACAACAACGCTTCCAGGGTCGCCGTTCCGGAGGCAATCAGTACCGCGTCGCAGGCTGCCAG
Organism: Pseudomonas sp. ACM7; assembly: GCF_004136015.1. Lineage (NCBI taxonomy): Bacteria > Pseudomonadati > Pseudomonadota > Gammaproteobacteria > Pseudomonadales > Pseudomonadaceae > Pseudomonas > Pseudomonas sp. ACM7. The sequence goes on along the minus strand of NZ_CP024866.1, from coordinate 4,079,342 downwards.
GGCCAGATGGGATTTGCCATCGAGCAATGTCAACGGCAGATCTCGGCCCGCCAGCAGCTCTTCAAGTTGCTTGCGGCGCTCGGGGCCGGCGCAAGGCATGACGAACCGCACACCAGGGCGCAGGGCTCGCAGACGCTGGGCGGTATCGAGGAACAACGCACCGAGACGGCCAACTTCGCCACCACGGCTGCCCGGCATCAGAGCAACCAGCGGCCCGTCGGGCAAGCCGAGTTCAGCCCGCGCGGCGGCACGATCGGCTTCTAGCGGGATCGCATCGGCCAGTGAGTGCCCGACAAACCGCACCGGCACGCCCTTCTCTTCATAGAATTTCGCTTCGAACGGGAACAGCGTCAGCATCAGGTCGCAGCCTTCGCGAATCTTCAGCACCCGTTTCTGCCGCCACGCCCAAACCGACGGGCTAACGTAATGCACGGTCTTGATCCCGGCCTGACGCAGCTTGAGTTCGATATTGAGGTTGAAGTCCGGGGCATCGATACCGATGAACACATCTGGCTTCTCGGCGATCAGGTCGGCGATCAACTTCTTGCGGCGAGCCATCAGCTCACGCAATCGGCCAAGCACTTCCACCAGGCCCATGACCGAAAGACGCTCCATCGGGAAATACGAGGTCAGGCCTTCGGCCTGCATCAGCGGACCGCCGACACCGATGAACTCGACTGCCGGGTGCTGAGCCTTGAGTGCGCGCATGAGACCCGCGCCAAGAATGTCGCCGGAAGCCTCACCCGCCACCAGCGCAATACGCAGATTAGCCATGATTAACGAGTGATGCCGCGGGTCGAAGACTGGATGGAATCACGGAACACCGCGACTTCCGGGAACTGATCAGAAGGCTCGGCCAGTTCGGTGAGCGCTTGCTCGACCGTCAGACCCTGGCGATAAACCACCTTGTAGGCACGACGCAGCGCGTGGATCGCATCTTCGCTGAAACCGCGACGACGCATGCCTTCGAAGTTCATGCTGCGAGCTTCGGCCGGGTTGCCGAACACCGTGACGTACGCTGGGACGTCCTTGCCGATGGCGGTGCCCATACCGGAAAAGCTGTGGGCGCCGATATGGCAATACTGATGAACCAGGGTAAAACCAGACAGGATCGCCCAGTCTTCAACGTGCACATGGCCGGCCAACGCAGTGTTGTTGACCAGGATGCAGTGGTTGCCGATGACGCTGTCGTGGCCGATGTGGGCATAGGCCATGATCAGATTGTGATCGCCCAGGGTTGTTTCAGAACGGTCCTGAACGGTCCCACGGTGAATCGTCACGCCTTCACGGATGACGTTGTGGTCACCGATGACCAGACGGGTTTCTTCACCCTTGTATTTCAGATCGGGCGTGTCCTCGCCTACCGAAGAAAACTGGTAGATGCGGTTGTGCTTTCCGATTCGGGTCGGGCCTTTGAGAATCACATGCGGCCCGATCACTGTCCCCTCGCCGATTTCCACACCTGCACCGATGATCGACCAAGGGCCGACCTCGACGCCGTCGGCCAGGATAGCCGTCGGTTCGATGATTGCGCGAGGGTCAATCAAACTCATAGTTTGCGTTCCGCGCAGATGATTTCAGCAGAGCAGACTGGCTTGCCATCGACCGAAGCCTGGCACTCGAACTTCCAGATCTGACGCTTGCAGCTCAGGAATTTGGCTTCCAGGATCAGTTGGTCGCCTGGCAACACCGGCTGGCGGAAGCGCAGCTTGTCGGAGCCAACAAAGTAATAAAGGGTGCCGTCGGCCGGTTTCACGTCGAGCATTTTGAAACCAAGGATCCCGGCAGCCTGAGCCATCGCTTCGATGATCAATACGCCCGGCATGATTGGATGCGCGGGGAAGTGACCATTGAAGAAGGGTTCGTTGATGCTGACATTCTTGTAGGCGCGAATGCGCTTGCCTTCCACATCCAGTTCCACGACTCGGTCCACCAGCAGGAACGGGTAACGGTGGGGCAGGTATTCGCGAATCTCGTTGATGTCCATCATTTCGGGGGGAAGCCTATGTAAAGATTGGGAGGCGCGACTGACGCGCACCCCTCTAGCAAATCAAGGAGGCAGTCTAGCGGCTGTGCACACTTGATATGGAAATGGTATCAGCCATCTGATGAAGCATTACCGTCAGGGGTCACTTCCCCTACACGCTTTTCCAGCTGTCGCAACCGCCGCGCGATGTCGTCGAGCTGACGGATGCGTGCCGCGCTTTTGCGCCACTCGGCTGCCGGTTGCATGGCTGTACCGGAAGAATAGGAACCCTTTTCGGTAATCGAGTGGGTCACCATGGTCATCCCGGTGATGAAAACGTTGTCGCAAATTTCGATATGCCCCACCAGCCCTACGCCACCGGCGAGCATGCAATGCTTGCCGATTTTGGTGCTGCCGGAGATCCCCACGCACGCGGCCATGGCGGTGTGATCACCGACCTGGACGTTGTGGGCGATCTGAATCTGGTTGTCGAGTTTCACCCCGTTACCCAGAACGGTATCGGCCAGTGCACCGCGATCGATAGCGGTATTCACGCCAATCTCCACGTCGTCACCGACCAGCACACCACCGATCTGAGCGATTTTCTGCCAGACACCTTTCTCGTTGGCAAAACCGAAACCTTCGCCACCGAGTACGGCACCCGATTGAATCACCACCCGTTTACCGATGCGAACATCGTGGTACAGCGTGACTCGCGGGGCCAGCCAGCCGCCCTCGCCAATCTCGCAGCGGGCACCAATGAAGCAGTGCGCGCCAACGGTCACACCCGCAGCAATACGTGCGCAGCTTTCGATCACCGCAAAAGCACCAATGCTCGCCGCTGGATCGACCACTGCATCCGCTGCCACCACTGCTGTCGGATGAATACCGGCAGCCGCCTTTGGCTTGGGATCGAACAGATGGGAAACCCGCGCGTAGGCCAGATAGGGATCAGGCACCACCAGCGAATCACCTGCAAAACCTTCAGCGTCAGCGGCTTTCAGCAACAGGGCTGCGGCCCGACTGTCAGGCAGGTATTTACGGTATTGGGGGTTTGCGAGAAAGCTCAACTGAGCTGGGCCAGCCTCTTGCAAAGTGGCTAGCCCAGTAATTTCTTTCTCCGGGTCGCCACGCAGTGTGGCGCCGAGGAACTCGGCCAACTGGCCGAGCTTTATAGTCGCTGTCATGGTTACTTCAGCTGATTCATGCGCTCGATAACCTGGCGAGTGATGTCGTACTGCGGTTTGACATCAATCACTGCGCCACGCTCGAAGACCAGGTCAAAAGCACCTTTCTTGATGACTTCTTCCACAGCGCTGTCCAGTTTCGGCTTGAGCTGCTTCAGCATTTCACGGTCAGCAACGGCTTTGGCTTCGTTCAATTCCTTGGACTGGAACTGGAAGTCACGGGCCTTTTGCTTGAATTCCAGCTCAAGACGCTCACGCTCGCCTTGCTGCATCTTGTCGCCACCAGCCATCAGACGGTCCTGGATACCTTTGGCACTGCTTTCCAGAGTCTTGAGTTTGCTCAGCTGTGGGCCGAACTTCTTCTCGGCATCCACGGCGTACTTCTTGGCCGCGTCGGATTCCAGCAGCGCCATCTGATAGTTCAGAACGGCGATTTTCATGTCGGCAAAAGCCGGACCTGCTACCAGTACGGCCGCCAGGAGAACCAATTGAGTCAACTTACGCACGATGCACTCCTACAAAATCCATTGTCGTTATCTTGGGTCAGACGCTTAGAACGTCTGGCCGAGGGAGAATTGGAACACTTGGGTTTCAGCGTTATCCGGTTTCTTGACTGGCATGGCCAACGCGAAGCTCAAAGGACCCAGTGCGGTAACCCAGGTCACGCCGACACCGACGGAGCTGGCCATGTTGCTCAGGCTGATGTCGTTGCACTCTGTTTGAGCGGTTGAACCGACATTTGCGTTCGTCGTTTTATCGCACTTGGAGTCGAATACGTTACCCACATCCCAGAATACGGAAGTGCGCAGGGAACGCTGATCCTTGACGAATGGCAGCGGGAACAGCACCTCGACACCACCCTGGATCAAAACGTTACCACCGAACGGCAGCGGATCCTGGTCCGGGTCGGCCAGCGTGCCGGTGTTACCCGTCACAGCCGCACCGCGACTTGGGGTACTGCGAGGACCGAGGGTACTGTCCTTGAAGCCACGAACCGAGTTGAAACCACCAGCATAGTAGTTTTCATAGAACGGCAAGCCATCGGTAGAACCATAACCATCGCCATAGCCCAGTTCCGTGTGCAGGCGCATGGTGTAGTTTTCAGACAATGGCTGGAACAACTGGCCACGGTAATCAAGCTTGAAGAACGACAGGTCGCTGCCAGGCGTGGTGGTTTCCAGTGTCAGGCTTTGGGAATGACCACGGGTCGCCAATACGCCTTTGTTCAGTGTGGATTCGGACCAGCCGGCCGAAGCCTTGAAGTTCAGGTAGCTATCGCCTTCCCTGTTAACGAAGTCGAAGATCTCGTCAACGGTGTATTGACCGGTCTTGATCTTGTCTTGTTGCGCGGTCAAGCCGAAGGTCAGACGCGAAGTCTCGCTGATCGGATAACCGACGCTAACGCCTGCACCCAGGCTGTCCACGGCATAGCTGGCTACGTCGACGTCGAGGTCTTTGTAGTCAGTGGTGCGATAGAACGCGTTGTAACCCAGGCTCACGCCATCAGCCGTCCAGTACGGGTCGACGTAACCGAAGTTATAGCGGCTCTGGTATTGACTGCGGGTCAAACCGATGCTGACTTTGTTACCCGTACCCAGGAAGTTGTTCTGGGTGATCGAACCACCGAGGATCAGACCGGCGCTCTGGGCGAAACCGACGCTGGCGGTAATCGAACCGGAAGCCTGTTCTTCAACGCTGTAGTTCACGTCTACCTGGTCGTCGACGCCCGGCACGGCCGGTGTTTCGACGTTGACTTCCTTGAAGAAGCCCAGACGCTCAAGACGAGTCTTGGATTGGTCGATCAGGTAGGTCGAAGCCCAGCCGCCTTCCATCTGACGCATTTCACGGCGCAGCACTTCGTCTTCGGACTTGGTGTTGCCACGGAAGTTGATGCGGTTCACGTAAGCTCGCTTGCCCGGATCGACGGCGAACGTGATGTCGACGGTGTGGTCTTCATCGTGAGGCTGAGGCACGCCATTGACGTTGGCGAAGGTGTAACCCTCATTACCCAGACGGCGGGTGATCAGTTCGGACGTGGTGGTCATCAACTTGCGCGAGAACACCTGGCCTTTCTGGACCAGCAGCAGAGACTTGACCTGGTCTTCAGGGACTTTCAGGTCGCCGCTCAGCTTGACGTCACGGACGGTGTACTTCTCGCCTTCGTTAACGTTGACGGTGATATAGACGTGTTTCTTGTCCGGGGTGATGGACACCTGGGTCGAAGCGATATCCATGTTGATATAGCCACGGTCCAGGTAGTAGGAGCGCAGACGCTCCAGGTCACCGGAAAGTTTTTCACGAGCGTACTTGTCATCGTTCTTGAAGAACGACAGCCAGTTGGTGGTCTTGAGTTCAAACAGGTCGATCAGGTCTTCATCAGGGAAGACGGTGTTACCCACCACGTTGATGTGCTGGATAGCAGCAACGGTGCCTTCGTTGATATTGACCTTCAACGCAACGCGGTTACGCGGCTGCGGCACCACTTCAGTGTCGACGGTAGCCGAGTAGCGACCCTGAGCGACGTATTGGCGCTGCAGCTCGTTACGCACACCTTCGAGGGTGGCGCGCTGGAAGATCTCGCCTTCGGCCAGACCGGATTGTTTGAGGCCTTTCATCAGGTCTTCAGTGGAGATCGCCTTGTTACCCTCGATCTCGATACTGGCGACCGACGGGCGCTCGACTACCGTGATGACCAGGACGTTGCCATCGCGGCCCAGCTGGATATCTTGAAAGAAACCGGTTTTGAACAACGCACGAGTGGATTCCACCAGGCGACGATCATCCGCCTGTTCACCGACGTTCAACGGCAAAGCACCAAAGACGCTACCCGCGGAGACCCGCTGGAGGCCATTGACGCGAATATCAGAGATAGTGAAGGACTCGGCGTGAACTTCGGCGATCATCAATACGGTGAGAACCGCAGTTAGCAGCAGACGTTTCATGAAGTCCTTTCTTATTCCAACTGGCAATAAACAAACTGCCGCAAAATGCGGCAGATTCGCAATTCAGCGAAGCGTTACAGTCGACTTAGATCATTGACCAGAGCAAGCAACATCACCCCGATCACCAAACTGATACCGATCTGTATCCCCCAACCCTGCACCCGATCCGACAAGGGGCGACCACGCGCCCACTCGATCAGATAAAACAACAAATGCCCCCCATCCAGTACAGGAATGGGCAACAAATTCAGAACTCCCAAGCTAATACTCAGATAAGCAAGGAAATTCAGGAAATCAGCGACACCCGACTGGGCAGAAGCGCCCGCCACTTTAGCAATGGTTATCGGTCCACTCAAGTTTTTTACCGAGAGCTCACCGAACAACATTTTCTTGAGCGAATCGAGGGTCAGTACGCTCATGGTCCAGGTGCGTCGAGCGCCCTCTCCAATCGCGGCCACAGGACCATAACTCACTTCGCGAATCATCTCTGGCGGCCAATCAACTGCTTTCACCCCAGCGCCCAGATAACCACTGGGTGCCTTCTTCTCGCCGCGAGCGGCCAGCGTCACAGGGACGTCGATTTGAGCACTATCACGCTCGACGCGCAGCATGATTTTGGTATCAGGGTGCATACGGACCGTGTCCACCACCTGCTGCCAGTCATCAAGCGACTTGCCGTCCAGAGCTAACAGTCGGTCACCGGTCTTCAGGCCAGCAGCCTGTGCCGGGCCTTTCGGGTCAAGTTCGGCCAGGACCGGTGGCAGCGCCGGACGCCAAGGGCGTAAACCCAGCGAACGAATCGGATCTGGCTCATCGGCACCCTTGAGCCATTTATCCAGCATCAGTTCACGGGGCGAATCCACTGTGGAACCCTGATCACGGACCAGCAACTGCAGGGAACCGCTCTCCCCAAGACGACGGACCAACTGCAGGTTCACCGCGGCCCAGCCGGAAGTTGGCTCGCCATCGATGGCAATGATTTCCTGGCCCGCGCTCAAACCAGCCTTGGCGGCGATACTGCCGGATTCGACTGCACCAATGACCGGGCGCACTTGCTCGCTGCCGAGCATGGCGAGCACCCAGAAAAAAATCATCGCCAGTAAAAAGTTGGCAATCGGACCCGCCGATACGATAGCGATACGCTGGCGGACGGATTTGCGATTGAAGGACTGATCAAGCTGATCGGCCGGAACTTCGCCTTCGCGCTCGTCGAGCATTTTCACGTAACCGCCCAGCGGGATCGCGGCGACGACGAACTCAGTGCCTTTCTTGTCGTGCCAGCGCAGCAACGGCATACCGAAGCCTACGGAGAAACGCAGCACTTTGACCCCACAGCGACGTGCGACCCAAAAATGGCCGAATTCGTGGAAGGTGACCAGCACACCCAAAGCCACCAGGGTGCCGACAATCATATAGAGCGCGCTCATCTACTTTCTCCGCAATCCTGTCCAGTGCCGCATGGGTCAACGTATTGCAGCACTTACCGCCCGTGACGACTCAACCATTGTTCGGCCAGTACTCGCGCTTTCGCGTCGGCCGTGAACACTGCCTCGAGATCGTCAACCGCAACCACGGGCTCGAGATTCAATACTTCTTCGATGATACTCGCGATTTCCGGGTAGCGAACCCGCCCGTCGAGAAAGGCCGCGACCGCCACTTCATTCGCCGCATTAAGCATGGCCGGCGCGCTATTGCCGGATTCAGCCGCCTGACGCGCAAGGCGCAGACACGGGAATCGCTCTTCATCAGGCGCCTGGAAGTCCAGCCGCGCAATTGCAAACAAGTCCAGCGGCGCAACACCCGAATCGATCCGCTCCGGCCAGGCCAGCGCGTTGGCGATCGGCGTGCGCATGTCAGGGTTACCCAACTGGGCCAATACCGAACCGTCGATGTAATCGACCAGCGAATGAATCACGCTTTGAGGATGAATCACCACTTCGACCTGGGACGGCTTGGCATCAAACAGCCAACAGGCTTCGATTAACTCCAGCCCCTTGTTCATCATGCTGGCCGAATCCACTGAAATCTTGCGCCCCATGGACCAGTTCGGGTGGGCACACGCTTGCTCAGGGGAAACATGCACCAGTTCAGCCATAGGTGTCTGTCGGAACGGACCGCCAGAGGCCGTGAGTAAAATCCGACGCACCCCGACGGCACTCAGTCCACGAGCGAAATCCTGTGGCATGCACTGGAAAATCGCGTTGTGCTCACTGTCGATCGGCAGCAACACCGAACCACTCTTGCGCACCGCCTGCATGAACAGCGCACCGGACATCACCAGCGCTTCTTTGTTGGCCAGGAGGATTTTCTTGCCGGCTTCGACCGCCGCCAGAGTCGGTCGCAAGCCCGCAGCGCCAACGATGGCCGCCATGACCGCATCGACCTCAGGATCGGAAGCAACCTGACACAGGCCCTCCTCACCCACCAACACGCGGGTCGGCAGGCCTGCGGCGCGCAGGTCGTCCTGTAAGCCTCGGGCAGCACCCGCCTCAGGCACCACGGCGAACCGCGGCGTATGGCGAACGCACAGCGCCAACAGCTCGCTCAGACGGGTGAAACCGCTCAAGGCGAAAACCTGATAACGCTCGGGATGGCGAGCGATGACGTCAAGCGTGCTCAGACCAATCGAACCGGTCGCCCCCAGGACGGTAATCTGCTGCGGGCGGCTCACGGCGCCGCCATCCACAGCAGCACGGCAAACACTGGAATCGCTGCAGTCAGGCTGTCGATTCGGTCCAGCACGCCGCCGTGACCCGGCAGCAGATTACTGCTGTCCTTGATCCCGGACTGACGCTTGAACATGCTTTCAGTCAGATCACCTACCACCGAGATGAACACGATGATGGCTGCACCAATCAGACCTTTGAACAGCTGCGCCACCGTCCAGTCTCGAAACAGACCGACAATGACAGTAATGACCAGACTCACCGCGAGGCCGCCGTAGACGCCCTCCCAGCTTTTGCCGGGACTGACCTGTGGCGCCAGCTTGCGCTTGCCAAAGGCCCGGCCAGAGAAGTAAGCACCGATATCAGCACCCCAGACCAGCACCATCACCGCCATGATCAGCCAGTTGCCCAAAGACTCCTGCTTGATCTGAACCAGACCTTGCCAGGCGGGCAGCAGGATCAGCAGACCGATCACCAGCTTGCAGGCAGCGCTGGACCAGAGTTCGCTGGAGCGCGGATACGTCAACACCAGATAGGTTGCAACGCCCCACCAAAGCACCGAAGCGCCCAATACCCAAGGCGCGAGCCCAGGCACGATATGCATGACAAACAGCATCAACGCGACCACCGCTGCATAGGCAATGCGGATCGGCTGCTCAGTGAAGCCCGCCAGGCGAGCCCACTCCCATGCACCGAGGGTCACGACCAGCCCGATGAACAGCGCAAAACCGGTGCCTTCGAGCAGAAAAAACCCGCACAGGGCAATCGGCAGCAGGATCAGCGCGGTGATGATTCGTTGTTTAAGCATTAAACCCGGGCTCCAGCCTCGACCTGCTCGCTCGTTTTACCGAAGCGGCGCTGCCGAGAAGCAAAATCGGCCAGCGCGGAACGCATGGCATCGTGTTTGAAGTCCGGCCAGAACAGGTCGGAGAAGTACAACTCGGCGTAAGCCAGTTGCCACAGCAGGAAGTTACTGATGCGGTGCTCGCCACCGGTACGGATGCACAAGTCCGGCAACGGCAAATCGCCGGTAGCCAGACAGGTTTGCAACAGTTCCGGGGTAATGTCTTCCGGACGCAGGTGCCCGGCCTGAACTTCCCGAGCCAGACGCTGTGCGGCCTGCGCGATATCCCACTGTCCACCATAGTTGGCAGCGATCTGCAGAACGAAGCGATTGGCGCCCGCCGTCATTGCCTCAGCTTCACGCATGGCAGCCTGAAGCTCTGGATGAAAGCGCGAACGGTCGCCAATGATGCGCAAACTGATGTTGTTTTCGTTCAGGCGCTTGGCCTCACGACGCAATGCCTTGAAGAACAGATCCATCAAGGCGCTGACCTCGTCGGCCGGACGCTGCCAGTTCTCGCTGGAGAAGGCGAACAGGGTCAATACTTCGACCCCGGCCTCGGCACACACCTCGATCACCGCACGAACCGCATCCACGCCCGCTTTATGACCGGCGACACCCGGCATAAAGCGCTTTTTCGCCCAGCGATTATTCCCATCCATGATGATCGCGACATGGCGCGGCACCGCGGACGGCGCAGTCTGCTTGGTCTTATCCATTAAAACGCGACCCTTATACGGCCATCAGGTCTTTTTCTTTCTGTGCCAAATTCGCGTCGATTTCAGCCACGAACTTTTTGGTCAGGTCATCGATCTCGCCAGTGGCGCGACGCTCTTCGTCTTCGCTGATTTCTTTTTCCTTGACCAGATCCTTGAGCTGGCTGTTCGCATCACGACGGATGTTGCGCACCGCAACACGGGCATCTTCAGCGACATCGCGAGCCTGCTTGGTGAAGCCCTTACGGGTTTCTTCGGTCAGGGCCGGCATGGAGATCAGCAGCAATTCACCCAGGTTGGTCGGGTTGAGGTTCAGACCCGCGCTACCGATGGCTTTGTCGACGGCACCCAGCATGTTGCGCTCAAAGGCAACGACTTGCAGGGTACGGGCGTCTTTGACGGTGATGTTCGCCACCTGCTTGATCGGAGTGTCGGAACCGTAATACGGCACCATCACGCCTTCCAGAATGCTTGGATGCGCCTGGCCAGTACGAATACGGCCGAAGTTGTGCATCAGCGACTCGACGGATTTCTGCATACGCTCTTTAGCGTCTTTCTTGATTTCGTTGATCATTGTTGGCCTTCCTCGATCAGGGTCCCTTCAGCGCCGCCATGCACGATGTTCAGCAGGGCGCCGGGCTTGTTCATGTTAAATACGCGCAACGGCATCTTGTGGTCGCGGCACAGGCAAATGGCGGTCAGATCCATCACGCCCAGCTTGCGATCCAGCACTTCATCGTAAGTCAGATGATCGAACTTCTCGGCATGCGGGTCTTTGAATGGGTCAGCGGTGTAGACGCCATCGACCTTGGTCGCCTTGAGCACGACATCGGCATCGATTTCGATTGCACGCAAGCACGCTGCCGAATCCGTGGTGAAGAACGGATTGCCGGTACCGGCCGCGAAAATCACGACTTCCTTGGCGTTCAAGTGGCGCATGGCTTTGCGGCGATCATAGTGATCGGTTACGCCAACCATGGAAATGGCCGACATCACGATGGCCGAGATATTGGCACGTTCCAGCGCATCGCGCATGGCCAAGGCGTTCATCACAGTGGCCAGCATGCCCATGTGGTCGCCGGTGACCCGATCCATGCCGGCCGCGCTCAGCGCTGCACCGCGGAACAGGTTACCGCCGCCGATCACCAGACCGACCTGAACACCGATGCCGACCAGTTGGCCGACTTCCAGCGCCATGCGATCCAGAACTTTCGGATCGATCCCGAACTCTTCCGAGCCCATCAGGGCCTCGCCGCTAAGCTTGAGTAGAATGCGTTTATAGCGAGCCTGATAACCACTGCCCTGCTGAGCCATTGCGAATCTCTCCTGCGGCGTATTTTAAAAATTCTTTGCGAGCTGTTTACAGCTGGCGTTCACTCTAACTTGGCACTGCTTCAGCGCCATCGGAACATGGCTTTGTAAGCCAGTTCCAAAGGGAAACCAATTAAAAATTGGTGCCCCATCTGAAAAGAGGCTGCGCGCGTGAGCGGGCAGCCTCTTCAGGGCGACAGTTAAAAAACCGTCCTATTGCTTGGCGGCAGCCAGCTGGGCAGCAACTTCTTCAGCGAAGTTGTCAACCGGCTTCTCGATGCCATCGCCTACTTTGAAGTAGGTGAAGGAAACGATTTCAGCACCGGCTTTCTTGGCCAGTTCGCCAACCTTGATTTCAGGGTTCTTGACGAACGCCTGCTCAACCAGGCTCGCTTCAGCCAGGAACTTGCTGATACGACCTTTGACCATGTTTTCAACGATGTTTTCCGGCTTGCCGGCGATCTTGTCAGCGTTGAGGGTCAGGAACACGCCTTTCTCACGCTCGACCGCTTCAGCGGAAACTTCCGATGGCAGCAGGAATTCAGGGTTGGTGGCCGCTACGTGCATAGCGATGTCCTTGGCCAGCTCAACGGTGCCGCCTTTAAGGGCAACCACAACACCGATCTTGTTGCCGTGCAGGTAACCACCAACAACGTCACCTTCAACGCGAGCCAGGCGACGGATGTTGACGTTTTCGCCAACCTTGCCGACCAGAACCAGGCGATCGGCTTCTTGAGCTGCGATCAGCGGAGCGACATCAGTCAGTTTGTCAGCGAACGCTTTTTCAACGCTGGAAGCAACAAATGCCTTGAAGTCGTCCTGCAGAGCCAGGAAGTCGGTCTGCGAGTTCACTTCCAGCAGAACGGCGGATTTACCGTCTTCCTTCAGAGCGATCGCGCCTTCAGCGGCAACGTTGCCAGCTTTCTTGGCAGCCTTGATGGCGCCCGAAGCACGCATGTCATCAATGGCTTTCTCGATGTCGCCGCCAGCCTTGGTCAAGGCCTTTTTGCAGTCCATCATGCCTTCGCCAGTACGCTCGCGCAGTTCTTTGACCAACGCTGCAGTAATCTCTGCCATTTCAAAATTCCTCTTGGATAGGTTTTCAACCATTCCACCCGATCGAACGGGCGATCAATTCTTCCCGAACCACCGCTGCGGGTCGCTGCATGCTACAGACAATGCAACTGCGCTACCGACAAACGGTTTTCGAGGTGGCAAAAAGGGGGCCAAGCCCCCTTTTTGCTTACTGAGTCAACGCCAAGGCGTCAATTACTCAGCTGCTGCTACCGGAGCTTCTTCAACGAACTGCTCGGTGCCGCCAGCAACGTGGTTGCGACCGCGGATTACAGCGTCAGCCATCGAACCCATGTACAGCTGGATAGCGCGGATTGCGTCATCGTTGCCTGGGATGATGTAGTCAACGCCTTCCGGGCTGCTGTTGGTGTCGACTACGCCGATAACCGGGATGCCCAGCTTGTTGGCTTCGGTGATCGCGATGCGCTCGTGATCAACGTCGATAACGAACAGAGCGTCTGGCAGACCGCCCATGTCCTTGATACCACCCAGGGAACGATCGAGCTTCTCAAGATCGCGAGTGCGCATCAGCGCTTCTTTCTTGGTCAGCTTGGCGAAAGTACCGTCTTCGGCTTGCACTTCAAGGTCACGCAGACGCTTGATGGAAGCACGGATGGTTTTGAAGTTGGTCAGCATGCCGCCCAACCAGCGGTGATCGACGTACGGCGAACCGCAACGTGCTGCTTCTTCAGCAACGATCTTGCCAGCGGAACGCTTGGTGCCGACGAACAGAATCTTGTTTTTGCCCTGGGCCAGACGCTCTACGAAAGTCAGAGCTTCGTTGAACATTGGCAGGGTTTTTTCAAGGTTGATGATGTGGATCTTGTTACGCGCGCCGAAAATGTATTTACCCATTTTCGGGTTCCAGTAACGGGTCTGGTGACCGAAGTGCACACCGGCCTTCAGCATATCGCGCATGTTGACTTGGGACATGATAGTTCCTTAATAAGTCGGGTTTGGCCTCCACGTATCCCAATGACCAACCAGCAGCATCAGCTGAAGGCACCCAGGTCATCGTGTCGACACGTGTGTGGATTTAGGCTTTTCAGGGGATCCCCGGAAAGCGGCGCATTTTATATCACAAGGCTGAAAAAAACGGAACCCGGATTGTTAAATCCTGGTGCGTGCTTTGGTTCCAGCCCTTGGAATCCTCCAAGAATGCGCCATTCTATAAGGAGAAGCGATGCACAGAGGCTCAGATTTGCGCTGCTCGTCTGTTAGAATCGCGTTTTTCAGGGCCGCGAAGATCGACCGCGCAACGCCCATTCCGTTTTAGAAGGCGCCATCGAGCGCAGAGAGAGCCTGTATGACCGTCACCCTCAAAACCCCAGAGGACATCGCAAAAATGCGCATCGCCGGCAAACTGGCCGCCGATGTGCTGGAAATGATTGCCGAACATGTCAAGCCGGGCATTACCACTGAAGAACTGGACCGCATCTGCCACGACTACATCGTCAACGAGCAGAAAGCCATCCCTGCCCCGCTCAACTACAAGGGCTTCCCGAAGTCGATCTGCACCTCGATCAACCACGTGGTCTGCCACGGCATTCCGAACGAGAAGCCATTGAAGGATGGCGACACGCTGAACATCGACGTCACCGTCATCAAGGACGGCTACCACGGCGACACCAGCCGCATGTTCCATGTCGGCACCGTGCCGGTCTGGGCCGAGCGCCTGTCGCAAATCACCCAGGAATGCATGTACAAGGCCATCGAAATCGTCAAACCCGGCTGCCGCTTGGGCGACATCGGTGAAGTCATTCAGAAGCACGCTGAAAAGAACGGTTTTTCCGTGGTTCGCGAATTCTGCGGTCACGGCATCGGCAAGGTGTTCCATGAAGAGCCGCAGATCCTGCACTACGGCCGCGCCGGCACCGGCATGGAACTGAAAGCCGGCATGACCTTCACCATCGAGCCGATGATCAACCAGGGCAAAGCCGACACCAAGGTACTGGGCGACGGCTGGACCGCGATCACCAAGGACCGCAAGCTGTCGGCACAGTGGGAACACACCCTGCTGGTAACCGAAACCGGTTACGAGATCTTCACCCTGCGCGCCGACGACACCATCCCGCGCGTTTCGGCCTGATCCGGGCGCGCAGCTCCTCAGCCTTATAGACAGGAAAGCCAATCGATGCCGCAGGTGGATCCCGAACTCTTCGACCGTGGCCAGTTCCAGGCTGAATTGGCCCTGAAGGCAAGCCCGATCGCGGCCTTCAAGAAGGCGATTCGCCAGGCCCGCGAGGTGCTCGACGAGCGCTTTCGCAGCGGCCGCGACATTCGCCGGTTGATCGAGGATCGCGCCTGGTTCGTCGATAACATCCTGCAAAAGGCCTGGGAGCAGTTCAGCTTGAGTTCCGAAGCCAACATCGCGCTGGTCGCGGTCGGCGGCTACGGTCGCGGCGAGTTGCACCCTTATTCCGACATCGATTTACTGATCCTGCTGGACAGCGCCGATCACGAAGTTTTCCGCGATTCCATTGAGCGTTTTCTGACGCTGTTGTGGGACATCGGCCTGGAAGTGGGTCAGAGCGTTCGCTCCGTCGACGAATGCGTCCAGGAGGCCCGCGCCGACCTGACGGTCGTCACCAACCTGATGGAAAGCCGTACCATCTGCGGCCCCGAGCGCTTGCGTCAGCGCATGCTGGACGTCACCAGTACCGCGCACATGTGGCCGAGCAAGGAATTCTTCCTGGCCAAACGCGCCGAGCAGAAGGCCCGTCACCACAAGTACAACGACACCGAATACAACCTGGAACCCAACGTCAAAGGCTCGCCCGGCGGCCTACGGGATATTCAGACGATTCTGTGGGTGGCCCGTCGTGAATACGGCACCCTGAACCTGCGGGCCCTGGCCGGCGAAGGTTTCCTGGTCGAGAGCGAAAACGCCCTGCTGGCCTCCTCCCAGGAATTCCTGTGGAAGGTTCGTTACGCCCTGCACATGCTCGCCGGCCGTTCCGAAGACCGCTTGCTGTTTGATCACCAGCGAACCATCGCCGGGCTGCTGGGCTTCAAAGGCGATGACGCCAAGCAAGCCATCGAAAACTTCATGCAGCAGTATTACCGGGTGGTCATGAGCATTGCCCAGCTAAGCGACCTGATCATCCAGCACTTCGAGGAAGTCATCCTCGCGCCGGAAGACGAAGCGCCGCCGCAGCCGATCAACTCGCGATTCCAACTGCACGACGGTTACATCGAGGCGCGCAACGACAACGTGTTCCGCCGAACTCCGTTCGCCATGCTGGAAATCTTCGTACTGATGGCCCAGCAGCCGGAAATCAAAGGTGTGCGCGCCGACACCATTCGTCTGCTGCGAGAAAACCGTCACCTGATCGACGACGATTTCCGCAACGACATCCGCAATACCAGCCTGTTTATCGAACTGTTCAAGTGCAAGATCGGCATCCACCGCAACCTGCGACGGATGAACCGTTACGGCATCCTCGGCCGCTACTTGCCGGAGTTCGGCTTCATCGTCGGGCAGATGCAGCACGACCTGTTTCACATCTATACGGTCGATGCTCACACCCTGAACCTGATCAAGCACCTGCGTAAGTTGCAGTACACCCAGGTGTCGGAAAAATTCCCGCTGGCCAGCAAGCTCATGGGCAAATTGCCCAAACCCGAGCTGATCTACCTGGCCGGCCTGTACCACGACATCGGCAAGGGCCGGCATGGCGACCACTCGGAAATCGGCGCCGTGGATGCCGAAGCCTTTTGCCAACGCCACCAGTTGCCGGTGTGGGACAGCCGCCTGATCGTCTGGCTGGTGCAGAACCATTTGGTGATGTCGACCACCGCCCAGCGCAAGGACTTATCCGACCCGCAGGTCATCCACGATTTCGCGCAAATCGTCGGCGACGAAACCCACCTCGATTATCTGTACGTGTTGACCGTCGCCGACATCAACGCCACCAACCCGACGCTGTGGAATTCCTGGCGCGCCAGCCTGTTGCGCCAGCTCTACACCGAGACCAAGCGTGCCTTGCGTCGCGGCCTGGAAAACCCGGTCGATCGCGAAGAGCAGATTCGCCAGACCCAGAGTGCAGCGCTGGACATTCTGGTACGCGGCGGCACCGATCCGGACGACGTCGAGCAGTTGTGGGCGCAATTGGGCGATGACTACTTCCTGCGCCACACCGCCGGCGACGTGGCCTGGCACAGTGACGCGATCCTCCAGCAGCCGGCCGATGGCGGGCCGCTGGTGCTGATCAAGGAAACCACCCAGCGCGAGTTCGAAGGCGGCACGCAGATTTTTATCTATGCGCCGGACCAGCACGACTTCTTCGCCGTGACCGTGGCGGCAATGGACCAGCTCAACCTGAACATTCACGACGCCCGGGTCATCACCTCCAGCAGCCAGTTCACCCTCGACACCTACATCGTGCTCGACACCGACGGCGACTCGATCGGCGATAACCCGGCGCGGGTCAAACAGATTCGCGAAGGCCTGACCGAAGCCCTGCGCAACCCGGACGACTACCCGACCATCATTCAGCGTCGGGTACCGCGCCAGCTCAAGCATTTCGCGTTTGCGCCACAGGTGACGATCCACAACGACGCCCAGCGTCCGGTGACCGTGTTGGAACTCAGCGCCCCCGACCGCCCTGGCTTGCTCGCGCGGATCGGCACGATTTTCCTCGAATTCGATCTATCGCTGCAGAACGCCAAGATTGCGACCCTCGGCGAGCGCGTGGAAGACGTGTTCTTCATCACCGACGCGAACAACCAGCCGTTGTCCGACCCATTGCTGTGCAGCCGCTTGCAGGATGCAATCGTCGAACAGCTGACCGTCAGTAACGAACCCGATATCAAACTGTCGCGTATCAGCATCTGATTGCGCGCCAGGATTCAGCCGCTTTGAACGAGACCCCGCACCGATGAACAACGCTCTTAACCAATTGCAGCCCTACCCGTTCGAGAAGCTCCGCGCCCTGCTCGGCAGCGTCACGCCAAACCCGGACAAACGTGCCATCGCACTGTCCATCGGCGAGCCGAAACACCGTTCGCCAAGCTTTGTCGCCGAAGCCCTGGCAAGCAATCTGGATCAGATGGCCGTGTACCCGACCACCCTCGGCATCCCGGTCCTGCGTGAAGCCATCGCCGCGTGGTGCGAACGTCGTTTCAGCGTTCCAAACGGCTGGCTCGACCCGGCGCGCAACGTGCTGCCGGTCAACGGTACCCGCGAAGCGCTGTTCGCGTTCACCCAGACCGTAGTCAACCGTGGCGACGATGCACTGGTGGTCAGCCCGAACCCGTTCTATCAGATCTATGAAGGCGCCGCTTTCCTAGCCGGGGCCAAGCCGCATTACCTGCCGTGCCTGGACGAAAACGGCTTCAACCCTGATTTCGACGCCGTTTCCCCTGACATCTGGAAACGCTGCCAGATCCTGTTCCTGTGCTCGCCGGGCAATCCGACCGGCGCACTGATCCCCGTCGAGACCCTGAAGAAGCTGATCGCCCTGGCCGACGAATACGACTTCGTGATCGCCGCCGACGAGTGCTACAGCGAACTGTATTTCGACGAACAAACCCCGCCGGCCGGGCTGCTCAGCGCCTGCGTGGAACTGGGCCGCAAGGACTTCAAGCGTTGCGTGGTGTTCCACAGTCTGTCCAAGCGCTCCAACCTGCCGGGCCTGCGCTCGGGTTTTGTGGCCGGTGATGCCGACATTCTCAAAGGCTTCCTGCTCTATCGCACCTACCACGGCTGCGCGATGCCGGTTCAGACCCAACTGGCCAGCGTTGCCGCGTGGAATGACGAAGTGCACGTGCGTGCCAACCGTGCGCTGTACCGCGAGAAATACGATGCGGTGCTGGAGATCCTCAGCCCGGTGATGGATGTGCAGCGCCCGGATGGCGGCTTTTACTTGTGGCCGAGCGTTGACGGTGATGACGAAGCGTTTTGCCGCGACCTGTTTGTCGAAGAGCATGTGACTGTGGTGCCGGGTTCTTATCTGTCCCGTGACGTCGACGGTGCTAATCCGGGCGCTGGTCGTGTGCGCATGGCTTTAGTCGCGCCGTTGGCCGAATGCATCGAAGCCGCAGAACGAATTCGCGCGTTTATTACCCGCAACAAGTAGTCTCCCGCCCGCACTGTGCAACGCAGTGCGGGTACATTTTTATAACCGGTAACACTTCAGCCGAAATCAAAGCTTACCGAACTGCATAGTCCCCTTTACTCTCGTGCAGCGCATTAGCGTGCGTATTCACACGACCTCACTTCAAGGAAGAAGTAGCCAATGAACAGTATTGAAGATTGCACCCTTATCCAATGGCCCGACGATCAACAATCCTACGAAGCCGCCATCAACGAGAACCCTGAGAATGCCGGCACCGGCGGCGGCGCTCGTCGCAAGCGCTCTCTGATCAATTATTCAAAATTGTGGGCAAACGGACGCACACTCAAAATCGCGTTTATCGACGGCCCCGACGATGAACACAAACAGAAGATCATCAATGCGGCCAGCCAGTG
This sequence comes from Pseudomonas sp. ACM7, assembly GCF_004136015.1. Lineage (NCBI taxonomy): Bacteria > Pseudomonadati > Pseudomonadota > Gammaproteobacteria > Pseudomonadales > Pseudomonadaceae > Pseudomonas > Pseudomonas sp. ACM7. The sequence goes on along the minus strand of NZ_CP024866.1, from coordinate 4,060,164 downwards.
GCTGCCCTATATCAATCTGCGCTTCGACTTCGTTGATGGGCTCGAGGGTGACATCAGAATCGCAACAAAAAACAATGACAACAGCTCAATGCTGGGCACTGATTCTCTATTGATTCATCCGGACTGGCCAACCATGAACTTGGGTGTCAAACCTGAACATGACGACTTTGAAGTGATCGTGATTCATGAGTTCGGGCATGCATTAGGGGCGATGCACGAACACCAACACCCCGACGCTAATATCCCTTGGGATAAACCGAAAGTGTATGCGTTCTATCAGAATCGCGAGATGAATCCGCTGACCAAAGAGCAAGTCGACAGAAACCTCTTTGCTTCCTTCGATACGATCGCAGCGATTTATACGCCTTACGACAGAAAGTCCATCATGCACCACCCGGTGGCTAACACGCTGACACTGGGCGATTGGGAAATCCCTATTAACCGAAAGATCAGTAAAAAAGATAAAAAACTTATGAAGTTGCTTTATCCCAAACGTTAGCAGTCAAGTGGCCCATAGATTCGAGTGAGCACGGTTAGACTATTTAGCTAGCCCAAGATTGGCCTCACTCAAGTCCAGCTCACCCAATACTTCTCGTAACACGTCATCCCCAATCTGGTGATGACGACTGAGCTTGTACAACTCCAGGCGCTGCGCTCGCAGCGCCTTCAACCGCAGTCGTCGCTCCAGCAAGTTCATCTGAAACGCCAGTGCCTGGGCCTCCGCCGAATCGTTGAACACCTCCCGTTAATGCCGATAATCGGACATGATCCGCGCCTTGAGCTCTGCAGCCAGCGTGGACTGAGCGGCGCCCTGAGGATTGGCTTCTTCGGCTTCGAGCGCATGAATGGCCGTTCGTGCGGTTTTTAGTTCTCGCCTGCACTGCGCAACGTAGTGCAGGCCGAACTTAAACACCCAGCAACAAACACTAAGAAATCACAACTTTACCCCGCAACCCTCCAACGACTAACCTCAAACTTTACCGCAACTTCCGAACTTTCTCGGAAGCGGCCAACAAGGACACTGTCAATGCCAAACTTTAAACCCTGCAGCATCATCAAAAGCATTCACGAACTGGCTTCCTATGAAGTAGCAACTTCTGAACGCCCCGACAATTCCACTCAACACAAATCAAACCGAAAAAAAACGAAGCGTCGCTGAACACACGAAATACTGGAAACCTGGCAGAACATTAAAGATCGCAATCTCCCGACATGACGAGGATTTGTTCCAGGCAGTAAAGGCTGCAGCCAGCAAATGGCTACCCTACGTCAACCTCACGTTCGATTTTGTGGAGCTTTCTGACAACGACATGGAATACGAGGGGGATATCCGCGTTTACTTGTCTCATCACTATGATGGGACTGGGAGGTCGGAAATCGGAACAGATGCTCTGGCGGTTCAAGCTCATAGTCCAACCATGTTACTGGGAACCAGCTACTCCTCGCCCCGCTTTGAATTCACCGCTATTCATGAGTTCGGACACGCTTTGGGTTTGATGCACGCGCATCAACATCCTGAGGCAAACATTCCTTGGGACAAGGAAAAACCTACGAGTTGTATCGACAAAAATTTGGTTGGTCGAGGGCGCAGGTGGACCTGAACGTCTTTCCTCTCCCCCGCGATGCCAGCCGGACTTATGCGGCGTATGACCGACATTCGGTCGTGCACTATGAGATATCCAACGAGTACACCCTGGGTGATTGGAAGCAAACAGAAAACCCACATATCAGCGCAGCCGACATCGCGTTTATTCGTCGAATTTCCCCCTAATCCAGCCAAACGCCTGTTACACCGCCCTTATTCACCATGGCAGTTCCCCCTCTGACAAGGTACTTGCGCCGACACTTCCCCTGCGACCAGACAAAGAAACAGCTTCAAAATTACTCAGCACTTAAATGATTACCGAAACACGTAAAAGTGCTTACAGCAAATAGTTATTCAGGCATTACTCAGTATTTAACAGTTTCACTATCGATGGCGGGCTGGAGGGATGCAATACGGTTACCCCGCCAACTTGACCAGCGATGCATGCACAAGATCTATTCAGACTAAGGTATTGCCCAGCCGAAGCGGCACACTTCAGGCAACAGGCTGCAGTGGAAGTGCCATATTATCCGCTTAGACTGCTGGCTGGCCGTTGTACCAATGCCGCACACCGCAAACACCGCAATCTCTGTGGGAGCGAGCTTGCTCGCGATGAGGCCATAATATTCAGCATCATGGTTGCCTGCTGCGCCGCCATCGCGAGCAAGCTCGCTCCCACAGGTTTTGCGGTGGCATATCAACCACGACCGACGCGAAACCGTCCGGTCATGGCATAATCCGTCACCTTTTATTTCCAGCACCTGCAAAGGGGGCAATTCCTTGACCGTTTCAAGCAAAACGTTGCACCTTTTCGGCATCAAAGCCTGCGACACCATGAAAAAGGCGCGCACCTGGCTCGATGAACACGCTGTCAGCTACAACTTTCATGATTACAAGACGGTCGGAATCGACCGTGAACACCTGAGCCAATGGTGCGACGAGCACGGCTGGCAAGTGGTGTTGAACCGTGCAGGCACGACCTTTCGCAAGCTCGACGACGAACGCAAAGCCGATCTCGACCAGCCGAAAGCCATCGAACTGATGCTCGCACAACCCTCGATGATCAAGCGCCCGGTGCTTGATCTCGGTGACCGAACCCTGATTGGCTTCAAGCCAGATATCTACGCGGCAGCGCTCAAGTAAGGCAGCCCGTTCCATTTTGTTAGAGGTATCAACATGTCCACTACCCTGTTCAGCCTGGCCTTTGGTGTCGGCACTCAAAACCGTCAAGGTGCATGGCTGGAAGTGTTTTACGCGCAGCCACTGCTCAACCCGTCGGCCGAACTGGTCGCTGCCATCGCGCCTGTTCTGGGCTACACCGAAGGCAATCAGGCCATCGCGTTCACCACCGCTCAGGCGTCGCAACTGGCTGAAGCCCTGAAAAGCGTCGACGCTGCCCAGGCTGCCTTGCTGACCCGTCTGGCCGAGAGCCACAAGCCGCTGGTCGCGACCATTCTGGCCGAAGACGCTCAGTTGACCTCCACCCCTGAGGCCTACCTGAAGCTGCACCTGCTGTCCCATCGCCTGGTCAAGCCGCACGGCCTGAACCTGGCGGGTGTGTTCCCACTGCTGCCGAACGTGGCCTGGACCAGCCAGGGCGCAATCGACCTGGCCGAACTGGCCGAGCATCAACTGGAAGCCCGTCTGCGTGGCGAGCTGCTGGAAGTGTTCTCGGTGGACAAATTCCCGAAAATGACCGACTACGTGGTTCCGGCCGGCGTGCGTATCGCTGACGCGGCACGTATTCGTCTGGGCGCTTACGTCGGCGAAGGCACCACCGTGATGCACGAAGGTTTCGTCAACTTCAACGCCGGCACCGAAGGCCCGGGCATGATCGAAGGCCGCGTTTCCGCTGGCGTATTCGTCGGCAAGGGTTCGGACCTGGGCGGCGGTTGCTCGACCATGGGCACCCTGTCGGGCGGCGGCAACATCGTGATCAAGGTCGGCGAAGGCTGCCTGATCGGCGCGAATGCCGGTATCGGCATTCCGTTGGGCGATCGCAACACCGTTGAATCGGGCCTGTACGTGACCGCCGGTACCAAAGTGGCGCTGCTGGACGAAAAAAATCAGTTGGTCAAAGTCGTGAAGGCTCGTGAACTGGCCGGTCAGCCGGACCTGCTGTTCCGCCGTAATTCGGAAACCGGCGCTGTGGAATGCAAAACCCACAAATCGGCGATCGAACTGAACGAAGCGCTGCACGCTCACAACTAAGTGCCGCAGGCACCTGTGGGAGCGACGGTGCGACGATTCGACTTGCTCGCGATGCTTTTTGGCGCCCTGACGGACGCCATCGCGAGCAAGCTCGCTCCCACAAGGTCCGGTGTACACCCGCCCAAGTTCACAGGGCTCAACACATGATGATTCCCTCTCCCTGGCGCGCCGATTTTCCGGCCATCGCCGCATTGCAACGGCAAGACCAGACCTATCTGGACAACGCCGCCACCACGCAAAAACCTCAAGCCCTGCTGGATGCCCTGGCGCATTACTACGCCAACGGCGCGGCCAACGTGCATCGGGCGCAACACCTGCCCGGCGCCCACGCCACCCAGGCGTTCGAGGCCAGCCGCAGCAAAGTCGCCCATTGGCTCAATGCCGGCGATTGCGGGCAGATCATCTTTACCCATGGCGCAACGTCTGCGCTGAACCTCCTGGCTTATGGCCTGGAACATCTTTTCAATCCCGGCGATGAAGTTGTCATCAGCGCCCTGGAGCATCACGCCAATCTGTTGCCATGGCAGCAACTGGCCCACCGTCGCGACCTGAAGCTGGTGATCCTGCCACTGGACGCCGACGGTTTGATTGACCTTGATGCTGCCGCGCAGCTGATCGGTCCGCGAACCCGCTTGCTGGCAGTCAGTCAGCTGTCCAATGTACTCGGCGCCTGGCAGCCGTTGCCCGCGCTCCTGACGATGGCCAAGGCGCATAACGCGCTGACCGTGGTCGATGGCGCCCAAGGCGTGGTTCATGGCCGGCACGATGTGCAGGCGCTGGGTTGCGACTTCTATGTGTTTTCCAGTCACAAGCTCTATGGCCCCGATGGGCTGGGCGTGCTGTTCGGACGCAACGAAGCGCTTGAGCAACTGCGCCATTGGCAATTCGGCGGTGAAATGGTGCTGGATGCGGATTACCACACCGCTCGCTTTCGCCCTGCGCCACTGGGGTTTGAGGCGGGTACGCCGCCGATTGCCGGTGTGATTGGTCTGGGGGCAACGCTGGATTATCTGGCCGGGCTTGATCAGGACGCCGTGTCCGCCCACGAAGCAGCGTTGCATGACTATTTGCTCAAAGGCCTTGAAGCACGCAACGGCATTCGATTGCTGGGCAAGCCGCAACTGGCGCTGGCCAGTTTTGTCGTCGAGGGTGTGCATAACTCTGATTTGGCGCATTTGCTGACCGAACAGGGGATCGCGGTGCGCGCCGGTCATCATTGCGCCATGCCATTGCTCAAGCGTTTTGAACTGGCCGGGGCGATCCGGGTGTCGTTGGCGCTGTACAACGATTCCGAAGACCTGGAGCGGTTTTTTGAAGCGCTGGATCAGGCGCTGGAGTTGTTGCGATGAACTTGCCTGCCGATGCGGCCACGGCGCTGGAGACTTTTAAGAATGCTGCCGGCTGGGAACAACGGGCGCGGCTGTTGATGCAATGGGGGGAGCGCCTGCCAGCATTGAGCGATGTGGATAAGATCGACGCCAACCGCGTGCATGGCTGTGAAAGCCAGGTGTGGTTGGTGGGTGAATTGCAGGATGGTCACTGGCAGTTTGCCGCGAGCAGCGATGCGCGGTTGATTCGCGGGCTGGTGGCGTTGCTGCTGGCGCGGGTTAACGGGTTGTCGGCGGTTGAGCTGCAGCAAGTGGATTTGCCGGATTGGTTTAATCAGCTTGGGCTTTCCCGGCAACTGTCCCCTTCGCGCAGTAATGGCCTTAATGCCGTGTTACAGCGAATGCAGAGCCTGAGCGACGTGTAGGAGCTGCCGAAGGCTGCGATCTTTTGATCTTCGGCGCCAGTGGTCACGCTAAAGATCAAAAGATCGCAGCCTTCGGCAGCTCCTACGCGGGTTTACGTTTCAGCTTGAGGTTTAATGCGATCCGCGGGGCGCCGTACCCCGGCCACAATCTTATCCACAGCCTTGGTCGCCGCGACCATGCCAAACGTCGCCGTCACCATCATCACCGCACCAAACCCGCCGGCACAGTCCAGCTTCACGCCATCCCCGACAAAACTCTTCTGCAAGCAAATGCTGCCATCCGGTTTCGGGTAGCGCAGTTGTTCGGTGGAAAACACGCACGGCACGCTGTAGTGGCGGGTCACGGTGCGTGAGAAGTTGTAATCCCGGCGCAAGGTCGAGCGCACTTTCGAGGCCAACGGATCATTGAAGGTCCGGTTCAAGTCGCAAACCTGAATCAACGTCGGATCAATCTGCCCGCCCGCGCCGCCGGTGGTGATGATCTGGATCTTGCGGCGTTTGCACCAGGCGATCAGCGCAGCCTTGGCATTCACGCTGTCGATGCAATCAATGACGCAGTCGATGTTCGGCGTGATGTATTCGGCCATGGTCTCGCGGGTGACGAAATCCGCCACAGCGTGCACGGTGCAGTCCGGATTGATCCCGCGCAGGCGCTCGGCCATCACGTCAACCTTGGGTTTGCCGACGGTGCTGTCCAGCGCGTGCAACTGACGGTTGGCGTTGCTGACGCAGACGTCGTCCAGGTCGAACAGCGAAATCTCGCCCACGCCACAACGGGCGACGGCTTCCGCCGCCCAGGAACCGACGCCACCAACGCCGACGATCGCCACGTGGGCCGCGCGCAAACGCTCCAGGCCGTCGATGCCATACAAACGGGCGATGCCTGCAAACCGCGGATCTTCTGTACTCATGACCATTACCCCAAAAACCGGCGCGCATTATAGGGCCGTCAGCGGCCAAGAGCATCTTTGGGCTATGAACGGGCGTCTTTACCTCTTTAGTCAGCCTACACAGAACCAAGATTTAACCTACAAGGTCCAACGAAAGAACTTAAACCGAGTTGGATTGCCCAACGTCCGGCATTTCCCTGTCCGCTGTACGGTCAGTGAACGCCCGGTGTAGGATGCGCGCCCCCTGCCCCTTTAGCAGCCAGCCGCAGACCGTTCCTTCGTTCCACAGCCTCCGGAACCTGAATAAGCTATGTCATCGCGTAAATTTGGACTCAACCTGGTCGTGGTGCTCGCCATCGCTGCCTTGTTTACCGGCTTCTGGGCGCTGATCAATCGCCCGGTCACCGCCCCCAACTGGCCTGAACAGATCTCCGGCTTTTCGTACTCGCCGTTCCAGCAAGGGCAATACCCACAAAAAGAGCAATATCCGACCGACGATGAAATGCGTCGCGATCTGGAGATCATGACCAAGCTGACGGACAACATCCGCACTTACTCGGTCGATGGCAGCCTGGGGGATATTCCCAAGCTCGCCGAAGAATTCGGTTTGCGCGTGACGTTGGGTATCTGGATCAGCCCGGACCTGGAACGCAACGAGCGTGAAATCCTGCGCGCCATTGACCTGGCCAATACCTCCCGCAGCGTGGTTCGCGTGGTGGTCGGTAACGAGGCGATCTTCCGTAAGGAAATTACCGCCGCCGAACTGAGCGTGATCCTTGATCGCGTCCGAGCGGCAGTGAAGGTTCCGGTGACGACCTCCGAGCAATGGCACGTCTGGGAAGAAAACCCGAGCCTGGCCAAGCACGTCGACCTGATCGCCGCCCACGTCCTGCCGTACTGGGAACATGTTCCGATGGAGCAGTCCGGGCAGTTCGTACTCGACCGCGCCCGTGACCTGAAAAAGATGTTCCCGAAAAAACCGCTGCTGCTGTCCGAAGTCGGCTGGCCGAGCAACGGTCGTATGCGCGGTGGCGCCGACGCGTCGCCGGCAGACCAGGCGATTTATCTGCGGACCTTGGTCAACAAGCTCAATCGCCAGGGCTTCAACTACTTCGTGATCGAAGCCTTTGACCAACCGTGGAAGGCCAGTGATGAAGGTTCCGTGGGCGCTTACTGGGGCGTTTTCAACGCCGCGCGCCAGCAGAAATTCAACTTTGAAGGCCCGGTCGTCGCGATCCCGCAATGGCGCGTGCTGGCCATCGGTTCGGTGGTGTTGGCTCTGCTGTCGCTAACCCTGCTGATGATCGACGGCTCGGCCTTGCGTCAACGCGGCCGCACCTTCCTGACCTTCATCGCGTTCCTCTGTGGTTCGGTGCTGGTGTGGATCGGTTACGACTACAGCCAGCAATACAGCACCTGGTTCAGCCTGACGGTGGGCTTCTTGCTTGCCCTTGGCGCACTCGGGGTGTTTATCGTGCTGCTGACCGAGGCGCATGAACTGGCCGAAGCGGTCTGGACCCACAAGCGTCGGCGTGAATTTCTGCCGGTGGTCGGCGATTCGGACTACCGACCGAAAGTCTCGATTCACGTGCCTTGCTACAACGAGCCGCCGGAGATGGTCAAACAGACCCTCAACGCCCTGGCCAACCTCGACTATCCGGACTTCGAAGTCCTGATCATCGACAACAACACCAAGGACCCGGCGGTCTGGGAACCGGTGCGCGATTATTGCGAAACCCTCGGCCCGCGCTTCAAATTCTTCCACGTCGCGCCATTGGCCGGCTTCAAGGGCGGCGCGCTGAATTATCTGATTCCGCACACCGCCAAGGATGCCGAAGTGATTGCGGTGATTGACTCGGACTACTGCGTCGACCCGAACTGGCTCAAGCACATGGTGCCGCACTTCGCCGATCCGAAAATCGCCGTGGTGCAGTCGCCACAGGATTACCGCGACCAGAACGAAAGCACCTTCAAGAAGCTCTGCTACGCGGAATACAAAGGTTTCTTCCACATCGGCATGGTCACCCGTAACGACCGTGACGCGATCATTCAGCACGGCACCATGACCATGACCCGGCGCTCGGTGCTCGAGGAACTGGGCTGGGCTGACTGGTGCATCTGTGAAGACGCCGAGTTGGGTCTGCGCGTATTCGAGAAAGGCCTGTCGGCGGCTTATTACCACACCAGCTACGGCAAAGGCTTGATGCCCGATACCTTTATCGACTTCAAGAAACAGCGTTTCCGCTGGGCTTACGGTGCGATTCAGATCATCAAGCGTCACACCGCAAGCCTGTTGCGCGGCAAGGACACCGAGCTGACCCGGGGCCAGCGTTACCACTTCCTCGCGGGCTGGTTGCCGTGGGTGGCGGATGGCATGAACATCTTCTTCACCGTGGGCGCCCTGTTGTGGTCGGCGGCGATGATCATCGTGCCGCAGCGGGTCGATCCACCGTTGTTGATTTTCGCGATCCCGCCATTGGCGCTGTTCGTGTTCAAGGTGGGCAAGATCATCTTCCTGTACCGCCGTGCGGTCGGGGTCAACCTGAAGGATGCGTTCTGCGCGGCATTGGCAGGGTTGGCGTTGTCGCACACCATCGCCAAAGCGGTGCTGTACGGCTTCTTCACCAGCAGCATTCCGTTCTTCCGCACTCCGAAAAACGCCGATAACCACGGCTTCTGGGTGGCAATTTCGGAAGCTCGCGAAGAAATGTTCATCATGCTGCTGTTGTGGAGCGCGGCACTGGGGATTTTCCTGGTGAACGGCCTGCCGAGCAACGACATGCGCTTCTGGGTGACGATGTTGCTCGTGCAGTCGCTGCCGTACCTGGCGGCGCTGATCATGGCGTTCTTGTCTTCGCTGCCGAAACCGGCGGTCGAGGGCGAGACGGCTCCGGCGGTCTAAATCATTCCGGATGCACTAAACGGCGGCCAATGGCCGCCGTTTTGCTTTAAGATAACCGCCATTTTGCAGGCCTTGGCGTGATATACGGTCTTTCTAACCGTACTCAAAACCTGTGGGAGCGGGCTTGCTCGCGAATGCGGTGTAACAATCAACTTTTATGCTGACTGACACACCGCATTCGCGAGCAAGCCCGCTCCCACATTTAGACCGCGCCCATATTCAAGTTTTCCGGAGTTTTCCATGACGGCCCACGCCGACCTTTCGCCGACCCTTCAACTCGCCATCGACCTGATCCGCCGTCCGTCCGTGACGCCGGTCGACGCCGATTGCCAGAAGCAGATGATGCAGCGCCTGGGCGATGCCGGTTTCACGCTGGAACCGATGCGCATCGAAGATGTGGATAACTTCTGGGCCACCCACGGTAAACACGACGGTCCGGTACTGTGCTTCGCCGGTCACACCGACGTGGTGCCGACCGGTCCGGTCACCGCCTGGCAGATCGACCCGTTCAACGCGGTGATCGACGAACACGGCATGCTCTGCGGCCGTGGCGCGGCGGACATGAAAGGCAGCCTTGCTTCCATGACCGTGGCGGCCGAGCGTTTCGTCACCGACTACCCGGATCACAAGGGCAAGGTCGCTTTCCTGATCACCAGCGACGAAGAAGGCCCGGCGCACCACGGCACCAAAGCGGTGATCGAACGCCTTGCCGCCCGTAAGGAGCGTCTGGACTGGTGCATCGTCGGCGAACCGTCGAGTACCACCCTAGTGGGTGACGTGGTCAAGAATGGCCGTCGCGGCTCCCTCGGTGCCAAGCTGACCGTGCGCGGCGTGCAGGGTCACGTGGCCTATCCGCACCTGGCGAAAAACCCGATCCACCTCGCCGCCCCGGCGCTGGCCGAACTGGCCGCCGAGCATTGGGACCACGGCAACGATTTCTTCCCGCCGACCAGCTTCCAGATCTCCAACGTCAATTCCGGCACCGGCGCGACCAACGTGATTCCGGGTGATCTGGTGGCGGTGTTCAACTTCCGCTTCTCCACCGAATCCACCGTTGAAGGCCTGCAAAAGCGCGTCGCTGACATCCTCGACAAGCATGGCCTGGACTGGCACATCGACTGGGCGCTGTCCGGCCTGCCGTTCCTCACCGAACCGGGTGCGTTGCTGGATGCCGTCGCGTCGAGCATCAAGGACATCACCGGTCGTGAAACCAAGGCGTCCACCAGCGGCGGCACCTCCGACGGGCGCTTCATTGCGACCATGGGTACGCAGGTGGTTGAACTGGGCCCGGTCAACGCGACGATTCACCAGGTCAACGAGCGCGTGCTGGCTGCCGACCTGGATGTGCTGACCGAAATCTACTACCAGACCCTGATCAAGTTGCTCGCCTGATGCTGGCCTGCCCGATCTGCAGCGAACCGCTGAACGCGGTGGACAACGGCGTGGCCTGCCCCGCCGGGCATCGTTTCGACCGTGCGCGTCAGGGTTACCTGAACCTGTTGCCGGTGCAGCACAAGAACAGCCGCGACCCTGGGGATAACCTGGCGATGGTCGAAGCCCGACGCGACTTTTTGAACGCTGGTCATTACGCACCAGTGGCCAAACGTCTGGCCGAACTGGCGGCGCAATACGCGCCTCAGCGCTGGCTGGACATCGGTTGTGGCGAGGGTTACTACACCGCGCAAATCGCCGAGGCTTTGCCGAGTGCCGACGGTTACGCGCTGGATATTTCCCGGGAAGCGGTCAAACGCGCCTGCAAACGCAACCCGCAACTGACGTGGTTGATCGCCAGCATGGCGCGGGTGCCGTTGGCCTCTGGCAGCTGCCAGTTTCTCGCCAGTGTCTTCAGCCCGCTGGATTGGGAGGAAGCCAAACGTCTGCTCAGCCCCGGTGGTGGCTTGATGAAAGTCGGGCCGACCAGCGGCCATCTGATGGAATTGCGCGAGCGTCTGTACGACGAAGTGCGTGAATACACCGACGACAAGCATTTGGCTTTGGTGCCGGAAGGCATGGCGTTGCAACACAGCGAAACTCTGGAGTTCAAACTGACGCTGGAAAAGGGTCAGGACCGTGCGAACCTGTTGGCCATGACGCCCCACGGCTGGCGCGCCAGTGCCGAACGCCGGGCGTCGGTCATCGAACAGGTCGAGCCGTTCGAGGTCACTGTTTCAATGCGCTACGATTACTTTGTTCTTCAATAACTCTTTAATTTTTTGGTCTTCGGCAGTTGCCGTAGGCCGGCTAAATCCGCGAATGGATTTTTCAGACCCGCAGTGAGGACATCCATGCGCCAACCCGATATCGAGATTTACCTGAAAGACGCCGACGTCGACTATAAAGCCGTCGCAGCCTGGCTCGGCACTGCTTTGGGCCCATGCACCGACTGGGTCCAGAAAGGCCAGACCTACAAGTGCAAGGCCGGCAACGTGTCGGTCACCTGGTTGCCGAAAGCCGTGGGCAAGTGGAACAGCCTGTTCCTGGACAGCGACCAGACCCCGTGGGAAGACGACATCGCCTGCGCCCGCGCCGCCTTTGCCGCGCTGAACGTCGAAGTGCGTTGCGCACCGGGTAGCTGGGTCGAAGAAGAAGGTGAAGAGACAGCGGATCGCTGGATGCGCATCAGCGCTGACGGTGAAGAAGAGATCACCTGGAAAACCGCTTAAAAACGAAGCGGATCAAATGTGGGAGCGGGCTTGCTCGCGAATGCGGTGTGTCAGTCAAAGTTTATGTCAACTGACACACCGCATTCGCGAGCAAGCCCGCTCCCACATTGATTTTGTGTGATCTGAAGAGTGGGTTTAGAGCCCCACCACATCCTCGGCCTGCAAGCCCTTCTCGCCCGTCACCACGCCGTATTCAACCTGCTGGCCTTCAGCCAACGAACGATGCCCCTCGCCGCGAATCGCGCGGTAGTGCACGAACACGTCCACCCCGTCCTCGCGCTGAATGAATCCGTAACCCTTGGCATCGTTGAACCACTTCACATTGCCGGTTTCGCGCGTAGCCATATCTGTACCCCCCTTGTTTTTATTTTGAACGGCCGAGTATATGACAGCCGCCAAAACTCTCAACTCAAGTTTACTTAGGCGCTTTTTTGCCGATTTTCGGCGAATACGGCACACTATCGACCGCCCGAGCAAACGCTCGGTTTTATTCACTCATGCAGAAGCCGTATGACCCGTTCCCCGCTCCGCCGTCTTGTGTTTGGCACCCTGCGCCGACTGTTGTACCTCTGGGTTCGCTCGGAGACGATCAATCAGTCGTCGTTCACCCTCAACCTCGACCGCAGCCGTCCGGTGTTCTACGTCCTGCAAAACCCTTCGCTGACCGACCTGGCCGTGGTCGATACCGAGTGCAGCAAGGCGGGTTTGCCCCGCCCGGTGTTGCCGGTCTCGGTAGGTACGCTGGAGGAACCCGCCGCGTTCTTTTACCTGACGCCAGAGCCCGATTGGCTCGGCCGTCAGGATAAGCGTGGTGCACCGCCGACCTTGACTCGCCTGGTCAGCGCCCTGAGCCAGAACGCCGTCGAAGACGCGCAGATCATTCCGGTCAGCGTGTTCTGGGGTCAGTCACCGGACAGCGAATCGAGCCCGTGGAAACTGCTCTTCGCCGACAGCTGGGCAGTCACCGGGCGCCTGCGTCGGTTGTTGAGCATCATCGTGCTGGGGCGCAAAACCCGGGTGCAGTTCTCGGCGCCGATCCATTTGCGCGAGCTGATCGACCACAACAAGGGCCACGAGCGCACCGTGCGCATGGCCCAGCGGATTCTGCGGGTGCATTTTCGCAACCTGAAAGCAGCGGTGATCGGTCCGGACATTTCCCACCGCCGCAACCTGGTCAAAGGCCTGCTCAATCAGCCGCTGGTCAAGCAAGCGATCCTCGACGAAGCCGAGCGTGAAAACATTTCCCCGGAGAAAGCCAAGGCCCAAGCCCTGCGCTATGGCAACGAGATCGCCTCCGACTACACCTACACCGCGATCCGCTTTCTGGAAGTGGTGCTGAGCTGGTTCTGGAACAAGATCTACGACGGAATCAAGGTCAACCACATCGAAGGCGTGCAGAAGGTCGCTCAGGGTCACGAAGTGATCTACGTGCCGTGCCATCGCAGCCACATCGACTACCTGCTGCTGTCCTATTTGCTGTTTCGCAACGGCCTGACCCCGCCGCACATCGCCGCCGGGATCAACCTCAACATGCCGGTGATTGGCAGCCTGCTGCGGCGCGGCGGTGCGTTCTTCATGCGCCGTACCTTCAAGGGCAACCCGCTCTACACCTCGGTGTTCAACGAATACCTGCACACCCTGTTCACCAAAGGCTTCCCGGTGGAGTACTTCGTCGAGGGTGGTCGTTCGCGCACCGGGCGCATGCTGCAACCAAAAACCGGGATGCTGGCGATTACCTTGCGCAGCTTCCTGCGTTCGTCGCGGATGCCGATCGTTTTCATCCCGGTCTACATCGGTTACGAGCGTGTGCTGGAAGGCCGGACCTACCTCGGCGAACTGCGTGGCGCGAGCAAGAAAAAAGAATCTATCTTCGACATCTTCAAAGTCATCGGCGCGCTCAAGCAGCGTTTCGGTCAAGTGGCGGTGAACTTCGGCGAGCCGATCAAACTGGCGGAATTCCTCGACAGCGAACAGCCGGACTGGCGTAAACAGGAACTCGGCCCACAGTTCAAACCGGCCTGGCTCAACGAAACCACCAACCGCCTCGGCGAGAAAGTCGCGCAGCATCTGAACGAAGCGGCGGCGATCAACCCGGTCAACCTCGTGGCCCTGGCGCTGCTGTCCACCAGCCGTCTCGCGCTGGATGATCGCGCTATGGCGCGGGTGCTCGATCTGTACCTGGCGCTGTTGCGCAAGGTCCCGTACTCACCGCACACCACTCTGCCGGAAGGTGACGGCCGCGCGTTGATCGAGCATGTGAAGGACATGGATCTTCTGTCCGAGCAGAGCGATGCCCTGGGCAAGATTCTGTATCTGGACGAACAGAATGCCGTCCTGATGACCTACTACCGCAACAACGTTTTGCACATCTTCGCCTTGCCGGCGTTGCTGGCGAGCTTCTTCCAGAGCGCCTCGCGCATGAGCCGCGAACAGATCCTGCGCTACACCCGCGCGCTGTACCCGTACCTGCAATCGGAGCTGTTCATTCGCTGGTCGCTGGACGAGCTGGATGCGGTGATCGACCAATGGCTCGAAGCCTTCGTCGAGCAAGGTCTGCTGCGTTTTGAGAATGACGTTTACCTGCGTCCGGCACCGAGCTCGCGGCATTTCGTGCTGCTGACCCTGCTGTCGAAAAGCATCGCCCAGACCCTGCAACGCTTCTACATGACGGTCTCGCTGCTGCTCAATAGCGGTCAGAACAGCATCAGCGCCGAAGAGCTGGAAGACCTGTGCACGGTCATGGCCCAGCGCCTGTCCATCCTCCATGGCCTCAACGCCCCGGAGTTCTTCGACAAAAGCCTGTTCCGCCATTTCATCCAGACAATGCTGGATCTGGATGTACTCAAGCGCGACGAAGCCGGCAAGCTGAGCTATCACGAACTGCTCGGCGAATTGGCCGAAGGCGCGGCCAAGCGGGTGTTGCCGGCGGAGATTCGCTTGTCGATCCGTCAGGTCGCGTTGCATCGCAGTGAAGATGCGGCGGATCAGGCTTAGTTGGAGTTGGCTGTAACTTTCTGACAATAACCATAGGAACAAGGATGTTCTTATAACCTGTCAATTATGGATTAATAGAGGCCCATTTGAATCCCGATACGGATATCGCGATGAACCCATTAGAAAACACCAGCAACTACGTCACTCTAACTTTCAGTTTGCCTGAAGACTTTCTACCCCCGGATGATGGCGAAGGCGAAACCTATATAAGCGTGCAAACTGCCAACTCAACCACTCCCATAAAAGTTGCGCAATCCCGCAAACCGGAACTGTATAGCGGGCGTTGGAATTTCTCATTCATGCACAACTATTCCGATATCAGCGTCAAATACCTTGTCACGATCAGCATGACCCACAACGGCGTTCCACTGCTGATTGACCTGGACTACTTCGTGATTGTCCATCGTGCGCCGCACCGACAAACCCTGCATCTCAGCCCTGTTGGCCGCCTCTACCTGCAGGCGCAAGCGCCTCAAGCGGTTCAACCTGAACACGCCGTCACTGTTGTCGTCCACGAGCACGACGATACGACTGCGCAACTGGCGCCAATACATATCAGCGAAGAAATGGCCGAGGCGTTCTATCTGGAATACGACCCGGAGACTGTCGTACCTGGCAAACGCTATACGCTGACAGCCACTGAAAATGAATACCACAATTCAATTGCGGTATATCCCGGGTCCGTTGTATTGAAACCCTTTAGTAGAATTTGAAAAAAGCGCATATCAAAAGATCCATAGGGCGAAATCACCGGAAAAATCCGTTAAATTGTCGTCGGCGTTCATCTACTTCGGGCGCCAACGACAGGGATTCAACTCATGAAAAAACTCTCGCTTCTGGGGCTTACTGCCTTGCTCGGAGCCTGCCAGACCGTACAACCTGCCGCCAAAACCAGCCTCGATGGCGAAGTCTTCTACTTGCAACGCATCGCCCTGCCGCCGAGCGCCACGTTAAGCGTCAGCTTGCAGGACGTTTCCCTGGCCGACGCACCCGCCGTGGTCCTTGACGAACAGAAAGGCCCGGTCAAAGGCCAGGTGCCGCTGCCGTTTCATCTGAGTTACGATCCAACGCAGGTCAAACCGGGCCATCGTTATTCGGTCAGCGCTCGGATCGAAGTCAACGGCGAGCTGATGTTCATCACCACCGAACATCACGCCGTGCAGCTGGATGGAAGCGACCCTCAGCCTCTGAAAATCCGCGTCGACGCCGCTCGCTAACTCTCATTTTTTGAACAAAGGAAGCTGCCATGTTCCGCCCTACCCTTCGCTTCGCCGGCCTGTGCGCAGGCCTGATGATCTCCGCCAGCGCCCTGGCGCTGTCGCTCAACGACCTGTCGCAAAAGGACGCCACCGGCGGCCTCAAGGATGCCCTGACCCAAGGCGCGCAGCTGGCCGTGAAACAACTCGGCACGCCGGGCGGGTTCAGCAACAACCCGGACGTGAAAATCGAGCTGCCGGGCAAACTGGGCAAAGTCGCCAGCAAGATGAAACAGTTCGGCATGGGCGACCAGGTTGACCAGCTGGAAACCAGCATGAACAAAGCGGCTGAAACCGCCGTGACGC
Organism: Pseudomonas sp. ACM7; assembly: GCF_004136015.1. Lineage (NCBI taxonomy): Bacteria > Pseudomonadati > Pseudomonadota > Gammaproteobacteria > Pseudomonadales > Pseudomonadaceae > Pseudomonas > Pseudomonas sp. ACM7. The sequence goes on along the minus strand of NZ_CP024866.1, from coordinate 4,043,604 downwards.
AAGCCCAGCCGATCCTGGTGGACGCGGTGAAGAAGATGAGCGTGGAGGATGCCAAGGGCATTCTCAGCGGCGGCAAGGACTCGGCCACTCAGTACCTGAGCAAAACCAGCCGCGAACAGATCCGCGTCAAGTTCCTGCCAATCGTCAAGCAAGCCACCGACCAGGTGGGCCTGGCCAAGCAGTACAACTCGTTCGCCGGGCAAGCCGCGACGATGGGTGTGGTGGATGCGAAGAGCGCCAACATCGAAAGCTACGTGACCGAGCAGGCATTGAACGGTCTGTTCGAGATGATTGGTAAACAGGAAGAAGCCATTCGCCAGAATCCTGCGGCGGCAGCGACGAGTTTGGCGAAGAAAGTCTTCGGTACGCTCTAAGCCTTAACACCGACCTTGCTCGCGATGAGGCCGTGTCAGTCGACATTAACTGTGGCTGATACACCGCCATCGCGAGCAAGCTCGCTCCCACATAGGGTCAAGCAGTCGATGCAGCCCGCAGAAAGAACACCCACTCGCGTCCCATCTTCCTTTTCTCAAACACCTCCAATTCGACCAGCCCATTCAACGTGGCTGACGCGGTGTTGTAAGAACAGTCCAGATTCTCCTTCACATTGACCGCCGTAAACTCCTTGGCCATCCCGCTCTTGGCAACCTGGAATACGGCTCGTTGCTTCTCGGTCAATCGGTCAAAAAATCCGGACTCCAACAACCAGCGATCAAAGCTTTCGGCATACGCCAGACTTTTCCGATAAGCATCGGTAAAACCGCTGACAGCCCGCAGGATGACCGAACACTGGAAATCGATGAAATAAGTCAGGTCGAGGTCATCAGCCTCAGTGTTCAGATAAGACCGCCCGTATTTCACCGGCGCACTGCGCAGCAAAATGCTGATCGCAATGTAGCGAAAGGCAGAGAAGTCATTCTTGAACATGAACCAATAAAACAGTGCCCGCGCGACCCGGCCGTTACCATCGCGGAACGGATGCTCATAGCCCAGAGCAAAATGCAGTGCGATGCCTTTGATCAGTGGATGAAGGTAATCCACTTGATCGGGATCGTTGTGGAGCTGGTTGATCCACGTCGACAGCACCCGCAATCGTGACAACAGCCCTGCTGCGGGCGGCGGTGTATGCACGGTGTTGCCCTCGCCGTCCTGCACCACCACATCATCGTTGGCCCTGAACGCCCCCGGCGAATATTGCGCGTCATCAATGCCCTCGACACCCACCCGGTGCATGGCTGAAATCAGTTCGACACTCAGGGCGTCATAACGCTTTTCCCAGGCGAAATTCATCATCTTGTAGTTGCCGATCACCATTCGCTCATCCGGCGTGCGCGGCAGGCGATTGCGCTTGAGCATGTCCTTGGCCGCCCGCGTGGTGGTCGCCGCGCCTTCGAGCTGGCTGCTGCTGATGGCTTCGTCTTCGATCAAGTCATTCAACAGATAACTGAAATGCGCGTGTTCACCGATCTGACTGGTCATGTACTCGAGCGCGGCCGTTGTGGCTTGCCGATCGACGGCGGAAATAGCTTTCTGCGCCAACGGCGTGAACACGAATTTGCCCCATTGAAGCGGCTCGCCTAGCGGCAAAAGACTTGAGTACTGCGCAGTCCGGGCTTTCTTCACCAGCGCCCAGCACAGATTCGAATCCAGCCCCGGCGCCCAGCGGTAGCGCAACTCATCGAAAGGCAGATAACGCCCCTGATCGTCCAGCGGCTTGAGCAGGGCAAGGTAGTCCGAGAGGCGTTCCTTGTGGGGCGACTTCCCCAACAGGTCGAATACCGGGTCGGTCCTTCCCCTCAAAATGGGCGGCTTTTTCATTATTGCTGTCTCAAAAACTCGTAAAACTGAGTTTTGAGTACAGCATTCCGATCCCTATGACTCAATATCAGAGGGATCTGAAATACACGTAGGACGTTAGGCTGGGTCCTTTTTGATCCTGAACCACGCCGCATACAGCGCCGGCAAAAACAGCAACGTCAGCGCCGTTGCCACAATCAACCCGCCCATGATCGCCACCGCCATCGGCCCGAAAAACACACTGCGTGATAGCGGAATCATCGCCAGCACCGCCGCGAGTGCAGTCAACACAATCGGTCGGAAACGCCGCACCGTGGCTTCAATAATCGCCTGCCAAGGCTTGAGCCCTGCAGCGATGTCCTGCTCGATCTGGTCCACCAGAATCACCGAGTTACGCATGATCATCCCGGAGAGCGCGATGGTGCCGAGCATGGCGACGAAACCGAACGGCTGACGGAACACCATCAGGAACAAGGTCACACCGATCAAACCCAAAGGCGCCGTCAGAAACACCATTACCGTGCGTGAGAAACTACGCAGTTGCAGCATCAGCAATGTCAGCACCACCACGATGAAAAGCGGCACACCGGCCTTCACCGAATTCTGCCCGCGAGCCGAGTCCTCTACAGTGCCGCCGACTTCCAGCAAGTAGCCGTCCGGCAGTTCGGCGCGGATCGGATCGAGGGTCGGCATGATCTGCTGCACCAGCGTCGCCGGTTGCTCCTTACCGTAAATGTCGGCGCGGACCGTCACGTTCGGCAAGCGGTTGCGGTGCCAGATGATGCCTTCTTCGAAGCCGTATTCCAGCGTCGCGATTTGCGACAGCGCCACGCTGCGACCGTTGTCAGTCGGCACCGCCAGGCTTGGCAGCAATGACAGTTCGGTACGTTCATGCAACGTGCCGCGCAATAGAATCTCGATCAACTCGTTGTCTTCACGGTACTGGCTGACGCTGGAACCGGTCAGAGAGCTTTGCAGGAACTTCGACAGGTTCGCGGTGCTCACGCCAAGCGCCCGGGCGCGGTCCTGATCGACGTTCAGATAAACGACTTTGCTCGGTTCTTCCCAATCCAGATGGACGTTGACCACATGCGGGTTCTCGCGAACCTTGGCGGCCACTTTACGGGCCAGCGCGCGGACTTCCTCGATGTGCTCACCGGTGACCCGGAACTGCATCGGATAGCCAACCGGTGGCCCGTTCTCCAGACGCGTCACCCGCGCGCGCAGGGCCGGGAATTGTTCCTTGAGGGCTTCGATCAGCCAGGTGCGCAGGGTTTCGCGCTCCTCGATGGTTTTGGCCAGGACTACAAACTGCGCGAAGCTCGCTGCAGGAAGTTGTTGATCCAGCGGCAGGTAAAAACGTGGCGAACCGGTGCCAACGTAAGCGACATAGTTGTCGATACCGGCGTGATCCTTCAGCAGTGCTTCGAGGCGTTTGACCTCATCTCGGGTGTTGCTCAACGAGGCACCTTCCGCCAGTTTCAGATCGACCATCAACTCCAGACGACCCGATGCCGGGAAGAACTGTTGCGGCACAAAGCGAAACAGGATGACAGAGCCGATAAACAACACGGCCGTCAGGACAATGACCGTCTTGCGCCGCCGTACGCACCACTCAACCAAGCGTCTGACGCGCTGATAGAACGGCGTGCCGTAAGGGTCGGGCTGACCGTCGCCGGTGCCATGTTTGGCTGCATGAATCTTCGCCAGATCCGGCAGGAGTTTTTCCCCCAGATAAGGCACAAACACAACAGCGGCCACCCACGAGGCCAGCAACGCGATGGTCACCACCTGGAAGATCGAACGCGTGTATTCACCCGTGCCCGATTGCGCAGTGGCAATCGGCAGGAAGCCGGCAGCGGTGATCAGCGTACCGGTGAGCATCGGGAATGCGGTGCTGGTCCAGGCGTAACTGGCCGCCTTGATCCGGTCGAAGCCCTGCTCCATTTTGATCGCCATCATTTCCACGGCGATGATCGCGTCGTCCACCAACAAACCCAGCGCCAGCACCAACGCCCCGAGGGAAATCTTGTGCAGGCCGATTCCCAGGTAATACATGCAGGCGAACGTCATCGCCAATACCAAAGGAATCGCCAACGCGACCACCATGCCGGTGCGCACGCCGAGGGAGAAGAAGCTCACCAGCAGGACGATTGCCAGTGCTTCCACCAGCACCTGAACAAATTCACCGACACTGCTTTTCACAGCGGCGGGCTGGTCGGAGACCTTGCGCAGCTGCATACCGGCAGGGAGATTTTTCTGGATGCGGTCGAATTCGATTTCCAACGCCTTGCCCAGCACCAGAATGTCGCCACCGTCCTTCATGGCCACGGCCAGACCGATGGCGTTTTCCGCCATGAAGCGCATGCTTGGCGCTGGCGGATCGTTGAAACCCCGACGCACATCCGCCACATCGGCGATGCGGAACGTACGATCACCGACGCGGATAGGGAAGCTCTTGATCTCTTCGACCGTCTGAAAATTCCCCGAGACGCGTAGCTGCAATCGCTCGCTGGAGGTCTCGAAGAACCCGGCGGTGGACACCGCGTTTTGCTCTTCAAGGGCCTGCTGCACCGCCGACAAAGGCAGGCCGAGGGTGGCGAGTTTGACGTTGGAGAGTTCGATCCAGATCTTCTCGTCCTGTAACCCGAGCAGATCGACCTTGCCCACATCCTTGACCCGTTGCAGCTGAATCTGCACGCGGTCGGCGTAGTCCTTGAGCACCGCGTAATCAAAACCTTCGCCCGTCAGCGCGTAGATGTTGCCAAACGTTGTGCCGAACTCATCATTGAAGAATGGCCCCTGGATGCCCGGTGGCAGGGTCTGACGAATGTCGCTGATCTTCTTGCGAACCTGGTACCAGAGGTCCGGGATTTCCACCGAGTGCATGGAATCACGGGCAACGAACGTCACTTGGGATTCGCCCGGACGGGAGAACGAAACGATGCGTTCGTATTCGCCGGTTTCCATCAGTTTCTTTTCAATACGCTCAGTGACCTGGCGCGACACTTCCTGCGCCGTGGCCCCAGGCCAGTTGGTACGAATCACCATGGCCTTGAAGGTGAACGGCGGGTCTTCACTTTGGCCGAGCTTGGTGTAGGACAGTGCGCCGACAATGGCCAGCAAGAGCATCAGGAACAGTACGATCTGGCGATTACGCAGCGCCCATTCGGAAAGATTGAAACCCATTGGGGATTACTCCTTGTCCGCCAGATTGACCACGCGGTTGGAGCGATCCACCGGACGCACCTGCTGCCCTTCAAGCAGCACATGGACGCCAGCGGCCACCACCCAGTCGCTGGCATTCAGGCCTTCGAGCACCGGTACGGTTTTCTCGCCGAAGGCACCGACCCGGACCGGGGTTTTCTTCAAGGTGTTGTTGGTAGTGACAACCCAGACGTAGGTCGCGCCGTTTTCCGCGGTCAGCGCGGAAAGCGGCACCGACAGCGGCACCACATCGGATGTCTGAACGAACACCCGGGCGCTCTGGCCGAGTTCAGCGGGGACCTTGCCGGCAGTGAACGCGATGCGGGCGGCAAAGGTGCGCGATTTGGGATCGGCAGCGGGCGACAGCTCACGGATGCGCCCGGCGAAACGTTGGTCGGGTTGGGTCCACAGTTCGACTGACACTGGCTGACCGACCTTGAAGCGGCCAAAGCTCTGCTCCGGCACGCTGATCAACACCTCGCGTTCGCCATCGGTGGCGAGGGTAAATACGGTTTGCCCCGCCGCCACCACTTGCCCGACTTCAACCGCGCGTTTAGCCACCACGCCATCCTGAGGCGCACGCAGCACGGCGTAACTGGCCTGATTGGTCGAAACGTTGAATTCGGCTTTGATTTGCTTGAGGCGGGCTTCACCGGATCGGTAAAGGTTTTCGGAATTGTCGTACTGCGAACGGCTGACCATCTGACGGTCCATCAGGGTCTTGTAGCGATCACGTTCGGCGCGCACCAGGCTCAGGTTGGCCTCGGCAGCGGCGACCTGGGCACGGGTGGCTTCCAGTTGCAGGCGCACGTCCTGAGGATCGAGCTCCGCCAAAGGTTGATCAGCCTTGACCCGCTGCCCCTCTTCGACCAGTCGTCGACTGACTTTACCGCCAATGCGAAACGCCAGGTCTGGCTCATAGCGAGCGCGGACTTCACCGGGAAAACTTTCCATCGCCTGGGACGACGGCTCTGGCTGTACGACCATGGCCGGGCGAACGGTGACTTGAGGCGCCTCTTCGTGACCACACGCAGACAATAAAAACGCCAGACAGACTGGCAACGCGAGGGGCAAGGCATAGCGGAACATGGTGAAGGACCTTTCGCTAATGGTGCTTGGAATAATTATACTGAGCGGTATGTTATTAATAGCAAACTCACCAGTCCAGTATTAAAAGCGAATAATGTCGAACAATCTTTCAGCACCCAACGGTCCGGGCCGTCCCAAGGATCTGGCCAAGCGCCAGGCGATCCTCGATGCGGCGAAAATTCTGTTTCTGAGCAAGGGTTATGCGAATACCAGCATGGACGCCGTCGCGGCCGATGCCGGTGTGTCGAAGCTGACGGTCTACAGCCATTTCAACGACAAGGAGACGCTGTTCTCCGCCGCCGTGATGGCCAAGTGCGAAGAGCAATTGCCGACGTTGTTTTTCGAATTGCCGGACGGCACTGCCGTAGAAACGGTGCTGTTGAACATCGCGCGCGGCTTTCATCAACTGATCAACAGTGACGAATCGGTCAATCTGCACCGGCTGATGATGACGCTGGGCAGCCAGGACCCGAAACTCTCGCTGATCTTCTTCGAGGCCGGGCCTGAGCGCATGCTGCAGGGCATGGAGCGGTTGCTGACCAAGGTTGATCAGAGCGGCGCGTTGAGCATCGACAAACCGCGCAATGCGGCCGAGCATTTCTTCTGCCTGCTCAAGGGTGCGGGGAATTTCAGGCTGCTTTATGGCTGTGGCGAGCCGTTGACCGGGGATGCGGCCGAGAGCCATGTGCAGGAAGTGGTGGGGTTGTTTATGCGGGCGTATAGACCAGAGACAGCCTGATAGGTTTCGGTTGTCTGTTCTGGCCCCTTCGCGAGCAAGCCCGCTCCCACATTTGACCGAGTCTTCTCAAGGGAACGCGGTCGAATGTGGGAGCGAGCTTGCTCGCGATGGGAGCGACGCGGTCTTAAGGCTTGAGCGCTTTCTTCGGGTAAATGTCATACCGGCTGGATTTCCCATCCAGCGCATGACTCGGCTTCGGCCCTTCGATACACGGCGCCTTGCGCGGGCGCTTGACCACCACTCGATGGCTGGCCAACGCCAACGCCGCTTCGAGCAGTGCTGGCGCATCCGGGTCATCGCCTACCAGCGGCCGAAACAGGCGCATTTCCTTCTTCACCAAGGCCGTTTTCTCACGATGGGGAAACATCGGGTCGAGGTAGATCACCTGTGGCGGCTCGCCTTCCCAATTGCGCATCACCTCGATCGAATTGCCCTTGAGCAAGCGCATCCGCGCCACAATCGGCGCCACGTCAAAGTCTTCCGCGCCGCGTGCCAGGCCATCTTCGAGCAACGCGCCAATCAGCGGCTGACGCTCGATCAGGCTCATCTCGCAGCCCAGGCTCGCCAGCACGAACGCATCTTTGCCCAGCCCCGCCGTGGCATCCAGCACGCGCGGACGCACGCCTTGGGCAACCCCGACCGCCTTGGCGATCATCTGACCGCTACCGCCGCCGTACAAGCGGCGATGGGCCGCACCGCCCTCGACAAAGTCCACCCGCACCGGCCCCGGTGCGTCCGGGCCCAGTTGCTGTAGCTGCAAACCCTGGTCGCCGACCTGCAAGGCAAACTCACCGTCATCCACCTGCATCGGCAAACCCAGGCGCTCGGCCCATTGTTCGGCCTGTGGCTGAAAAGTCGCGGCCAGGGCCTCGACATGGATGCGGCAGGCCGCAGGTTGCTCAATCATGGGAAAACACGCTCAAAAAATTAATGATCGGCAAAAACGGCCGATAACAAAACTATCGAGCATTTTGCCAGAGCTGAGCGTCGACCGAGAGAAATGTCAGACATTCAACGCACATCGATAGGCTACATCTCGCCCCACGGCGATTTTGGTCTACGAAACTCCCAAGCACTGAGCGGCGTCAGTCACCTGTGGCAGGATTTCTTTGCCCAGGCCCTGGCCGATCAGTCGGGCGATGTCGTACCGGCTTCTCTCAACTTTCCACCGGTCGATCTCGACAGCCCGGTCGAACCCACCGTTGGCAGCGAACTGCTGGCTCATATCATTTCCCAGCGCGAATGCGATGTGAAAGAAACCGAGGTCCGCCCTCCCGAGCCACTGTTCCTGCCGATTGCCGAGTTCGAAATGGACCTGGCCGACAAACCTTTCCCACCGTTCCCGGCACAAGAAATCGTCGCTCAACAGAAGCAACAGGACTTCGAAAGCCGCTGGGTCCGCCCGATCGTGCTTACTGCCGGTCAACCGCTGCCAGTGCCTGGCGCCGCCCCGCAACCGCGTCCACTGCACCTGCCGATCGCCGAGTTCGAACTCGATCTGCTGGACAAGCCATTCCCGCCGTTCTCGCCCGAAGAGCTGGTGGAGCAACAGAAACAACTCGATTTCGATAACGGCTGGGCTCGCCCGATCGTCCTGCAGAACCTGCGTATCGCCGCCTGACCTTCAATAACAGGCCTTCAGCGACACACCCACCACGGCCCGACATCCACATGAAAGTGATTGCGATGGGCGGCGTTGTAGTCCGGACTCAATACCACACTGAACATGTCGCAGGCGCTATCGCGAACCTGACGTAAAAACCGTGCGTCCTGATTATCCTTCGGCCAATCCTTGAGCACGTTGATGGATCGGCCATCGGCCAAGCGAAAACCGGCGATGTCCAGCGCATTGGCACTTGCATGCTGGCTGCGTCTGCCGTTTTCGCGGCTGTAGACGTTGCGACAGGCAAAGCTGCCGAGATGGTCGACACGCGTTACTGCTTGACCGTAGACCGCTTGCGCGGCGGGTTGCAGGGCGTGGTGTTCGAACAGGGCAAACGACACCGCCAGGCGGCAACTGGCGAGGAAACTGCTGCTCAGCGCCACCTCGCCGCCTTGCACACGCAAGGCGTTGATCAATGGACACGTCGCATCGGGGCTGTCGGCCTGATGGGTCACGCGCAATCCCGAGCTGCTCAGGGCTTGATCGCACAACTGCGGATCATCGCTCAGGCGCATCAGTTTGTAGCGGGTCAGAAAATTGGGCGCGGCCTTCACGTCCAGCGGCGCCCAGGGATTCCACTGTGGTGGCAGAGAGATCCAGCCGCGCCAGACGCTCACCGCCGCCGTGCCAATGATTAACAGCATCAACAGCAGCCACCACCGAAACCGCATCGTCAGCCTTTGAACAATTGATTGGCCTGGGCGTACGGCATGGACCGCGACGTGAACCCGAATGTGCCCGACGTCTTGATCTCTTCGGCAGCGCGGAAAAACTCGCCATAGGCTGCCAGGGCCAGAGCCGAGCCGACGCTGATGCGTTTGACGCCCATTTCGCTCAACTGCTCGACCGTCAGTTTGAGCCCACCGGACATCAGCACATTGACTGGCTTGGGCGCCACGGCGCGGACCACCGCCAACACATCTTCAGCACTGCGCAGACCCGGCGCATAAAGCACGTCGGCCCCCGCCTCGGCAAACGCCTGCAAGCGGCGAATGGTATCGGCGAGATCAGGGTTGCCGTGCAGAAAGTTCTCCGCGCGAGCGGTCAACATAAAGGGAAACGGCAAGCTGCGAGCGGCTGCCACGGCAGCCTCGATGCGCGCGACGGCATGCTCGAAGCAGTAGATCGGCGCTGCTGCACGGCCAGTGGCATCTTCGATAGAGCCGCCAACCGCACCGGCCTCTGCCGCACGCAAAATACTCTGTGCGCATTCGGCTGGATCATCAGCGAAGCCGTTTTCCAGATCGACGGCGACGGGCAGATCGGTTGCCGCAACAATCGCCCGAACGTTTGCCAGAGTGTCGTCCAGCGTCAGCGCGCCATCGGGGCGGGCGTTGGAAAAGGCGTAACCGGCACTGGTGGTCGCCAGCGCTTCGAAACCAAGGCTGGCGAGCATTTTCGCCGAGCCGGCATCCCACGGGTTAGGAATGACAAAAGCCCCCGCGCGTTCGTGCAGTGCTTTAAACGCTTGGGCTCGAAGGGTTTGCGCATCCATTGGCAGGCTCCTGAAAAGGGCAGGGAATCCGCTTCAGAGCAGGTCAAGTTGCTCGGCAGCGGGCTCTCTGTATAGCTCAGGCAGCGGCGGCAGGCCAGGTAAACGCAGCATCAGTTTTGCGTGGAAACGTTGCGCCAGTTTGGCGGCCAGCAGGTTGTCGGCGGTGTGCAGGAAGATATAAGGCGTACGACCCTCTTCGATCCACACGGCGATTTTCTCGACCCACGGCAGCAGGAACGGGTCGTTGGCCTCAAGCTGCGGATGGCCGATGAAGCGCACCTGCGGACATTGCGTGAAGGCGGCCGGACGGGGCGGCACCCTGGGCTTTTTCGATTGGGCGTGAAGTACCGAGGGATCGGTCGATGTGCAGCTGAACAGCGCGCGGGGATCAAGGCAGATACGCTCGACACCGCGATCCAGTAGCAGGCGATTGAGCATTCTCTCGGCATCGCCCTTGGCGAAGAACTCGTCATGCCGCACTTCAACCGCCAGAGGCCGGTCCACAGCATCGATAAAACCGGCAAGCTCCGACAGTCGCTGCGGCGTAAAGCTTTTGGACAGTTGCAGCCACAGCGGTGAAACCCGTTCGCCGAGGGGGCTGAGCAATTGCAGGAAGGTTTCGGCAGCGGTCAATTGTTCGCGCAGGTCACCGCTGTGGCTGATGTCACCGGGGAACTTGGCAGTGAAGCGAAAGTGTTCGGGCATGGTCTCGGCCCAACGTTGCACAGTAGTCGCAGCCGGGCTCGCGTAGAAGGTCGTATTGCCTTCCACAGCGTTAAACACTTGGGAATAGAGATTCAGAAACTCAGCGGGTTTGGCGTCTGACGGATAAAGATAATCGCGCCAGGCGTTTTCACTCCAGGACGGACAGCCCAGGTAGTAAGGCAGCATCAGATGTACAGGTCGAGGCCCAGCACATCCGAATCCCAATCGACAAAACCGGCGGTGCTCAGGTAGCTGGCCAGGGCCTTCGCAACACTGCTGCTCATGGCACGGTGATAAAGCATGTCTTGTTGACGGGCGGGGAGATTGCTCAAGCGTTGTGCAGAGGCTTTGGCAGCGCGGGCAGCCATTTGCTCTTCGGATGGAATTTCCAGCTCGCCGTCAATATCGACGTAGTCGTCATCCGCCACAGGGCCTTTGCGAGGCTTGCGTTTGATGGGGTAGGACTGGGAGGGAACGCCGTCTATACGCATGAGTACATGTCCGGGATCAATGGTGGCAGTTTAGTGGCGCATAGCCCGCTTCGCAAACTGCCGAGTGATAACTAGAACACATAAAAGCGAAAAGGTTTAAAAGCTGGGGCATAAAGTGACGATTGGCAGCGTTGCGCAGTCCGCCATCGCGGGCAAGCCCGCTCCCACAGGGGTTAGCGTAAACCCTGTGGGAGCGAGCTTGCTCGCGATGGGGCCAACTCGCTGCAATGAATTAACGCGCCTTCGGGGTCGCAACCTTATCCCGCAAATAAACCGGCTGAGCCTCATCAGCCACGATCGCCTCGCCACGCGCCCAGGCAAAACGCGCCAGGGTCAACAGGTCTTCAGCGTGAGGCAGCATGCCCGCATCCTGCCCGGTCAGGCTGACGGCGATTCGCTCGGCATAACCCCAGCCAGTGCCCGCGCCAAACCACTCACCGCTGGCGTCTGCCGGCAACGCGGCCACTTCCGGCGGCAGCACGGCTTCATTGCCAACCAACCGCATCTCCCCCGCCGTTTCGCGGTAGCAACCCCAATACACTTCGTCCATGCGCGCATCGATGGCGGCCGCGACCTGGCTCACGCCGTGTTCGCGATAAGCCCGCTGCGCCAGCACGGCCAGGTTCGATACTGGTAACACCGGACGATCCAGCGCAAACGCCAGCCCCTGCACCACGCCGATGGCGATCCGCACGCCAGTGAACGCACCCGGACCACGTCCGAAAGCGATGGCATCGACCGCTTGCAGGGTGGTCCCGGCATCCGCCAGCAACTGCTGAATCATCGGCAGCAGCTTCTGCGCATGCAGGCGCGGGATCACCTCGTAATGGCTCGTGACTTTGCCGTCATGCAGCAAGGCAACGGAGCAAGCTTCAGTCGCGGTGTCCAGGGCCAGCAAGGTGCTCATCGATGTTTCCGTAAGAGAGGTCAGAAAAAGTGCGCCAGTATAAACAACTACGGCCCGCAAGCGGGCCGTAGAAGATGAAGCGATTCAGACTTTTCAGCTCAGTGCTTCAAGCACCTTGCCGGTGATCGCTTCAACCGAGCCAACACCTTCGATGTGGCTGTACTTCGGTTTGCCCAGATCAGCGGCCAGGTTCTGGTAAAACGCTACCAGAGGCTTGGTTTGGGAATGGTAGACCGAAAGGCGATGACGCACGGTTTCTTCGGTGTCGTCCTTGCGCTGCACCAGTGCTTCACCGGTGATGTCGTCCTTGCCGGCGATTTTCGGCGGGTTGTAGACGGTGTGGTACACGCGGCCGCTGGCCTCGTGAACGCGACGACCAGCGATACGCTGAACGATTTCTTCGTCGTCGACGGCGATTTCGACCACGTGATCCAGCTCCACGCCGGCTTTCACCAGGGCTTCAGCCTGAGGAATGGTGCGCGGGAAACCGTCGAACAGGAAACCGTTGGCGCAATCGGCCTGGCTGATGCGTTCCTTGACCAGGTTGATGATCAGGTCATCGGAAACCAGACCACCGCTGTCCATGACGCTCTTGGCGATCAGGCCCAGCTCGGTGCCGGCCTTGACCGCTGCACGCAGCATGTCGCCGGTGGAGATTTGCGGGATACCGAATTTTTCGGTGATGAACTTAGCCTGAGTACCTTTACCGGCCCCGGGAGCTCCCAGCAGAATGACGCGCATCGATGTGCTCCTCAATTTTTTATATAGATAACGTCAGATTCGCCTCGTGGGGCCAATCTCAATAAAAGGGTCGTGACCGCCCAAACGGTCAAAGGCTGATCAAGATACACAGCAGGCCCGGACCACACAAGCCGCCGAAAGTCGGAGAAACCCACGCCTGATGTGGCCTTTCGTCGGGGTAACCCTAGTCGCAACCCCATCACTAACTGTCGCCTGGCAGCACTTTTCAAGCCCTCGCCCACAGGCAACTCGACGCTCGCGCCGAGTGCCTTGCCCCACGACGAAAACCTTAGCCGGTATTACGCAAACCGGCGGCAATCCCCGCCACAGACACCAGTAGCGCCTGTTCTACCGGACTGCCCTGTGCCACTTCCTGTTGTCGCGAACGCGCCAACAACTCAGCCTGCAATAGATGAAGAGGGTCGAGGTAAGTGTTGCGCAAGCGGATGAATTCAAGCGTGGCTGGGCTATGTGCCAGTAGCTGCGACTGACCGGTCAGCCCCAGGACCACCGAGCACGCCTGCGACAATAGGTCGCGTAAATGCGCCCCCAAAGGGAGCAGATCCGGCTCGACCAAACGCTCATCGTAAGACCGGGCGATATCGGCATCGGCCTTGGCCAACACCATTTCCAGCATATCGATGCGCGTGCGGAAGAACGGCCACTGCTCGCGCATCTGCCCCAGCAGCTCGCCTTCGCCGCGCTCCAGCGCCTTGCTCAGCGCCGCTTCCCAGCCGAGCCACGCCGGCAACATCAGACGCGTCTGGGTCCAGCCGAAGATCCACGGGATCGCCCGCAGGCTTTCAATCCCGCCAGCGCGGCGCTTGGCCGGGCGACTGCCCAACGGCAAGCGTCCCAGTTCCTGCTCCGGGGTGGACTGGCGGAAATACTCAACGAATTGCGGATTTTCCCGCACCACGGCGCGATAAGCGCTGACACCGTCGGCGGCCAATTCGTCCATCAGATTGCGCCAGGCAGGCTCCGGTGGCGGCGGCGGTAGCAAGGTCGCTTCCAATACCGCTGCCAGATACAGATTGAGGTTCTGCTCGGCGATGTCCGGCAGGCCGAATTTGAAACGAATCATTTCCCCCTGCTCGGTGGTACGGAAACGCCCCGCCACCGAACCCGGCGGTTGCGACAGAATCGCCGCGTGTGCCGGGCCGCCGCCGCGACCCACGGTGCCACCGCGACCGTGGAACAACAGCAGTTCCACTTGCTGCTCGCGGCAGATGTCGACCAAGCGCTCCTGCGCCCGATACTGCGCCCAGGCCGCCGCGGTAGTGCCGGCATCCTTGGCCGAGTCGGAGTAGCCGATCATCACTTCCTGCGGCCCTTGCAAGCGCGCGCGATAACCCGGAAGCAGCAAGAGCTTTTCAATCACCGGGCCGGCGTTGTCGAGGTCGGCAAGGGTTTCGAACAGCGGCACCACGCGCATCGGCCGCAACACGCCAGACTCTTTGAGCAGCAGTTGCACGGCCAGCACGTCGGAAGCGGCGCCGGCCATGGAGATCACATAAGAACCGAGCGATGCACCCGGTGCCGCAGCGATTTCCCGGCAGGTCGCCATCACTTCAGCGGTGTCCGCCGATGGCTTGAAGTACGCCGGCAGTAACGGCCGGCGGTTGTTCAGCTCACGCATCAGGAAGACGATGCGCTCTTCCTCGCTCCAGTCCTCGTAGCGCCCCAGGCCCAGGTAATCGGTGATCTCGGTCATCGCCGCGGTATGTCGCGTCGAGTCCTGACGCACATCGAGCCGCACCAGGAACAGCCCGAACGTCACCGCCCGGCGCAGGCAATCGAGCAGCGGCCCATCAGCGATCACGCCCATGCCGCACTCATGCAGCGAGTGGTAGCACAGCTCCAGCGGATCGAGCAGCTCGCGATTGTTTTGCAACACATCGGCGGGTGCCGGCGTGGTCGTCGTCAAGGAGGCGTGAGCCCAGTTACGCGTCGCGCGCAGGCGTTCACGCAGCTGTTTAAGCACCGCACGGTAAGGTTCGGCGCTGTCCCCGGCCTTGGCCTTCAATTCATCGCTGGCCTGCTGCATCGACAACTCGGCCGCCAGGCGATCGACATCGCGCAGGTACAAGTCCGCGGCCATCCACCGCGCCAGCAGCAAGACTTCACGGGTTACGGCAGCGGTCACGTTGGGGTTGCCGTCCCGGTCGCCGCCCATCCACGAGGCAAAGCGAATCGGTGCGGCCTCCAGTGGAAGGTGCAGGCCAGTGGCGTCATGCAGGGCTTTATCAGCCTTGCGCAAATAGTTGGGAATCGCCTGCCACAGCGAATGCTCGATCACTGCGAAGCCCCACTTGGCTTCATCCACCGGGGTTGGGCGGGTGCGACGGATTTCTTCGGTGTGCCAGGCCTCGGCGATCAGACGCTGCAACTTCGTGTGGATCTGCTCGCATTCGGCGGTGGTCAGGTCGCGATGGTCCTGGGCGGCCAGTTGTGCGGCAATCGCGTCGTACTTCTGGATCAGCGTGCGGCGCGCCACTTCAGTCGGGTGAGCGGTGAGGACCAGTTCGATCTCCAGCCGTCCCAGTTGCCGGGCCAGGGATTCGGCGCCATGACCTTCAGCGCTCAGGCGGGCGAGCAGTTCCGGTAGTACCCGCGCCTCGAACGGTGCAGGCTGCGACTCTTCGCGACGGTGAATCAGCTGATATTGCTCGGCGATATTGGCCAGGTTGAGAAACTGGTTGAACGCCCGCGCCACCGGCAGCAACTCTTCTTCGCTCAATTGGTTGAGGCTGGCGCTCAGTTCAGCGTCCATCGAACCGCGACGGTCGGCCTTGGCGCCTTTGCGGATCTGCTCGATCTTGTCGAGAAAACCGTCCCCGTACTGCTCGCGAATGGTGTTGCCCAACAGCTCACCCAACAGGTGAACATCCTCGCGCAAGCGTGCATCAATATCGGTCATCAGCAGTTCTCCAGCGAAAATCCGGGTGACTTGGTGTCCATGCTCTTGAGTTAGAGAGTGCCGCTGTAAAGCGGTTCTTACAAGCAGACGACGATGGGAATGCTGTTCGCCTGAGAAAGTTTTGGGATTGGGGATTGGGGATTGGGGATTGGGGTTGGTGGGTACATATCCGTTTCTGCGGTGATGGCTGATTACGGTTTCGCTTTTACAGCGACTCACTTTTCCAAACGCCGAAAAGTAAGCAAAAGGCTTTGCCCCTCCATTCGGTGCCTCGCCTGGGCTCGGCATGCCCTCACTCCGGCATTGCTCCGGGGGCCCGCCGCCATCGGCCATCCATGGCCGGGGGCGGCTACCGCGGCATCCTTGCCGCGGTGCCCCCTGCGCAACGCCTGCGTTCGGCCTCTGGGAAAGGGGCAGTAGATCAAAATCAAAAGCCACAGCCACAGCCACAGCCACAGCCACAGCCACAGCCACAGCCACAGCCACAGCAAGATCAAAAGATCGCAGCCTCGTTTCACTCGACAGCTCCTACCGGGGGGAGGGGGTGTACGCACGCTCCTCACCACTCAACAGGTCGAGCGTTAGCTCGCCTGCAGCTTTTGATCTTGATGCACCGCCCCCTCGAGAGGCCGAGTGGAGGTTCTGCGCAGTGGGCAACCCGGCATGGATGCCGGGTTAGCCGCCCCCGGCCATGGATGGCCGATGGCGGCGGGCCCACGGAGCAGGACCGGAGCGAGGGCATGGCGAGCCTAGGCGAGGCACCGAACGAAAGGGGCAAGAGCCCTTGGTTACTTGGGGTTGGGCGGCATTCCGTATTTCCAAGTGACTCGCTGTAAAAGCGAAACCGATAGCCGCCGCTACCGCAAAAACGGATATACACCCAATCCCCCCCAACGTTCACCATTAGACGACGAAGGGACTTTAAACCTTGGGCGTTAAAGCTAGTCTGAAGAGTAAGCCGTACAACGGCTGCCGCCGGCCTTTGCCGGACACTGACACTGCCTGCCACGAGCAGGTGCGCATTGAGGTCACTATGAAAATCCGCGAGCTTGCCCATCACTGGGAAGAAAACGCCAAGGGTCGCCTGACCGACACCGGATACTCGATTCATCTGGATGTGGAGGCCGCCGCACGGCTGGCGGCCATTATCGATATGTACCCCAAACGGCAGCCCGAAGAACTGCTCGGCGAGCTGATCGGCGCCGCCCTGGAAGAGCTCGAAAAGAGCTTTCCGTATGTGAAGGGCTCGACCGTCGTGGCCACCGACGAAGAAGGTGATCCGCTGTACGAAGACGTCGGTCCGACTCCGCGTTTTCTCGCATTGTCCCGTCGTCATTTGCACGATTTGTCGGCCATCGACGACAAACAGAAACACTGATTACCGCACTTCTTCCCCCTCCAAAAATGCGTACTCCCAGCCCACTACAGGGCCGGGAGTACTGCTGCTTGCGGTAAAAATACCCGGTTTAGAGCCTTGTCCGCCCGGTCAAAGTTTTTTGGGCAATGAGCCATATTCTCTGAACTTTTGAAAAACGCCTCGGGTCACACCCATTAACCACGCCTGGGACGGCCGTTTCAAAACACCCCCGGAAATTGAAGGTTGCGGCTCCTTGCCCAGGATGGATTTTTAAGTTTTTCAGGAGTTTTTCCAATGGAGTTGAAGACCATGAAGACCCGAACTGCCAAATCCTCGTTCCCCCCTCTGCGTAGCCTGAAACTGGCTGCACTGGCCATCGGCAGCAGCTTCGTCCTGGCCGGTTGTGCCGGTAACCCGCCAAGCGAGCAATTCGCCGTGACGGAATCGGCGGTCAACAGCGCCGTCAGTGCCGGCGGTACCGAATTCGCGGCAGTGGAAATGAAGTCCGCGCAGGACAAGCTCAAACAAGCCGAAATCGCCATGCACGACAAAAAATATGACGAAGCCAAAGTCCTGGCCGAACAGGCCGAGTGGGACGCTCGCGTGGCTGAACGCAAAGCCCAGGCGTTGAAAGCTGAACAGGCTGTGAAGGACTCTCAGAAAGGTGTTCAAGAACTGCGTCAGGAAAGCCAGCGCACCGTTCAATAAGCGGCCGGCACGACGCACTTCTTACTCGACTAAAAGGACGAAACCACCATGCGTAAACAATTGATGATCCCTGCCCTGCTGGCCGCAAGCGTTGCACTGGCCGCCTGCTCCACGCCGCCAAACGCGAACCTGGAACAGGCCCGCACCAACTACACCGGCCTGCAAACCAACCCGCAAGCCAGCAAAGTCGCGGCGCTGGAAACCAAAGAAGCCAGCGATTACCTGGACAAGGCTGACAAGGCTTACCAGGACAAAGAGGACCAGGCCAAGGTCGATCAACTGGCTTACCTGACCAATCAACGTGTCGAAGTGGCGAAGCAGACCATCGCCCTGCGCAACGCCGAAGCCAATCTGAAAAATGCTTCCGCGCAGCGCGCCCAAGCTCGTCTGGATGCCCGCGACGCGCAGATCAAGCAATTGCAGGACAGCCTGAACGCCAAGCAGACTGATCGCGGCACCTTGGTGACATTCGGTGATGTGTTGTTTGCCACTGACAGGGCTGATCTGAAGTCCAGCGGTCTGGTGAATATCAACAAACTGGCGCAATTCCTCTCGGAAAACCCTGATCGCAAAGTGATCGTCGAGGGCTACACCGACAGCACGGGCACCGCGAACCACAACCAGTCGCTGTCCGAGCGTCGTGCCGGTTCCGTGCGAACGGCGCTGGTGAAAATGGGCGTTGATCCAACGCGTATCGTGTCGCAGGGTTATGGCAAAGAATACCCGGTGGCCGAGAACAGCAGCGTCTCGGGTCGTGCAATGAACCGTCGGGTGGAAGTGACCATTTCCAACGACAACCAGCCGGTGATCCCGCGTTCTGCGGTCAGCTCGAACTGAGTTGAACCTGCTGTAACGCAAAAGCCCCGCCTGATCTGATCAGGCGGGGCTTTTGTTTTTAAGATCAAAAGATCGCAGCCTCGTTTCACTCGACAGCTCCTACATAGACCGCGTGCTTCTGTAGGAGCTGTCGAGTGAAACGAGGCTGCGATCTTTTCGGGCGCGCTACGGTTGCAGCTTCTGCGGGGTTTCCTCGCCCATGCAGCGCACGGCTTTTTTCTTGTTGTTGACCAACACGCCGCTCAGGCCTTTCTGTTCGGTGTCGAACATCACCAGCACGCCATCGATGCACTGCGCGACTTGCGGGGCCGGTTCCAGGGAGACTTTGTAGTCTTCGCCCGGCACAGTCTTGAGCATCGTGAAGTCGCTGAGCAGCAGCGCATCTTCGGGTTTGGCGAAGTGCAGGTAGCCGTAGAACCACAGGGCCCCGACGGTGCCGAGGATGCTGCAGATACCGGTGATGATCAGCGGGATGGCGTTACGTTCTTCACTCATTGCGGACTCTCTGGTGGTTCATCTTCAGAATTTTTCGGCGCCGGGTAATTCGGGATTTCACCCAGGCGGCGCAGACCGTTGAAATGCTGCGGGTCATCGAGAAAACGCAGCATGACTTTGCGCCAGACCGGGTCGGCGAACGTCTGCACATGACCGCCACGGGTCAGTTGCAGCACCCGCGGCGGCGGCGCAGCTTGATACAGACGGATGCCGTTGGAAAGGGGCACGATCGGATCGTCGATGCTGTGGTAGATCAGTTTCGGTACGCCGCCCAGCTGCTCCATGGAATGGATCGCGCTGTCGCCGTCCGGCACCAGCCAGGACAGTGGCACCTGAAACAGCCAGGTCAGCCAGGATTGACTCAGGGCAAATTGACCGATACTGCGGTAGCTGGCGGGCACGCCGTCGAGGACGAAGGCCTTGAGTTGTTTTTGGCGTTCAGGGTGCTGAACCAGATAGTGCACGGCCATCGAACCACCGAGGCTTTGGCCGAGCAGGATCAGCGGCTTGCCCTTGACCTCCGGCGCCTGATCGAGCCATTTGAACGCGGCGTCGATGTCCTGATAGATCTCCGGCAGCGTCGCTTCACCCTCGGACAATCCATAACCGCGATAGTCCAGCAGCAGCACTTGATACCCTTCTTTGGGCAACCACCAGCTCCCCCCAAGATGCATGGGCAGATTGCCGCCGTTACCGTGCAGATGCAGCACCGTGCCTTTGACCTCGACACCTCTTTTGGCCGGCAACCACCAGCCGTGCAGCTTGAGGCCGTCGGCGGTGGTTAGGGTGATGTCGCGGTATTCGAGTTTTGCTTTTTCCGGGGTAAACAGCTGGCCCGGCTCGGGGTAGAACAGCAGCGAGCTGCAGCCGCTCAAGGTCAGGAGAAGGCAGAAGAAGCCGAGGATTCTCATCCGATGAAACCTCGTGAAGTTTGGTTGGAATACGGACCAAATGTGGGAGCGGGCTTGCTCGCGAATGCGGTTGAACATTCAACATTAATGTCGACTGACACACCGTATTCGCGAGCAAGCCCGCTCCCACATTTGGACGGCGTACACGTTAGAGGATATTGGAGTAATCCGCTTCGATCCGGTCCAGGCTCAAGTGGTTGAGGAAGTTGGAGAAGCACATCCACGCCGACAGCGCGTTCAGGTCACGGAACTGATCCGGCAGATACTTCGGTGGCACCACCAGCCCTTCATCCACCAACTGGCGCAAGGTCCGCATGTCTTCCAGCGTGGTCTTGCCGCAAAACAGCAGCGGTATCTGCTCAAGCTTGCCTTTACGCACGGCCAACTGAATGTAGTTGTAAACCATGATAAAGCCCTTGAGGTAGGACAAGTCTTTGGTAAATGGCAGACCCGTCGGCACCGAGCCACGGAAAACCCGACTGGCGTTGCCGTAGCTTTCCGCCATTTCAAAACCTTGCTCGCGGAAGAACTCAAAGATCTGCAGGAAGTCCGCGCCCTCTTCCACCATGTGAATGGCGCGGGTGCGGTTGGTCAGTTTGCGCAGGCGACTCGGGTATGAGGCGAAAGTGATGATTTCCATCAGGATCGCCAGGCCTTCCTGAGTCACTGTCGACGACGGCGGACCTTTGGAGAGGAAGGTGCAGATCGGCTGGTTCAGGCCATTGAGCGTGGTCCCCACATGCACCAGCCCTTCGTGGACTTCCAGGGCGCGCACGTCACGGTCGTTGAACATCGCGTCGGCGCGGATCTTGATGTAGTCGGCGCCAGCCGCCGCATCGGCGACGATCCCGTCGGACTCGAATACGCGAATGGTTTCCTCGGCTTCGCCGAATACCTTGTTCAAGCGGGTTTGCAGCAGGTGGACGGCTTCCTTGGCGGTGAGGATTTTCGGTTCGTCCTTCAGGTCGCCACGGCCATCGATATTGTTCAGGTAATCCGAGAGCATCAGGCCCAGGTCGGAAAGGGTCGGGTCGCCGGCGTGGAACGCGTCGGAAGCGGCACCGTAAAGCTCCTGTGAAATCAGCCCGAAGTCCTCGGTGCCGCGCGCTTCGAGCATGCGCACCACCATCCGGTATTCCTTGCACATGCGGCGCATGATCTGGCCAACCGGGTTGAACTGTCCGAGCTGACGGGTGATGTCGCGTTCTATGTTCTGGAATTCCAGCTTTACCTTGCTGGAGTCGAACGCCAGCGGCCGGTTCAGGTAGTAATCGCGGTCCACCGCCGGCATTTCCTTGCCCTTGGCCTTGAGGAAACCCTTGCGAATGTTGTCGTCCCACTTGACTGCATCGAGGACGCGAATCGGCGTCTGCGCCAGCACAATGCGATCGGACAAAATGCGTATCGACTGCTGGTAATCGTCCACCCGAAACTCCTGTAGAAAAACCGTTTACGTGCTGGGTTTATTTGGCTTTGGCCAGGCGCTGATAGCGCACAGCCTCGACGAACACATCGGAATTGGCCGGGTCGTCTAGGTAGGCGAAGACCTGGTCCAGATTGTTGTTGATCAACACGCCGTCGCCGTCGTCGGTCTGGAAGCCTTCGCCGCTGAGGACTTTTTGCCTCAGGGCCTGGTTGATCTGCTCGAGGTCGAGGTTGTAGACCACCAGCTCATGCTTATCGGTGAGTTCAAAACCCAAGAGAGTGAAATGCCCACCGAATTGCGCCGGCACCCTGGCCGACAGGTACCAGCGACTGCCATGGCGGGTCACCGTGAAGGGATAGGCTTCACGCTCCTTGGGCTTAGCCTTGAAGTAGCTGACGGCCTGATAGTGATTGTCGCCCAGGCGCGTCAGCTCCAGATTCAGCGGCTCGCCCCAGGCGTTGGTGCTGGTCCATTTGCCGAGCAACCCTTTAGGCGCGGGCTCGCTCGAGGGCAGCGGCTCCTTGAAGGTCACCAGACAGCCGCTGAGCAGCAGGAACGACAAGGCGATCACAACGACACGCCAGGCTTTCATTCAACAACTCCCTATGAACACACGCGGACCTGTAGGAGCTGCCGAAGGCTGCGATCTTTTGATCCTGCTTCGCTGCGGTATCAAGAGATCAAGATCAAAAGATCGCAGCCTTCGGCAGCTCCTACTGGGGACAGGGTTACACCGACGCCAATACCAGGTGCATATACCGCGTGAGGATGCCGAGCATTTCGGCTTCGGCGACAGGCTCGGCGTCGTTGAGCAGGCCCTGATATTCCATCCGTCCGATAATCGCCGTCAACACTTTGGCATCCTGTTGTGGCTCGCGGGAACCCAACACCTCGAAAAAATGGCAGGTGCCTTGCAGAAGAATTTGCTGATGCGAGCGCACCAACTCCGCCAAACGCGGGTTCAACAGGGCCTCCTGGCGGAACGCCTGCTCGGCCATCAAGTGTTCCCGACGGTTGTGCAATTGGCGCTGCACGTAATCGGCGGTCAGCCGTGCGATATCGTCAGCCAGCTGTGAACGGGACTCGGGGCTGCCATCGCCATAAGCAACCATCTCGCGCAGCAGGCCTTCGTTGCTGGCCCACAACTTGGCCATGAACGCCGCGCTGCGTTCCACGTATTGGGCAAAGGTATCGGTGAGCAGGTCATCGATGTCCTTGAAATAGTAAGTGGTGGCCGACAGCGGCACACCAGCCTCGGCGGCCACCGCACGGTGACGCACGGCCCGCACGCCATCGCGCACGACAATGCGCATCGCCGCATCGAGAATGTCCTGTCGACGCTGCTCACTGCCCTGTCGGCTGGCCTTGCGACCCTGGTACTGAACACTTTCAGCGACCGCAGTGGCGACGTCCGCTGCACCCTCTTGAGCAATTGCACGGTTCACGACAGGTATTCCTCTCTTACTTCAAAAGTAACCAATTGATACGTTTGTACCAGACAGGCAATAAAAAGCCGCCTGTTTTAGGCGGCTTTTTTATTGAAACACTTACGCTTGTGGCCGCATGTGCGGGAACAGGATCACGTCGCGGATCGACGGGGAGTTGGTCAGCAGCATCACCAGACGGTCGATGCCGATACCTTCACCGGCCGTTGGCGGCATCCCGTACTCCAGCGCGCGAACGAAGTCGGCGTCGTAATGCATGGCTTCATCGTCGCCGGCGTCCTTGTCGGCCACCTGAGCCATGAAGCGCTCGGCCTGGTCTTCCGCGTCGTTCAACTCGGAGTAGGCGTTGGCGATTTCGCGGCCACCGATGAACAGCTCAAAACGGTCGGTGACATTCGGGTTCTCGTCGTTACGACGGGCCAGCGGCGACACTTCGAACGGGTACTGAGTGATGAAGTGCGGCTGCTCCAGCTTATGCTCGACCAGCTCTTCGAAAATCATCACCTGCAATTTGCCCAGACCTTCGAAGCCCAGCACTTTGGCACCGGCCTTCTTGGCGATAGCACGGGCCTTGTCGATGTCGGTCAGGTCGTCAGCGGTCAGCTCAGGGTTGTACTTGAGGATCGAGTCGAACACCGAAAGACGCACGAACGGTTCGCCGAAGTGGAACACTTTGTCGCCGTAAGGTACGTCGGTGCTGCCCAGAACCAGCTGTGCCAGTTCGCGGAACAGTTCTTCGGTCAGGTCCATGTTGTCTTCGTAGTCGGCGTAAGCCTGGTAGAACTCCAACATGGTGAATTCAGGGTTGTGACGGGTCGAAACGCCTTCGTTACGGAAGTTGCGGTTGATCTCGAACACTTTTTCAAAACCACCGACTACCAGACGCTTGAGGTACAGCTCCGGCGCGATACGCAGGAACATTTCCATGTCCAGCGCGTTGTGGTGAGTCTCGAACGGCTTGGCTGCCGCGCCACCCGGAATGGTTTGCAGCATCGGCGTTTCCACTTCCAGGAAGTCACGCTGCATCAGGAAGCTGCGGATGTGCGCAATCACTTGCGAACGCACGCGGAAGGTCTGGCGCACTTCTTCGTTGACGATCAGGTCAACGTAACGCTGACGATAGCGCTGTTCGGTGTCGGTCAGGCCGTGGTGTTTGTCCGGCAGCGGGCGCAGCGACTTGGTCAGCAGGCGCACGGTGGTCATTTCAACGTACAGGTCGCCCTTGCCGGAACGCGCCAGGGTGCCTTCGGCAGCAATGATGTCGCCCATGTCCCAGGTTTTCACCGAGGCCAGGGTTTCTTCGGACAGGGTTTTACGGTTGACGTAGACCTGAATGCGACCGGTCATGTCCTGGATCACCATGAACGAGCCACGGTTGAGCATGATGCGACCGGCAACCTTGACCGGGATCGCAGCCTCTGCCAGCTCTTCCTTGGTCTTGTCCGCGTACTGCTTCTGCAAGTCTTCGCAGTAGTTGTCGCGGCGGAAGTCGTTCGGGAAGGCATTGCCCTTGGCGCGCTCGGCAGCCAGCTTTTCCTTGCGCAGGGCGATCAGGGAGTTTTCTTCCTGTTGCAGGGCTTGCGGGTCGAGTTCTAGGTCGCTCATGTCTTTAAAAATTCCATCACAGGTTCGTTGCCCCCACCGGTGGCAGGGGACTTGAGGTCTTGACTGGTGGTTTACAGGCCTTGTTTCAGGCTGGCCACCAGGTATTCGTCGATGTCGCCGTCGAGCACCTTGTCGCAGTCACTGCGTTCGATGTTAGTGCGCAAATCCTTGATTCGCGACGCATCGAGCACGTAAGAGCGAATCTGGTGACCCCAGCCGATGTCCGACTTGGTGTCTTCCAGTGCCTGGGAGGCGGCGTTGCGTTTCTGCACTTCCTGCTCGTACAAGCGCGCCCGCAACATTTTCATCGCGGTGTCTTTGTTGGCGTGCTGGGAGCGTTCGTTCTGGCAGCTGACCACGGTGTTGGTCGGTACGTGCGTAATACGGACGGCCGAGTCGGTGGTGTTTACGTGCTGACCACCGGCACCGGAGGAGCGGTAGGTGTCGATGCGCAGGTCCGACGGGTTGATGTCGATTTCGATGTTGTCATCGATTTCCGGCGACACGAACACGGCCGAGAACGAGGTGTGGCGGCGGTTACCGGAGTCGTACGGGCTCTTGCGCACCAGACGGTGCACGCCGATTTCGGTACGCAACCAGCCAAAGGCGTATTCGCCCTTGATGTGGATTGTGGCGCCCTTGATCCCGGCGACTTCACCGGCCGACAGTTCCATGATGGTCGCGTCGAAACCGCGTTTGTCGGCCCAGCGCAGGTACATGCGCAGCAGGATGTTGGCCCAGTCCTGGGCCTCGGTACCGCCGGAGCCGGCCTGGATGTCCAGGTAAGCGTTGTTGGCGTCCATCTCACCGCTGAACATGCGACGGAATTCGAGTTTTTCCAGGGATTCGCGCAGACGCTCGACTTCGGCAGCGACGTCATCGACGGCAGCCTGGTCTTCTTCTTCGGCGGACATCAGCAGCAGGTCTTTGGCGTCGGCCAGGCCTGTGTGCATTTCGTCGAGGGTTTCGACGATCTGAGCCAGCAGGGACCGCTCGCGGCCCAGCTCCTGAGCGTACGTCGGGTTGTTCCAGACAGACGGATCTTCAAGCTCGCGATTGACTTCAGTCAGACGCTCATGCTTTTGATCGTAGTCAAAGATACCCCCGAATAGTTTCGGAGCGCTCGGACAGGTCCTTGATACTGTTAAGGATCGGGTTGATTTCCATGGCGGGCAGCACTCGTTGGCGAACTTTTGAAAGCCGGCGAGTATAACGTAATCAGGCTGTCACGGCAGCCCGCCTGGCGGCTTTAGGGGCGAATGGTTTTTGGCTGAACACCATGTAGAGGTTGCGCTCCGAACTGTAGGAGCTGCCGAAGGCTGCGATCTTTTGATCTTCGCTTTTAAAGCAACATCAAAAGATCGCAGCCTTCGGCAGCTCCTACAGGGCATTGTGTTTCAACGGGTTACTCAATCCCCACCTGATTACGCCCATTGTTCTTCGCCAGATACAGCCCCTTGTCCGCCGCCGAGATCAATTGACGGCAATCGCCGCCCGGTTGCGGGGTCATGGTCGACAGGCCGATGCTGATGGTCAGGCTCGAACCTTCGACCGGGAAAATATGCGGAATCTTTAGCGAAGCCACGGTCTGGCGCAGTTTTTCCGCGACCAGTCGCGCGCCGCCCGGCGAAGTATTGGGCAGCACCAAGGCGAATTCTTCGCCGCCGTAACGGGCCGGCAGGTCCGAAGGACGGGAGCTGGCATCACGAATCGCCGTGGACACTTTGCGCAGGGCTTCATCGCCTTCAAGGTGGCCGAAGCTGTCGTTGTAGGACTTGAAGTAGTCGACATCGATCATCAGCAGCGACAGTTGACTCTGGTCACGCAGCGAACGGCGCCACTCAAGCTCCAGGTATTCGTCGAAATGCCGGCGGTTCGACAGCCCGGTCAGGCCGTCGGAGTTCATCAAGCGTTGCAGCACCAGGTTGGTGTCGAGCAACTGCTGCTGGCTGACCCGCAACGCGCGATACGCTGCGTCACGCTGCAGCAACGTCATGTAGGAGCGCGAGTGATAGCGGATGCGCGCCACCAGTTCGATGTTGTCCGGCAACTTGACCAGGTAATCATTGGCCCCGGCCGCAAACGCCGCGCTCTTGATCAGCGGGTCTTCCTTGGTCGACAGGACAATGATCGGGATGTCCTTGGTCGCCGGATGGTTGCGGTACTCGCGCACCAGGCTCAAGCCGTCAAGACCGGGCATCACCAGATCCTGGAGGATCACCGTCGGTTTGATGCGGATCGCCTGGGCGATGGCCTGGTGCGGGTCGGCGCAGAAGTGGAAGTCGATATTTTCTTCGTCCGACAACCCGCGGCGCACCGCCTCGCCGATCATTGCCTGATCGTCTACCAACAACACCATGGCGGCGTTTTCGTCGGTTTTGAAGTCGTCGAGCTGTAAATCATTCATGGGCAGTCACCTGAGTACTACTTGGGCCAGATTGCTGTGAAAAGTCTTCATTTGGGGAAAATCTTCAGCAATCGTGGCGCTATCTTTTCCAGTGGGCGAATCTCCACAGCGGCGTCGATGGCCGCTGCCGCCTTCGGCATTCCGTACACTGCACTGCTGTTCTGATCCTGAGCGATGGTCAGGTAGCCCTGCTGGCGCATGAGTTTAAGCCCCTGCGCGCCATCGCGTCCCATACCAGTGAGCAAAACACCCACGGCATCGCCGTTCCAGTAATTGGCCACGCTCTCGAAGAACACATCGATCGAGGGCCGGTAGATCTCGTTAACCGGTTCGGCGGTGTAGGCCAACGTACCGTTTTTCAACAAGCGAATATGGTGATTGGTACCCGCCAGCAGCACCGTGCCGGCCTGCGGAGGCTCACCTTCCTGGGCCAGGCGCACGTTCAGGCCGCTGGCGCTGCTAAGCCATTCGGCCATGCCGGCGGCGAACACCTGGTCAACATGCTGCACCAGTACGATGGCGGCCGAAAAATCTAGCGGCAACCCCTTGAGCAATACTTCCAGCGCGGCCGGCCCACCGGCGGATGAGCCAATGGCGATCAGGCGCTGGCGCGAAGCCGAACTGCGCAGCGGGCTCGGAGCCGATCGCTCCCGATTGCCCCGGTCACCGATCAGCCAACCGATGTTAATGATCTTGCGCAGTAACGGGGCCGCTGCCTCTTGGGCATTGCCGGCACCGATGGCCGGCGTATCGACCACATCCAGCGCTCCGTGGCCCATGGCCTCAAACACCCGATGCACGTTCTGCTCGCGGTCGACCGTCACGATGACAATCGCGCACGGCGTATCAGCCATGATCCGCCGGGTCGCCTCCACGCCATCCATCACCGGCATGATCAGGTCCATCAGGATCAGATCCGGCGTATTTTCAGCGCAACGCTGCACCGCCTCGGCCCCATTACTGGCGACCCAGACCACCTCGTGTGCCGGATCGAATGCCAGGGCGCGGCGCAGAGCCTCTACCGCCATGGGCATGTCGTTGACGATCGCTATTTTCATGCACGCGCTCCTCCAATGAGCTCAACCACCGCGTCAAGCAGGGCGTCGTCATGAAAACTGGCTTTGGCTAGATAATAGTCGGCTCCAGCGTCCAGTCCACGGCGACGGTCCTCTTCACGATCCTTGTAAGACACCACCATAACCGGAAGGGATTGCAGGCGATTGTCCCGGCGCAATAAAGACACCAGTTCAATACCATCCATGCGTGGCATATCGATGTCGGTGATCAGCAGATCGAAGTCCTCCGAACGCAAGGCGTTCCAGCCGTCCATACCATCCACCGCCACCGCCACGTCGTAGCCGCGATTGAGTAACAACTTGCGTTGCAGCTCACGTACGGTCAGCGAATCGTCGACCACCAGAATCCTTTTTCGAGCCGCTTCAACCACCTGGCTGCCCTGACGGGCAATGCGCTCAAGACGCCCGGTATTGAGCAGTTTATCCACCGAACGCAGCATGTCTTCGACGTCGACGATCAACACCACCGAACCGTCGTCGAGCAGGGCCCCGGCGGAAATGTCCTGCACCTTGCCCAGACGCTCGTCCAGCGGCAAAACGACCAGCGTCCGCTCGCCGATAAAACGCTCGACCGCCACGCCGTAAATCGCCTCGCGCTCGCGGATCACCACCACTTTGAGGGTTTGCTGACTGTTCTGGCTCGCCGGACGCTGCAACAGCTGACTGGCCGCGACCAGCCCGACATGCCGGCCTTCGTGCCAGAAGTGCTGACGGCCTTCGACCTGGACAATGTCCGCCGGCTCCAGATCGCACATCCGTTCGATGTGGGCCAGCGGGAAGGCATACGCCTCGTCACCGACCTCCACCACCAGGCTGCGCACCACCGACAGGGTCAGCGGCACTTCGAGATGGAAACGACTGCCCTCGCCCGCTGCCTGCTCCAGCACGACCGCGCCGCGCACCTGGCGGACCATGTGCTGGACCGCGTCCAGACCGACGCCGCGCCCGGAGACTTCGGTGACCGTGTCGCGCAGGCTGAAACCCGGTAGAAACAGGAACGTCAGCAGCTCTTCTTCACTCAATTGCGCGGCGGTTTCGGCCGGGGACAATTGGCGCTCGATGATCCTGCGGCGGACCTTTTCCAGATCGACGCCGTTGCCGTCATCGCTCAGCTCCAGCACCAGCAAACCGGCCTGATGGGAAGCGCGCAAACGGATCAGGCCTTCAGCGGGTTTACCCGCCAATAGCCGTTGCTCCGGGGATTCGATGCCGTGATCCACGGCATTGCGCAGCAGGTGAGTCAGCGGCGCTTCAAGTTTCTCCAACACGTCGCGGTCGACCTGGGTTTTCTCACCCTCGATCTCCAGTCGTACCTGTTTGCCAAGGCTGCGGCCGAGGTCGCGGATCATGCGCTCTTGCCCGGCCAACACATCGGCAAACGGCCGCATGCGGCAGGCCAGCGCGGTGTCGTACAACAATTGCGCCCGTTGACTGGCCTGCCAGGCGAACTCATCCAGTTCGGCGTTCTTTTCCACCAGCAATTGCTGAGACTCGGCCAGTAGCCGACGAGCGACTTCGAGAGCTTCCTGTGCTTCCAGACTCAAGGCATGTTCCTTGAGGTGGACGTTGAGGTTTTCCAGGGCCCGCAGGCCGTTGTTCTGCATACGCTTGAGGCGTTGCATGGTGGCCAGGTGCGGTTTGAGCCGCAGGGTTTCCACCAGGGATTTGCTCGACAGATCAAGCAGGCTGTTCAGGCGTTCGGCCGTGACTCGCAGTACCCGCTCGCCGTTTTCGGTGGTGCGCTTGGCCTTGCGCGGCGGCTCTGCGGGTTGCAGTTCGGCGACCGGGATTGGCGCCTCGACCTTGGGCGTCGGTGGTTGGAGCTGAAGTTCCGCCATCACTGGGGCGACAGGCGCAGTGACCGGTGCAGGCGCCGCCATTGGATCAAGCAACAACGCCATCAACACCACATAGGCCTCGATTTCCGCCAGTTCAGGGTTGTTGTCCGGCGTCGCAATGCGCATCAGCAAATCGGTGCCTTGCAACAAGGCATCGATGTGCTCGGGCCGCAAGTACAGGCGCCCCTCCTGGGCACTGACCAGGCAATCTTCCATCACATGTGCAACGCTGACCCCGGCGTCGACACCGACGATCCGCGACGCGCCCTTGAGCGAGTGCGCCGCGCGCATGCACGATTCAAGGTGATCGGCCTGGGTCGGGTCGCGCTCCAGCGCCAAAAGACCTGCGCTCAGCACCAGCGTCTGGGCCTCGGCTTCCAGACTGAACAGTTCCAGCAAAGAGGCGTCGCGCATTTGCTCGGGGGTCATGTAAGGCTCCGGGTCACGGCGGACAGCAGCTGTTCTTCATCCAGCCAACGCAGGCTGCGACCTTGGAATTGCAACACGCCACGGGTGTATTTGGCGCTGGCCTGCGTGCCGGAGCGGGACGCCGCCTCGAGGATGCTTTCGTCGATGGCGTGAATCCCGTCCACTTCATCCACCGACACCACCACCGGTCCGCCGTGGGCGGCGATGATCAGCATTCGCGGCATGACACGCGCGCCGGACGCCACGCTACTGGCGCCGTCGAGCCCCAGCAATTCCACCAGCGACAGGCACGCCACCAACGCGCCGCGCACATTCGCCACGCCGAGCAACGCCCGGGAGCGTTGGTGCGGCAAGGAATGAATCGCTTGCAGCGGCGCCACTTCCACCAGACTGCGAGTGGCCAGGCCCAGCCATTCTTCGCCGAGACGGAACATCAACAGCGAGCGGGTTTTCACTTCGCTCTCGACCGTCGTGGAGACTTGCCCGCGGTCTTCCTGCTGCAACGCGTAGCGGTCAAGCAATCGCGTTGCAGCGGCCGAATACACCGCGCAATTGCGGCAGTGAATGTGATCGCTCAGTAGCGGGCAGGACTTGTCGCCGTGGATACCGATGCGGTTCCAGCAGTCGTCGATGGCCTGGGCATCTTCATGGGTGAGGCTAAAGGTGTCGACGGCGTTCATCGGTTACGCTCACTGTCAGCGGCGCGCTCACTGCGGGCGGCGCGGTCCTGCAATCGTCTGGCTCCCGCCGTGTCGCCCAAGGATTGCAGCAACGCCGCCAGGTGCATCAACGCGTCGGGATGTTGCGGGTCGAGGTACAACGCCTTGCGATAAAAACCCTGAGCCTCAAGGACTCTGCCGGCGACATCGCCGAGCAAGCCCAGCCAGTAGAAGACTTGAGCCACGGGTTCATGACTGCGCAAATAGCTATCGCACGCGGCGCGGGCCTCGGCACTTTTGCCTTCGTTGGCCAGCGCGGCGATGTTCGCCAACAGCGCGGCGGTGTCCGGGTTGGCGACTTTCGTCACGACAGGCAGCGGTGCCACCGTTGCGAAGGGCCGGTTGCGAACGGGCGGCGGTGTCACGCTGCCCACCGGTTGGTGCACGGGCAGAGGCGTCGGAACGAACGTCGCAATGGGCGCAGGCTCTGGTGCGCTCTGACGACTGAACGCAAAGGACTGCGCGATGCCGATCGAACGCATGCCCAAACGACCAAGCAAACTGCCCTCGGCCGGGCCGATAAACAGCACGCCGTCGACATGGGTCAAACGCTTGAGCACTTCGAACACTTGCTGCTGGGTCGGCTGATCGAAATAGATCAGCAGGTTGCGGCAAAACACAAAGTCATAGGGTGACTCGTTGGCCAGCAACATCGGATCCAGCAGATTGCCGACCTGCAAACGCACTTGTTCGAGCACTCGCCCGCTGAGGCGATAGCCCTCGCCTTCGGCGGTGAAATGCCGGTCGCGAAAGGCGATGTCCTGACCCCGGAACGAATTCTTGCCGTACAGCGCGCGCCGGGCTTTTTCCACCGACAACGGACTGACGTCCATGCCTTCGACCTTGAACTGGTGCGGCTGCAACCCGGCATCGAGCAATGCCATGGCGATGGAATACGGTTCTTCACCGGTGGAACACGGCAGGCTGAGAATCCGCAGCGCGCGCATGTTGTTGATGTCGCTCAGGCGTTTGGTGGCCAGTTTCGCCAACGTGGCGAAGGATTCCGGGTAACGGAAAAACCAGGTCTCGGGGACAATCACCGCTTCGATCAGCGCCTGCTGCTCGTCCTGCGAACCCTGCAAGGTATGCCAGTACTCATCGGCCGTCAGCGCGTTGGATGCCGTGCTGCGCTGGCGCACCGCACGCTCGATGATCGCCGGGCCCACCGAGGTCACGTCGAGACCGATGCGCTCTTTGAGGAAATCGAAAAACCGCTGATCGCTGCTCATGGCCGCTCCTCAAACAGCGCCAGGTCCAGCGGCGTCGACGGAAACAGCAGCGCGCGAACCTGATCGTCGAGCAAGTCGGCGACCCGCACCCATTGCAGCAAACCCTGGGCATCTTCACGCACCGGCCCGAGGTACGGCGCCTGACGATTGTCCAGGCCATAGGGCTGAAAATCCGCCGGGTTGCAGCGCAAGGTATCGGTGGCCTGTTCCAGAATCAGCCCGAGCAATTGCGCCTCAGCGAACTCATCCGGACGGTAATTGACCAGCACCAGGCGCGTGCTGGTGCGGGCCTGGGCCGGTTGGCCGAACGTCAGCGCACTGAGGTCGATCACCGGCACCACCGCGCCGCGATAGGCGAACACCCCGGCGACCCAGTCCGGTGCGCGGGGAATCGGCTTCAACGGCAGACGCGGCAGCACTTCCGCCACCTCGATGGCCTGCAAGGCATAGCGCTCGTTGCCGATGCGGAACACCAGAAACAATGATTGCAGCGCCGGCTTCACGGCGGTGCGTTTGGCCGTGAGTTCGCTCATCAGACTTTGAATCGCGATACGCCACTACGCAGCCCTACGGCCACCTGGCTCAGTTCGTCGATGGCGAAACTGGCCTGGCGCAGGGACTCGACGGTCTGGCTGCTGGCATCGCCCAACTGCACCAGCGCGTGGTTGATCTGTTCGGCGCCCGTGGCCTGGGCCTGCATGCCTTCGTTGACCATCAACACCCGCGGCGCCAATGCCTGAACCTGATGGATGATCAGCGACAGCTGCTCGCCGATTTGCTGCACCTCGGACATGCCGCGGCGCACTTCTTCAGAGAACTTGTCCATGCCCATCACTCCGGCCGACACTGCCGACTGGATCTCGCGCACCATCTGCTCGATGTCGTACGTGGCGACGGCGGTCTGGTCCGCCAGACGCCGCACTTCGGTGGCGACCACGGCAAAACCGCGGCCGTATTCACCGGCCTTTTCGGCCTCAATCGCCGCGTTGAGCGACAGCAGATTGGTCTGGTCGGCGACCTTGACGATGGTCACCACCACTTGATTGATGTTGCCGGCCTTCTCATTGAGGATCGCCAGTTTGGCGTTGACCAGATCGGCTGCGCCCATCACCGAGTGCATGGTCTCTTCCATCCGAGCCAGGCCTTGCTGCCCGGAACCGGCGAGCACCGAGGCCTGATCGGCGGCGGTGGAGACTTCGGTCATCGTGCGCACCAGATCCCGCGAAGTGGCCGCAATCTCACGGGACGTCGCGCCGATTTCGGTTGTGGTGGCGGCGGTTTCGGTGGCGGTCGCTTGCTGTTGCTTGGAGGTGGCAGCGATCTCGGTCACCGAGGTGGTGACCTGCACCGAGGAACGCTGGGCCTGGGACACCAGGGACGTCAGCTCGGTCATCATGTCGTTGAAGCCGGTTTCCACGGCGCCGAATTCGTCCTTGCGCGCCAGGTTCAGGCGGTTGCTGAGATCACCGGTGCGCATGACGTCGAGAATTTCGACGATCCGGTTCATCGGCGCCATGATCGCGCGCATCAGCAGCAGACCGCAGAGGCTGGCGGCCAGCACCGCGACCAGCAGGGAAATGCCCATGATGACTTTCGCGGTGACCACGGCGTCATCGATGTTCGCGATGCCCTGGTCGGCCACCGCTTTGTTGTCGCGGATGATGTCATTGAGTTTCATGCGACCGGCGGTCCATGTCGGGGTCAGTTGCTCGTTGAACATCTTGATGGCTTCGGCTTCCTGATTGCGCTTATGCAAATCGAGCACGGCCGCCAGCGCCTTGTTGTAATTCTCATGAAGTTTTTCAAAAACGGCGTACTCGACCTTGTCTTCATCCCTGATGACGGTGCCTTGGTAGTTTCTCATCTGCTCTTGCAGACGCACCTCAAAGTTTTTGAAGCTTTCGGCCTCTTCCGCACTGAAGCCCTGCCCCGCCTTGAAGCCCAGCATTTCCTGGGTGCGAACATAAGTGTCGACCCAGGCGCTGCGAACCATCGAGCTGTAATACAACCCGGGAAGCGCGTCTTCACGGACGCTGGTTTCGCTGATTTCAATCTTCAACAGCCGGGAATACGAGACGACGACCATCAGCAACATGATGGCGATAATCACAGCAAAGCTCGCCAAGATGCGTTGGCGCAACGTCCAGTTCTTCACAGTCAGTCCTCGGGGGGCATTTCAAATGCTGCGGAGTATAGCCGAGGGCGGGGTTACATCTAGAAAGGGTTGCGCCCCACGTCTCATCCCCGGCAAAAACACTCGGAATTGGCCCTGAGGGGGCATGTAGCGCGACTGAAGGCGGCCTGCTGACTTACACAGAAGCCTGACGCACCTGCTTCTCCAACTCAGCCTTCAACCCCGGCTCAAGCTTCAACTGACGTGCAAGCTCATCGAGGTAGGACTTCTCCATGAAGCTCTCTTCATCCACCAACATCACACTGGCGATGTACATCTCTGCGGCCATTTCCGGCGTACTGGCAGCGCGGGCAACGTCGGCAGGGTCCAGCGGCTTGTTGAGTTCGGCGTGCAACCAGTGCTGCAACTCCTGATCGTTATCGAGCTTGGTGAATTCGCCTTCAATCAGCGCACGTTCGCGCTCATCGACATGGCCATCGGCTTTAGCAGCGGCCACTAGCGCTTTGAGAATCGCTTGGCTGTGCAACTCGACTTGCTCTGCTGGCAAACGATCAATGGTTTGTGGTTCGTTTCTTGTATTAGAAAGTGGTGCGGTGCCCTGCTGAGCCTGCCAGTTGCCATACGCCTTGTAGGCAATCACGCCCAACGCAGCCAGGCCGCCATAAGTCAGGACCTTGCCGCCGACACTGCGCCCTTTCTTGCTGCCCAGCAGCAAACCCATGGCACCCGCCGCCAACGCCCCGCCGCCTGCGCCCGAAAGCAAACTGCCGAGGCCGCCCGAACCGCTGCTGCCGCCGAGCAATCCGCCCAGGCCACCGCCAGAGGTCTTGTTTTGTGAGCCGCCGGCCTTGTTCTGCAACATGTCCTGACCGGACTTGAGTAGCTGATCGAGCAATCCACGCGTGTTCATTTGCCGCCTCCAAAAAGGGGTTAACCGGATCAATAAGGCCACCAGCCTAGATCGAAAGTGCCCGGCATTCGGGGGCGAGAGTGCTTCGAGATGTTGCGCAGCGCCGTTCAGCGGAGCACGGCCCTTCAGAAAAATGGATATACACTCAAGCAAATCTATAAAAACCGCCCACCGGGTACTTTCTCCATGATGACCTTGCGTCAGATCCGTCACTTCATCGCCGTGGCCGAGACCGGCTCAATCTCCGCCGCCGCGCAAACCGCGTTCATTTCTCAGTCCACCTTGACCCTGGCCATCCAGCAACTGGAGCAGGAAATCGGCGTCGGCCTGTTCAACCGTCACGCCAAGGGCATGACGCTGACCCACCAGGGCCACCAATTCCTACGTCAGGCGCACCTGATTCTGGCGACGGTGGACAACGCCAAACGCAGCCTGCAACAGAGCACCGATCAGGTCGCCGGGCAGTTGATCATCGGCGTGACCAGCCTGGTGGCCGGTTACTACCTTGCGGATCTACTCACCCGTTTCCAGCGCGCCTACCCCAACGTCGAGATCCGCGTGATGGAGGACGAGCGGCCGTACATCGAGCATTTGCTGGTCAGCGGCGAGATCGATGTTGGCGTGCTGATCCTCTCCAACCTCGAGGACCGCCACGCCTTGCAGACCGAAGTGCTGACCCACTCGCCCCATCGGTTATGGCTGCCAGCCCAGCATCCGCTGCTGGAACACGACAGCATCAACCTCGCCGACGTGGCCCGTGAGCCGCTGATTCAGCTGAACGTCGATGAAATGGACCGCAACGCCCAGCGCATGTGGACAGCGGCCTCCCTACAACCGCGCATCACCTTGAGAACGGCCTCGACGGAAGCGGTGCGAAGCCTCGTGGCCGCGGGTTTGGGCGTGTCGATCCAGCCCGACATGACCTATCGCCCATGGTCATTGGAGGGCGACATCATCGAAGCCCGCCCGATCGCCGACCTTAGTCAGACCCTCGACGTCGGCCTGGCCTGGCGTCGTGGCACCGCGCGCCCAGCGCTGGTGGACCCATTCCTGACCGTCGCCCGCGAGCAACCCCACGGCGGACGCAAGCCATCTATTTAATCGAACGCCACCTTCAGTATTTAGTATTTGTCGACCTCGGGTGCGGCGCCTAGTCTTGGTACATCTATAAGACGGCCGCGCCCCGGTCACAGGGAGCAGCATGGCCACACAAGAAAAGAGAACCCGAAAAATGGCTGGCGCGCAGACCCCGTTGTTCACCGCGTTGTTGATCGATGGCGAATTGGTCGCGGGCCAGGGGTTTGTCGAACCGATCCTCAACCCGGCCACCGGGGAAGTGCTGACGCACATTGCCGAAGCCAGCACCGAACAAGTCGAAGCCGCGATCCTCGCCGCCCACCGCGCCTTCGCCGGTTGGTCGCGGACCACGCCGCAACAACGCTCGAACCTGTTGCTGGACATCGCCAACGCCATCGAAAAACAAGCCGACCTCCTCGCCCGCCTCGAATCCCTGAACTGTGGCAAGCCGTTGCATCTGGCCCGTCAGGATGACTTGAGCGCCACGGTCGATGTGTTCCGCTTCTTCGCCGGTGCCGTGCGTTGCCAGATCGGCCAGCTCAGCGGCGAATACCTGCCGGGCTACACCAGCATGGTCCGCCGCGATCCGATTGGCGTGGTCGCCTCGATTGCGCCGTGGAACTACCCGATCATGATGGCCGCGTGGAAAATCGCCCCGGCACTGGCCGCCGGCAACACGCTGGTGTTCAAGCCCTCCGAACACACGCCGCTGTCGATTCTGGCCCTGGCGCCCGCGCTGGCCGAGATCCTGCCGCGTGGTGTGATCAACATCATTTGCGGTGGTGGTGAAGGCGTCGGCAGTCACTTGGTCAGTCATCCTAAAGTGCGCATGGTGTCGCTGACCGGCGATATCGTCACCGGGCAAAAAATCCTGCAAGCCGCAGCAAAAACCCTCAAACGCACTCACCTCGAACTCGGCGGCAAGGCCCCGGTGATCGTCTGCAACGATGCCGACATTCAAGCCGTGGTCGAAGGCGTGCGTACTTACGGCTATTACAACGCTGGCCAGGATTGCACCGCGGCCTGCCGAATTTATGCACAGGCCGGGATTCATGATCGCTTGGTGGCCGAACTCGGCGCGGCGGTCAGCAGCCTGCGGTTTGCCGGCAAGCGCGACGCCGACAACGAGATCGGCCCGCTGATCAGCACCCGCCAACGCGACCGCGTGGCCAGTTTCGTCGAGCGCGCCCTTGGCCAGCCGCATATCGAGCGGGTGACCGGCGCGGCAGTGCATTCCGGTGCCGGCTTCTATTACCAGCCAACCTTGCTGGCCGGTTGCAAACAGACCGACGAGATCGTCCAGCGCGAAGTGTTCGGGCCGGTGGTCACCGTGACCCGTTTCGATCAGCTCGAACAAGCCGTGGACTGGGCCAACGACTCGGAATACGGCCTCGCCTCCTCGGTCTGGACCCAGAACCTGGACAAGGCGATGCAGGTCGCGGCGCGGTTGCAGTACGGCTGCACCTGGATCAACAGCCATTTCATGCTGGTCAGCGAAATGCCCCACGGCGGCCTGAAGCGTTCGGGCTACGGCAAAGACTTATCCAGCGATTCGCTTCAGGACTACAGCGTGGTGCGGCACATCATGGCCCGTCACGGCCAGCATCTCTGACTACGCTTATAACAAGCCGCTAACGGCATGCTTCACCACGTTCAAAACTGCCCCGACCATAATTAAAGAAGAGGGAAACCCAATGTTCGTGCACAAGACCGCACTGCTCAGTGCAATCACCACGGCGCTGCTGGCCAGTGCCAGTATCCAGGCCGCCGAACCGCTGAAAGCCGTTGGCGCCGGCGAAGGTCAGCTGGATATTGTGGCCTGGCCTGGCTACATCGAACGTGGCGAAAGCGACAAGGCCTACGACTGGGTCACCGGCTTTGAAAAGGAAACCGGCTGCAAGGTCAACGTCAAGACTGCCGCCACTTCCGATGAGATGGTCAGCCTGATGTCCAAGGGTGGTTATGACCTGGTGACTGCATCCGGAGACGCCTCCCTGCGGTTGATCGCCGGCAAGCGTGTGCAGCCGATCAACACGGCGTTGATCCCGAACTGGAAGAACATTGACCCTCGCCTCAAGGATGGCCCTTGGTATGTCGTCAATAAGCAAACCTATGGCACCCCGTACCAATGGGGCCCGAACGTGTTGATGTACAACACCAATATCTTCAAAACGGCGCCGAACAGCTGGAGCGTGGTGTTCGAAGAGCAAACCCTGCCGGACGGCAAGTCCAACAAGGGTCGGGTCCAGGCCTACGACGGCCCGATCTATATCGCCGATGCGGCGCTTTATCTCAAATCGAAACAGCCGGAACTGGGCATCAAAGACCCATACCAGCTCAACGAAGCGCAATACAAAGCGGCGCTGGAGCTGCTTCGCAAGCAACAGCCCTTGATCCACCGCTACTGGCATGACGCAACGGTCCAGATGAGTGACGTCAAAAACGAAGGCGTCGCGGCGTCCAGCACCTGGGGTTACATGGTCAACGGCCTGGTGGCAGACAAGCAGCCGGTTGCCTCGGTCATTCCAAAAGAAGGTGCAACGGGTTGGGCCGACACCACCATGTTGCACGCCGAAGCCAAGCACCCGAACTGCGCCTACAAGTGGATGGACTGGTCGCTGCAACCGAAAGTCCAGGGTGACCTGGCGGCCTGGTTTGGTTCGTTGCCGGCGGTTCCGGCGGGGTGCAAGGAAAGCGAGTTGCTCGGCGCCGAAGGTTGCAAAACCAATGGTTACGATCAATTCGACAACCTGGCCTTCTGGAAAACCCCGCAAGCTGAAGGCGGCAAGTTCGTGCCGTACAGCCGCTGGACCCAGGACTACATCGCGATCATGGGCGGCCGTTAAGCCCTTTTAAGATCAAAAGATCGTCTGATCGCAGCCCGAGCCTTCGGCAGCTCCTACGCCGATCGCTTGCACCGCAAATGTGGCGCCCTATGCAAAACCTGTAGGAGCTGCCGCAGGCTGCGATCTTTTCAGGGCACACCCGATTCAATTGATAGAAAGCGCGCCTTTTTGGAGCACCGCACCATGACGCTTGCAGTCCAGTTCACCAACGTTTCCCGTCAGTTCGGCGAAGTGAAGGCCGTTGACCGGGTTTCCATCGATATCCAGGACGGCGAGTTCTTTTCCATGCTGGGCCCTTCCGGCTCGGGCAAAACCACCTGTCTGCGCCTGATCGCCGGTTTCGAACAACCGAGTGCAGGCTCTATCCGTATTCACGGCTTCGAGGCCGCCGGGCTGCCGCCGTATCAGCGTGACGTGAACACCGTGTTCCAGGATTACGCGCTGTTCCCGCACATGAACGTACTCGACAACGTCGCCTACGGTTTGAAAGTCAAAGGCGTCGGCAAAACCGAACGCCAGAAACGCGCCGAAGAAGCCCTCGACATGGTCGCCCTCGGCGGCTACGGCGAGCGTAAACCGGTGCAGCTGTCCGGCGGACAGCGCCAGCGTGTGGCCCTGGCCCGCGCCCTGGTCAATCGGCCGCGAGTGCTGCTGCTAGATGAACCGTTGGGCGCCCTCGATTTGAAGCTGCGCGAGCAAATGCAGGGTGAACTGAAGAAGCTGCAACGCCAGCTCGGCATCACTTTCATCTTCGTCACCCACGACCAGACCGAAGCGCTGTCGATGTCGGATCGCGTGGCGGTGTTCAACAAGGGCCGTATCGAGCAGGTCGATACACCGCGCAACCTCTACATGAAACCGGCTACAACCTTTGTCGCCGAATTCGTTGGCACCTCCAACGTGATTCGTGGCGATCTGGCGAAACAATTGAGCGGCAATCCACAGCCGTTTTCGATTCGCCCGGAACACGTGCGTTTCGCCGAAGGTCCGCTGGCCAGTCATGAAATCGAAGTCAGCGGTTTGCTCCATGACATTCAGTACCAGGGCAGCGCCACGCGCTATGAACTGAAACTGGAGAACGGCCAGACCCTGAACATCAGCCAGGCCAACGTCCAGTGGCTGGACGTCAGCGCGCAACATCAGACCGGCCAACGCATCAGCGCACGCTGGGCACGGGAAGCGATGATCCCGCTGCACGACAACGTTGTCGGCGGGGTGTGAGATGAACAGCGTGGTTATCCCTCAAACCCCGGCCGGCGGCTCGCCGCTGCGCAGGTTTTCCAACCTGCTGTATCGCCGGCCGAACTTTTACCTGTCGCTGCTGCTGGTACCGCCGCTGCTCTGGTTCGGCGCGATCTACCTCGGCTCGCTGCTGGTTCTGCTGTGGCAAGGCTTCTACACCTTCGATGACTTCACCATGGCGGTCACGCCCGACCTGACCCTGGCGAACTTCGCTGCCCTGTTCCAGCCGTCGAACTTCGACATCATCCTGCGCACCTTGAGCATGGCCGTCGTCGTCTCGATCGCCAGCGCCATCGTCGCGTTCCCGATCGCCTACTACATGGCGCGCTACACCACTGGCAAAACCAAGGCGTTTTTCTACATCGCGGTGATGATGCCGATGTGGGCCAGTTACATCGTCAAGGCGTATGCCTGGACCTTGCTGCTGGCCAAGGGCGGCGTGGCGCAGTGGTTCGTTCAGCACCTGGGTCTTGAGCCGGTTTTGCAGTTCATTCTGGGCATTCCGGGCGTCGGCGGCAGCACCTTGTCGACCTCACACCTGGGCCGGTTCATGGTATTCGTCTACATCTGGCTGCCGTTCATGATCCTGCCGGTCCAGGCCTCGCTGGAACGCCTGCCACCCTCGTTGCTGCAAGCTTCGGCCGACCTTGGTGCCAAGCCACGCCAGACCTTCATGCAAGTGACTTTGCCGCTGTCGATTCCAGGCATTGCGGCCGGTTCGATCTTCACCTTTTCGCTGACCCTGGGCGACTTCATCGTGCCGCAACTGGTGGGTCCGCCGGGCTACTTCGTCGGCAGCATGGTGTACGCCCAGCAAGGCGCGATCGGCAACATGCCGATGGCCGCGGCCTTCACGTTGGTGCCGATTGTGTTGATCGCCATTTACCTGACTATCGTGAAACGACTGGGGGCCTTCGATGCGCTCTAAAAAACAAAGGCCAGAAACCCACGGGGAGAAAGCTTCGCTCGGCCTGCGCATCGCAGCCTGGGGCGGGTTGGTGTTTCTGCACTTTCCGATCCTGATCATCTTCCTGTACGCCTTCAACACCGAAGACGCGGCGTTCAGTTTTCCGCCTAAAGGCTTCACGTTGAAGTGGATCGGCGTGGCGTTCTCGCGTCCCGACGTACTGGAAGCGATCAAGCTGTCGCTGCAAATCGCCTCCGTCGCAACGTTAATTGCGTTGGTTCTTGGCACACTGGCATCGGCGGCGTTGTACCGCCGGGATTTCTTCGGCAAGCAAGGCATCTCGCTGATGCTGATCCTGCCGATTGCCTTGCCGGGGATCATCACCGGTATCGCGTTGCTGGCGACCTTCAAGACGCTGGGGATCGAGCCGGGAATGTTCACCATCATCGTCGGCCACGCGACCTTCTGTGTGGTGATCGTCTACAACAACGTCATCGCCCGCTTGCGGCGCACTTCTCACAGTTTGATCGAGGCTTCGATGGACCTCGGCGCCGACGGCTGGCAGACCTTCCGCTACATCGTCCTGCCGAACCTCGGCTCGGCGTTGCTGGCCGGCGGCATGTTGGCGTTTGCCCTGTCGTTCGACGAAATCATCGTCACCACCTTCACCGCCGGCCATGAACGCAC
This sequence comes from Pseudomonas sp. ACM7, assembly GCF_004136015.1. Taxonomy (NCBI): domain Bacteria; kingdom Pseudomonadati; phylum Pseudomonadota; class Gammaproteobacteria; order Pseudomonadales; family Pseudomonadaceae; genus Pseudomonas; species Pseudomonas sp. ACM7. The sequence goes on along the minus strand of NZ_CP024866.1, from coordinate 4,001,565 downwards.
CCTGCCGCTGTGGCTGCTCAATCAGCTCAGCCGCCCACGGGACGTGCCGGTGACCAACGTCGTCGCGATGCTGGTGATGATGGTGACCATGCTGCCGATCCTCGGCGCCTATTACCTGACCCGTGGCGGCGAAAGCGTTGCGGGCAGTGGCGGGAAATAACGAACAACGACTACTCCCTGTAGGAACCGGTTCAAATGTGGGAGCGGGCTTGCTCGCGAAAGCGGTGTATCAGCCAACATCAATTTTGAATGTGATGGCCCCTTCGCGAGCAAGCCCGCTCCCACATTTAGAGCCGGTTCCTATAGAGGAAAAACAACCGTTCCGAAGAGGACAAAGCCATGCAAACCAAACTCTTGATCAATGGCCAACTGATCGACGGCGAAGGCCCCGCCCAACCGGTGTTCAACCCGGCCCTCGGTCGTGTGTTGGTGGAAATCAACGAAGCCAGTGAAGCCCAGGTCGATGCCGCCGTGCGTGCCGCCGACAGCGCCTTCGAAGGCTGGTCGCAAACCACGCCGAAAGAACGCTCGCTGCTGCTGCTCAAACTCGCCGACGCCATTGAAGCCCACGGCGAAGAGCTGGCCAAACTGGAGTCGGACAACTGCGGCAAGCCTTACAGCGCCGCGCTGAACGACGAGATCCCGGCGATTGCCGACGTGTTCCGTTTCTTTGCCGGCGCCAGCCGTTGCATGAGCGGTTCGGCGGGCGGTGAATACCTGCACGGCCACACCTCGATGATCCGTCGCGACCCGGTCGGCGTGATCGCGTCCATCGCACCGTGGAACTACCCGCTGATGATGGTCGCCTGGAAAATCGCGCCGGCCCTCGCGGCGGGTAATACCGTGGTGCTCAAGCCGTCGGAACAAACCCCGCTGACTGCGCTGCGTCTGGCGCAACTGGCGTCGGAGATTTTCCCGGCCGGCGTGCTTAACCTGGTGTTCGGTCGTGGTCCTACGGTTGGCAGCCCACTGGTCACACACCCGAAAGTGCGCATGGTCTCGTTGACCGGTTCGATCGCCACTGGCTCGAACATCATTTCCAGCACCGCCGACAGCGTCAAACGCATGCACATGGAACTGGGCGGCAAGGCCCCGGTGATCATCTTCGACGACGCCGACATCGATGCTGCCGTGGAAGGCATCCGCACCTTCGGTTTCTACAACGCCGGCCAGGACTGCACCGCCGCCTGCCGCATCTACGCGCAGGAAGGTATCTACGACAAGTTCGTCGAGAAGCTCGGCGAAGCGGTCAGCAGCATCAAGTACGGTTTGCAGGATGATCCGGCGACCGAGTTGGGTCCGTTGATCACCGCTCAACACCGCGACCGCGTGGCCGGGTTTGTCGAGCGCGCTGTGGCGCAGCCGCATATCCGATTGATCACCGGCGGCAAAGCTGTTGAAGGCAATGGCTTCTTCTTCGAACCAACGGTGTTGGCCGACGCGCAACAGGACGACGAAATCGTCCGTCGCGAAGTGTTCGGGCCGGTGGTGTCGGTGACCAAATTCACCGATGAAGCACAGGTGCTGGGCTGGGCCAACGATTCGAACTACGGCCTGGCCTCGTCGGTCTGGACCTCGGACGTCGGTCGTGCGCATCGCTTGTCCGCACGCTTGCAGTACGGCTGCACCTGGGTGAATACGCACTTCATGCTGGTCAGCGAAATGCCGCACGGCGGTCAGAAACTGTCCGGTTATGGCAAGGACATGTCCATGTACGGGCTGGAGGACTACACCGTCGTTCGGCATGTGATGTTCAAGCATTAAAAGCATCGCGAGCGAGCTCGCTCCCACATTTGATCGCATTCCCCTGTGGGAGCGAGCTTGCTCGCGATGGCCTCACCGCAACATCAAGGAAGAAACCGGCACCCAGCACCTCCAGGTTCCACACCAAAGCAACCAAAACAATAACCACCGATCCCGGCAGCGCCGTCATGGCCCTGTCACGGTTTCGGACATCCGAAATCTGCCGATTTTCCGGAGCTAACACACCATGAGTGCATCACCCGAACTCTCCGCAGCCGTTGCCGACAGCGATGCCGAGCAACTACGCAAGCTGGGTTACACCTCGAACTTCAATCGCAGCATGAGCCTGTGGGAAAACTTCGCCCTGGGCTTCACTTATCTCTCTCCGGTCGTAGGGGTTTATACCCTGTTCGGCCTGTGTCTCGCCGCGGGTGGGCCACCGATGTTCTGGGCTTATTTGCTGGTCGGATGCGGCCAGTTGCTGGTGTGCCTGATCTTCGGTGAAGTGGTCTCGCAGTTCCCGATTTCCGGTGGCGTGTACCCGTGGGCTCGTCGCTTGGTGGGCAAGCGCTGGGCGTGGATGGTCGGCTGGATCTACTCCATCGCCCTGTGCGTCACCATCGCCGCCGTTGCGGTGGGCGCCGGTCCGTACCTGGCCGCCATGATGGGCTTTGAACCGAGCAACACCACCAACATCGTCATCGCACTGTTCCTGACCTTGTTCGCTACCCTGGTCAACCTCAGCGGCACCAAAGTGCTGGCGCGGATTGCCATGTTCGGCTTCCTCTGCGAGCTGGTTGGCGCGGTGATCGTCGGCCTATACCTGCTGATCTTCGAGCGTCATCAATCGATCAGTGTGTTGTTCAACACCTTCGATATCAGCGTCGATGGCTCGTATCTGCCGGCGTTCCTCACCGCCTCGCTGGCGGGGATGTTCCTGTACTACGGCTTCGAGGCCTGCGGCGATGTGGCCGAAGAAACCCCGAACCCGAGCAAACAGATCCCGGTGGCCATGCGCATGACCATCTACATCGGCGGCATCGCGGCGATGTTCGCCTGCCTGGCGCTGATCCTCGCGGTGCCGGACATGCAAGCGGTGATCAACGGCACCGACAAGGACCCGGTCACCACCATCCTCAACAACGCCTTCGGCCCGGTCGGTTCGAAAGTGGTGATGGGTGTGGTGATGATTTCCTTCATCTCTTGCGTCATCAGCCTGCAAGCGGCGGCGAGTCGTCTGCTGTATTCCTACGCTCGGGATGAAATGGTCATCGGCAGCTCACTGCTGAAGAAGATTTCCCCTACGACTCAGGTTCCGGTTGCGGCACTGTTCGTGTCCGGTGTCCTGCCGGCGCTGATCATTGTGCTGGGCTTCTTCCTGCAGGATGCCGTGGCAACCATCGTCAGCTTCGCGGCCATCGGCATCTACCTGGCGTTCCAGATGATCGTGCTCGCCGCGTTGTATGCGCGTTTGAAGGGCTGGAAACCAAGTGGCAAATTCACCCTCGGCGCCTGGGGCTGGGCAGTGAACATCGGTGCGCTGGTGTATGGCGTCGGCGCGATCATCAACATGGCCTGGCCGCGCACGCCGGATGCGGCGTGGTACATCAACTACGCGATGGTGTTGAGCACTGCGATTGTTATTGGGTTGGGGTTGATTTACATGTGGCTTGCCAAGCCGTATGACCATGGGACTGCGCCTGCGGGGGATGCTTGGAAGGTTAGTCGATAAGGGTAATTACCCAGCCCGCAGTGATGCGGGCTGGGTTTGAGGTGTTAGATCGGTAGGGGTTTGGAGAGAATTTCGAATTCGTCCATCAGCAGATGGATTTCGGTGCTGGGGTTAGGTTCGCCGCTGATAGCAGCGTCCTCGATAATCTTTGGTGCTAAATCTCTCGCCCTTTGGAAGGGCTCACCTAAAAGTTGTGCGAAATAGTTGGTGTCTTCGCCTTTTTCGTACTTATCCATGTTGGGTTTCTCTCTGAGGCTCTTGGCCAGCAAGTCGCCTGGAGAGTGCTTTCCAACCGCTCGAAATGGCTTTCGATTGAAACCGAAGTGCAGAAGCAGCCAAAACTCAAAACAGGGGTAGGAAGCGATGACTTTGATTTTCGGATGAGGCCTCGCCAGATTTATTGCTCGTTCAAAACACAGATGTGTATCGCGATCCAATGCACAAAACACCTTGTCGAAGCATTTCTGGCGGGCTATTGCTGTTTCTACAATGCCGCTTGGGTGTGTGACGCCACAGTGGGAAATTTCCACTTGAGCTTTGGCGCGAAAATGAAATGCAGCCTCCTCGTTTTCCTGACTTGCTGTCTTCACAGAGGATCAACACTTTGGGTTGAGGCTTGAACCGCGGTGCCTTTCGATCAAATAGTCGTATCGAACGCGCCATGATCAACCCCGCCTTATCAGTGGTAACCCGCGATAACGGCCTTCAAAGTAGCGTTTCTCGACATCCTCCCCTTCCCGTCCTTCAAAGTCGTAAACAGAAAAAAGGCAGGTTGCACCGTTAGCGTCTCTTTCGGTGATCCAGAACTGATCGCGGCGAAGCGCTTTGGCGTTCATTAGATGAGTGTCGTGAGTGGTAAAGATCAGTTGATTCTCCAACCCACTGTCCAGGTGTTTCTCAATCAAGTCCGCGACTATTGAGGGATGAAGACTGCTGTCCAACTCATCGACAGACAGTATCCCGCTACCATCGGCGTGATTGATCATGAACCAGGGCAGCCAGAATCCAACCAGGTTTTTCGTACCGCCTGACTCCTCGGAAAAATCAAACTCCGCCTGGCCTAAAAGACTCGTATGCGTCAGGGTCACTTTGTCTTTTTGGGCTGCTGCGAAGAACTCTTTCAGTGTGAGTTTTTTGGTGCGTTGAACAGACTCTGCGTCTTCGGTGTTGAGCCGGATCGCTGACACCGGGATATCCACTTCTTTTAGAAAGTCTCGTAAATCATGTGTGTAATCCGATGCCATCCGAAGAAATCTGATGGACGCTGCTGACAACCCCATCATGTTGTTCTGCTCAATAACGAGTAGACCGGTTTGAAACCAGCTAAACGGCGCCCGCAACTGAGTCAACTCTTCGCTACTGTTCGCAACCGCCTGCGAAATAAACAACATCTTGGGACTCGTCAGACGCCGCCAAGCGTTGTGCATCTCTTTACCGCCCTCAAGGCTTGAGCCAAAAACATAATGCTCCCCCTCATCAACAAAACGACGTGAATACAACAGCGTTTCCTTACCTTTGGGATAGGAAACCAATTGTTCCTCGATAATCCGCTGCGCAGTCATGCGCAGAACAAACCGATATCGGATCCCGCGTTGAATGAAGTTGTACTCAAAAGAACTGGGTTCGTTTTGAAGTTGCGGGTCAAAACGAAATGGCGAGACCGGTAGCGGCTCATCATTTGATGAAGGTATCGAAGCGAGCAAACTCCCCATGATCCCCATCGCCCGGATAAGCGAAGACTTACCGGATGCGTTCGGTCCGTAAATCGCCGCCACCTTCAATAAATCAGGCAGTTTTTCTCCATTTACGATAGGTGTGAACACGTTGCGCTTTTTGCTCAAGCGCGGCGTCGCAGCCATGGACAGGGTTTGTTTGTCACGGAAGGAGCGATAATTGGAAACTGAAAATTCGATCAACATGTAGCAAACCTGCAGTTCGTTCCTGAATGCAGGAAAAACTATAGGAAAAACCACGGCTGTGATGCTGCTTGACTGCACCTCATGCAAAAACAGGCAATTCCTACAGATCGAACCTTCCGGCATAGACACCGATTCCTACAGCATGCGGCGCCAAGGTAGACTTGGCGCCGCGAGCGCCTGAACGATAGGCTTTACCTCGTCGCTGTCAAATCAGCGACCCGGGGTCGAAGCCGGGAAATTTCAAAACGGTGCTTACGCGCCCCCCATAGGATTGAGGCAGTTTTATGTCTTCAGTTCTGATTTATGGCGGGCCGTGTGGCGCGGGCCTTCCGGCTTCCGTTTTGATTGGAAGTGTCCCGACTTCGAACGCCACTCGGTCCGCCACCCAACCTGTCGAAGGGTTGGTGGCGACTTTCCTACTCAAAACGGAAGTCACTTCATGTCAGCACACGCTCAAAACTCGCTTCTACCTTACTTCACCCCAACCATCTTCACCCGCCACAACCGCTTCCTCCATGCCTTCATGCAGGACAACCAAGCCTGGTTCTGCGTCCAGGATCTCGGTCGCTTGATGGGCCGCCCGATGGACCAACGCCTCACCCTGAAACTCGATCCGGACCAGCGTCGATACGTCTGGCTGCTCAAGAACGGCAAAACGGTCGAATCGCTGATGGTCAGCGAATCAGGGATGTACGCCCTATTGATTCACCATTTTGTCCCGGAAAACCGAAACCTGCGCCAATGGCTGAGCAACGAAGTCATACCTTCGCTGCGTGAGTCGAAAGCGACATCTGTGGATAACATTCCAAGCCTGAGTTCATTGCAGTGGGCAGGCATCTCGGTGCCGCTGTTGCATTGGCAGCATCAAGCGTGGATCAAGTGGCGGGACATGCCTGATCTGATGCAGGCACAACGGCCGTTCACGATCGTGGGCACTTGCAGTTGAAGGTAGAGTGAAAAAATGAAAAAGGGGCGGACTTCACAGTCCGCCCCCTTTGGTTTGAATACGCCTGTTCAATCTCCCGCAAGAGCAATCCGCAGCCATGAGCAAACCGCGCATCACCAGCCAAAGCGTCACTGAAGTGATTCCAAGTGATAGCGCCTTTTCAGAAAAGTATCTGCAACAAACCATCGAGCAAAAAAATATCGCGGCTCGTCGCCAAGCAATCCACGAAGGCATCATCGACGCCGATACTGGCAAGCTGACCCGCCTGGCCACCGTAAAAGCCAAATGGCTTTCACGGTAACCATCCTCGGTCAAAACCTCGAAACACTCCTCATCGCATCCACCAGATACCGCATCGCAATCTGGTCGCTTTCCGACAGCTCCCGATAGCGCTCAAGCAACTTCATCTCATCCGAACTGAGCCGACGCCTTCGGCGCACAGTGGTCAGGCAAGGAAAGATTCCCAGCAACTGGGTGATGCCTTGTACTTTCGTCATGGACGATGTCCTTCTATAAGCCCGAGAAAACTTCAAAAACCGCATCGCCCTCTCCTTCTTGTTAGTCGCCGGCCTGAAGGGCAGAAACCGGTCATGACCACAGAATAGAAACTATCCGGGCGCTGAAAAGCGTTTTTAGAGTAATTAGTCGAAAAAAGCAGGAATGCCCTATAAATCAGAAAGTACTGTCGGAAAACTTAACCGACATTTCTTGTTTCATTGCCACGAAGCCAAAGTGCTACCAATCATTTTTTCTACACAACCGAACGGTTTAAGCTATTTGTTATCTGTTTAATGTCCGTTGCGTTTGGCCGAAGGCATGTCCGAACCTTTATTTTTGATCCAGCACGTGCCAGGAACGGCGCGGGATTGTTCACGACAGGTTGAACTTATGCACCGCAGGAATTTGCTCAAAGCATCCATGGCCATCGCTGCCTATACCGGATTATCAGCCACCGGCCTGCTGGCTTCGTGGGCCTGGGCCGGTACCGGCGCGGCGGATGGCGAAGCTCAGGCGTTCGACTTCGAAGCGCTGAAGATCCAGGCCAAGCAGCTCGCCGGCAATCGCTATCAGGACACCAAGCAGGTGCTGCCGCCGACCCTGGCGACCATGACGCCGCAGAACTTCAACGCGATCCGCTACGACGGCAACCACTCGCTGTGGAATGACCTCAACGGTCAGCTGGATGTGCAGTTCTTCCACGTGGGCATGGGTTTCAAACAACCGGTGCGCATGTACAGCGTCGACCCCAAGACACGTCAGGCGCGAGAGGTGCATTTCCGCCCGTCCCTGTTCAACTATGAAAAAACCACGGTCGATACCAAACAGCTCACGGGCGACCTGGGGTTTTCCGGGTTCAAGCTGTTCAAGGCCCCGGAGCTGGACCAGCACGACGTGCTGTCCTTCCTCGGCGCCAGCTATTTCCGTGCGGTCGATGCCTCAGGCCAGTACGGTCTGTCGGCACGCGGTCTGGCGATTGATACCTATGCCAAGAAGCGTGAAGAATTCCCGGACTTCACCAAATTCTGGTTCGAGACTCCGGACAAGGACAGTACCCGTTTCGTGGTCTACGCCCTGCTGGATTCACCGAGCGCCACCGGTGCCTACCGTTTCGACATCGACTGTCAGGCCAGCCAGGTCGTCATGGGCATCGACGCACACATCAATGCGCGCACCGCCATCGAACAACTGGGCATCGCGCCGATGACCAGCATGTTCAGCTGCGGCACCCATGAACGGCGCATGTGCGACACGATTCACCCGCAAATCCACGACTCTGATCGCCTGGCCATGTGGCGTGGCAACGGCGAGTGGATCTGCCGCCCGCTGAACAACCCGTCCACCCTGCAATTCAATGCCTTCGCCGACACCGACCCGAAAGGTTTCGGCCTGGTGCAGACCGATCATGAGTTCGACAGCTATCAAGACACCGTTGACTGGTACAGCAAGCGTCCGAGCCTGTGGGTAGAACCTACGACCGCGTGGGGCGAAGGCTCTATTGATCTGATGGAAATTCCTACAACCGGCGAAACCCTGGATAACATCGTCGCGTTCTGGACCCCGAAAAAACCGGTCGCGGCCGGGGACTCACTGAACTACGGCTACAAGCTGTACTGGAGCGCACTGCCACCGGTCGGCACGCCGTTGGCGCGGGTCAACGCCACTCGTTCGGGCATGGGCGGTTTCATCGAAGGTTGGGCACCTGGCGAGCATTACCCGGAAGTTTGGGCTCGACGGTTTGCCGTGGACTTCACGGGTGGCGGTCTGGACCGCTTGCCTGAAGGCGCGGGGATCGAGCCGGTGGTGACCTGCTCGAACGGAGAGGTGAAGGACTTCAATGTGCTGGTGCTGGATGACATCAAGGGCTATCGGATTACCTTCGATTGGTACCCGACCAATGACAGCGTGGCTCCGGTTGAGCTGCGTCTGTTCATTCGCACCAATGACCGGACGTTGAGTGAGACCTGGTTGTACCAGTACTTCCCGCCTGCGCCTGAGAAGCGCAAGTACACCTGAAGACAAGATCAAAAGATCGCAGGCTGCGCCAGCTCCTACATGGGATTGCATTCCTTTGTAGGAGCTGCCAAAGGCTGCGATCGTTTGATCGAGTAGGAGGCGGCTTTACAGCCGCCGTCCTCTCACACCACCGTACGTACGGATCCGTATACGGCGGTTCAAGCTATGCGGCTAAGCCGGTTTATCGTATCCAGTACCGAAACTAACCCAAGCTGACCCCATAGTTTCTTCGGCAGCGCCTGATTCATATGAGATGCGCCTGAGCTCCACCATGGGCCTCGGCCATTGAAGGCTGATTTGCAGGCGCGAGCTTCGCTAAGCCCCAGGCGCATCAAGTTACGTGCCCTCGTTGAGGGCCGCTTCCATTGTCGCCAGACGACGCAGC
>NZ_CP024866.1:3901434-3992226 GCF_004136015.1 Pseudomonas sp. ACM7 | reverse complement strand
CGACTATTGGCTCACCTCTGAAAAGTGCCATCCCGACTACCAGCCAAAGGACTACGTCCGAAGGCAAGCGCCGACGTCGGATCGTGGCTTTATCCGCCAGAGCGGCCGCCGCGGTAATCCAATCATGAGGAATATGATCGGTGAACACCTCAAGGCGAGAGAGCGGTTGCTCAGCAAAATCCAAAACCGCGCTTAAATCCTGAGCAACAGACATAAAAAATCCGGAATCCTTATCAGATTCCGGATTTTCCTGCTGCCTGAGGATTAGTCAACAATCCTTAAGTGAACAGCATTGCGATCTATTGATCGGGGCTTTTGGGTTTTACAGCGTCAATCAGTCGCGCAAATCCGACTCGTGAATCGGCTGTTCACGATGGGTGGCCCGCTGATACTGCGCCGGCCAGATGGCCTTGCGTCCCCCCAGGTCATCATCGGCATGCAGTGGCCAGTACGGATCGCGCAACAGTTCACGGGCGAGAAAGATGATGTCAGCCTGACAGGTGCGCAGAATGTGCTCGGCCTGTGCCGGCTCGGTGATCATTCCTACCGTGCCGGTGGCAATACCTGACTCTTTGCGCACACGTTCGGCGAAGCGGGTCTGATACCCGGGACCTGTAGGAATCTCGGCATTGGCCGCCGTACCGCCCGACGAGACGTCAATCAGGTCTACGCCCAACGCCTTGAGGCGTCGCGCCAGCTCGACCGTTTCATCGGGGTTCCAGCCGTCTTCCACCCAATCGGTGGCCGACACCCGCACGAACAGCGGTAGCTCTTCAGGCCACACCGCACGCACCGCTTCGGTGACTTGCAGCACCAGCCGGATGCGATTCTCGAACGAACCACCATATTGATCGCGCCGCTGATTGCTCAAGGGCGAAAGAAACTGATGCAACAGGTAACCGTGGGCGGCGTGTATTTCCACCACTTTGAAACCGGCGGTCAGCGCCCGTTTGGCCGAAGCGACAAAGGCCTGAATGACCTCAGCGATCTCGCCATCATCGAGCTGCTTGGGGTGGGTGTGCTGCGGGTCGAAAGCAATCGGCGAAGGGCCTACGGGGATCCAGCCACCGTCTTCGGGTTTGACGCTGCCATGTTTACCGATCCACGGCCGATGGGTGCTGGCCTTGCGCCCGGCGTGAGCCAACTGAATGCCGGCCACAGCGCCTTGAGCCGCAATGAAGCGAGTGATGCGTTGCAAAGGTTCGATCTGTTCATCGCTCCACAGGCCGAGGTCCTCGGCGGTGATGCGTCCGTCGGCGGTCACCGCCGTGGCTTCGGTAAACACCAGGCCGGCCCCGCCGACAGCGCGGCTGCCGAGGTGGACCAGGTGCCAGTCATTGGCCAGTCCATCGACGCTGGAGTACTGGCACATCGGCGACACCGCAATGCGGTTGAGCAGGGTCAATTGGCGAAGGGTATAGGGTTCAAGCAGCAGACTCATGGGGCACCTCTCGAATCAGTGGGCAGGCTCCAGGGTTCTGTTTGAAAAGTCGACGAGTGACAGGAAAAAGGTGCAGCACCCGCCCCCGCGGGAAAAAATTCGACAAGACGTCACAAGGATAATCAAGCAGTGCTTAGAGCCTAGTCGACAACGGGGGAAGGTGGAGGGTTCCGGGGAGATTTGGCGCCTGGGAGATCGCCATCTCGAGCAAGCTCGCTCCCACAGTGGATCTGCGTTGTTCACAAAACCAATGTGGGAGCGAGCTTGCTCGCGATGGGGTCAACGCGGTTCGATGTGGGCAATCATCAACTGCACCGTCTCGTTGCCACGGAACTCGTTGAGGTCGAGTTTGTAGGCCAATTCCACCCATTTGATGGTCGGATTCGGCCAGATGTCGCGGTCGATTCCGAAGGCAATGCCATCCAGCTTCACCGAACCACATTCACTCTTCAGCACCACTTTGAGGTGCCGCTCGCCGACCACTCGCTGCTCGACCAACTGGAACACGCCGTGGAACAGCGGCTCCGGGAAGTGCTGCCCCCAAGGTCCAGCATGGCGCAGGGCGCGGGCCAGTTCCAGGTGGAATTCCTCGACCGCCAGGGTGCCGTCCGACAGCAGGCGCCCGGTCAGGTCTTCTTCGCGCAATTGCCTACGCACTTCCGCGTCAAAGGCTTCGGCGAACAACGGAAAATTCGCTTCCGGCAGCGTCAGGCCGGCGGCCATGGCATGGCCGCCGTATTTGCTGATCAGATTCGGATGCTGCGCCGCCACCACGCTCAACGCGTCGCGAATATGAAACCCCTGAACCGAACGCCCCGAGCCCTTGAGCAAGCCATCGCCGGCATCGGCAAAGGCAATGGTCGGACGGAAATAGCGATCTTTCATACGCGATGCGAGGATTCCGATGACACCCTGGTGCCACTCGGGATCGAACAGGCACAAGCCGAACGGCATCGACTCGACCGGCAAATCCTTCAGTTGAGCCAGTGCTTCACGCTGCATGCCCTGCTCAATGGATTTACGGTCCTGGTTCATGCCGTCGAGTTGAGCGGCCATTTCACGCGCCAGACCAGCGTCTTCGGTGAGCAGGCATTCGATGCCCAGGCTCATGTCATCCAGACGCCCCGCCGCGTTCAGACGCGGGCCAACAATGAAACCCAGGTCAGTAGAGGTGATGCGCGTGTGGTCACGCTTGGCGACTTCGAGGATCGCCTTGATCCCCGGCCGCGCGCGCCCGGCGCGAATCCGCTCCAGGCCTTGGTGCACCAGTATCCGGTTGTTGGCATCCAGCGGTACCACGTCGGCGACGCTGCCCAGCGCCACCAAGTCCAGCAACTCGCCGATGTTCGGCTGCGGCTTGCTCTCGTACCAGCCGAGGCTGCGCAAACGCGCACGCAGGGCCATCAGCACATAGAAAATCACCCCGACGCCGGCCAGCGCCTTGCTCGGGAACTCGCAACCTGGCTGGTTCGGATTGACGATGGCATCGGCCAGCGGCAATTCGTCACCGGGCAAGTGGTGGTCGGTGACCAGCACCTGGAGCCCGGCCTTTTTCGCCGCCGCCACGCCTTCAACGCTGGAGATACCGTTGTCCACAGTGATCAGCAACTGTGGTGTACGGGTCAGCGCCACTTCGACGATTTCCGGCGTCAGGCCGTAGCCGTACTCGAATCGATTCGGCACCAAATAGTCGACGTGCGCCGCGCCCAGCAGGCGCAAACCCAACATGCCCACGGTACTGGCCGTCGCGCCATCGGCGTCGAAGTCACCGACAATCAGAATCCGCTGACGCTGCTCCAGCGCCGTCACCAGCAAATCCACCGCTGCATCGATGCCTTTGAGTTGCTGGAATGGAATCAACCGCGCCAGGCTCTTGTCCAGTTCAGCCTCGGACTGCACGCCCCGCGCCGCGTACAGACGGGTCAGCAGCGGCGGCAGATCACCGAGGAATGGCAGGGTGTCGGGCAACAGGCGAGGTTCGATGCGCATGGGGTGACAGGTGCTTCTCTTGAATACGTAGGATAAAAGCGGATAACGCGGACCAGCAGCGAATAATCAGCCGCGCTCGCCGCTCAGCCATTGCAACTGGACTTCATGCTGACCACGGTCGTCGGTGACAAAAATCGTCCCTTCGCTGATCATCACGTCCCACTTGATAACGCGGGGCATGTCCTTGGCCAGGGTTTCCAGCACTTCCTGTGGAACAGCAGCGATGTGCACGTTTTTCAGGTTCTTGATCGCCGGGATCACTTTGGTCTCCCAGACGCGCAGGCTGCCGTAAGCCAGCAGGCTGGTGCGCTCGGTGCGACGAGAGCACCAGGTCAGGCGATCGGCGTCTGGCTGGCCGACTTCAATCCAGTGCAGAACACGGTCGTCCAGGCTCTTTTCCCACAGGGCTGGTTCGTCCACGTCTGACAGACCGCGACCGAACGACAACTGCTCGTTGTACCAAAAGGCGTAGGCCAGCAGCCGCACGGTCATGCGCTCTTCGGTTTCCGAAGGGTGACGGGCGATGGTCTGCTTCACGCTCTCGTACACGCTGCGGTCGAGGTCGGTAAGGTTCAGTTCAAACTTGTAGGTCGTGGACGGCTGGGCCATGAACGGGCTTCTTGATACGGGGAAAGGCGGCAAGTCTAACCGATGCGGTAGGCAATCCACGAATTGAAGGCGATCAACCTTGGTCGTCTGACGTTCGGCTATGTTAAAACCCTGTATTCGCTCAACCTTTGTCCTACAGGATCCAGTATGCCGCTCACCGGAAAACCGCTCTCAGGTCTGAAAGTCATTGAATTGGGTACGCTGATCGCCGGGCCGTTTGCCTCGCGCATTTGCGGCGAGTTCGGTGCCGAGGTGATCAAAATCGAGTCCCCCGATGGCGGCGATCCGTTGCGCAAATGGCGAAAACTGTATGAAGGCACCTCGCTGTGGTGGTTCGTCCAGGCGCGCAACAAGAAATCCCTGACCCTGAACCTCAAACACCCCGACGGCCTGGCGATCCTGAAAAAACTGCTCAGCGAAGCGGACATCCTGATCGAGAACTTTCGCCCAGGCGTGTTGGAAAAACTCGGTCTGGGCTGGGAAGTCTTGCACGCTCTGAACCCGAAACTGGTGATGGTGCGCCTCTCGGGTTTCGGCCAGACCGGGCCGATGAAAGATCAACCAGGCTTTGGCGCCGTCGGTGAATCCATGGGCGGTCTGCGCTACATCACCGGGTTCGAAGACCGGCCACCGGTGCGCACCGGTATTTCCATCGGTGACTCGATTGCCGCGCTCTGGGGCGTGATCGGTGCGCTGATGGCGTTGCGTCATCGCGAGGTTAACGGTGGACTCGGCCAAGTGGTGGATGTGGCGCTGTATGAAGCGATTTTCGCCATGATGGAAAGCATGGTCCCGGAGTTCGACGTGTTCGGCTTCATCCGCGAGCGCACCGGCAACATCATGCCGGGCATTACGCCCTCCTCGATCCACACCAGTGCCGACGGCAAACATGTGCAGATCGGCGCCAATGGCGATGCGATCTTCAAACGCTTCATGCTGATCATGGGTCGCGAGGACCTGGCCAACGACCCTGCGTTGGCGAGCAACGACGGACGCGATAGCCGTCGCGACGAAATTTATGGGGTGATCGATCGCTGGGTCAACTCGCTGCCTCTGGACACCATCATCGAGCAGTTGAATCAGGCCGACGTACCGGCCAGCCGGATCTTCAGCGCTGAAGACATGTTCAGTGATCCACAGTACCTGGCCCGGGAAATGTTCCTGAAGGCCAAGCTGCCGGACGGCAAAGATTTCAAGATGCCGGGAATTGTGCCGAAACTCTCTGAGACCCCCGGCACTTCGGAATGGGTCGGGCCGCAGTTGGGCGAACACAATGCGCAGGTACTCAACGATCTTGGTTACGACAAGGAACAGATCGCAAAGCTGCGTGAAGACGGGGCCATCTAAGCTGAGGCGTCTGCTTGCGCGGCCCATCAACCACTGCCTGACGCGCGGCGGAAGAGCATTGTGCGCGTGCGCGTTTTTCCTGTTGCTCGCCGGCCAGGCTCAGCCAACGTTGGCGCAACCGAAGGAAACCCTGGTCTGGTTATTGCGCGACCTTCCTCCGCTGATGATTTTCGAAGGATCGAAAAAGGGCCAGGGCGTCATCGATCAACTGCTGCCGCTGCTGATCGCCCGCATGCCGCAATACGAACACACCCTGATGCGAGTCAATCGCGCTCGCGGCTTGCAAATGCTCCACGAGCCATCCCTCACGTGCGATGCGGCGCTGAATTGGAGCAAGGAGCGCGATGACTGGATCGCATTTTCCATCCCGGTCTTTCGGGCCATGAGTAACGGCCTGGCCGTGCGCCGCGTTGATCGGGAGATGCTGACGCCCTTTATCAATGATGGCGAAGTGGACCTGGCGGCCCTGCTGGCCAGTGGCCGCGAGAAACTGGGCATTATTGCCGAGCGCAACTACGGCGAATATCTCGACGCGCTGCTCAAACAAGCACCAGCCAACTCACTGACCCTCCACTACGGTAACGATGCTTTGGGCAGCCTGTTGCAAATGCAACGCCTGGGGCGCTTGCGGATGCTGTTGGGGTACCGCTCGGAGATCCGCTACCAGGCCCAGCAGCAAGGGATCGCGGAAGATGAATTGCAGTTCTACCCGATTCGCGGCACGGGCAAATACCTGTCCGGTTACATCGGCTGTACTGACACTCCCCAGGGCCGGCAGGCGATCATCGAGATCAACCAACTGCTGCGCACCCTGCCCCACGATCACTTGAGCGAAGCATACGCCGCCTGGCTGGACCCCGAGAGTCGCAGCGACTACCTGGAAGCCAGCCGGGCATTTTTCCTGCAGCAGGCCGAGCAATGACAAATCGCAGGCAAAAAGAAACCCCGAGAAGTGGGGAGACGACTCGGGGTTAAACGTGGCCTACATAAAGACCAGTGGCAGCAAGCTACAAGCACCGGAGCACAATGCTTGATCCTGCTGTTACAAGGTCTGACTGACCTAAGCGCAGGAAGGTTCCCACAAAAAACAATTCAATTTCGGTTGGCCAGGATCTTGTCCTGAGCAGCATTACGCAACGCCGCGATGACGCAGGGCTCCAGCCTGCCTTCGGCGATCAGCACGTCGCGATGCAAACCGTCGACGACATCCGTCAGCAGACGTTTGCTGGTCAACTGGGCCTGATTGAACGCCCGCTCGACCACGATCGCGCCGGTCGCATTTTTCAGTGTCACCAGGCATTCGCCATGGTTTCCCGACGGGGTCAACGTTACCTGATACGGGCTCAGAGCTTCACCGAGCAATAGACTGATACTTTCCATCTCGATCACCACTCATTAGTCCGAAAACAAAGTGCCTGGGGCGTGCCTACAAGAAATGACCACTGGCTCGAGAAGAAAGTTCTGGATACCGACTGCTGGTGAACCTGCGCCGCGGGTCAATAGAGCATGCACGGCCAAGATGACAGAGAAAAAACAGCCGCCTCACGCCTAAAGCCAATCAGTTAAGGAACGACACAATCCGTAGCAGCTGGCGAAGCCTGCGTTCGGCAGCTGCTACAAGGAAGTGCGTCGCAGCTGAAATTGCTTAACTGATCGGCATTAGGCGTCACGCCTGCTGCTTACGCTTGCCAATATCGGTCCATCCTCCCAGCAGGCCCCGCAATTGTCCGTCGGCACCGTAAAAAGGCACCGTCCACTGATAGACATGCCTGACGCCGTTGTTGAACATCAATTGACGCTCACTGAAGCGCGTCTTGCGCGTACCGAGCTGGGCCATGAACTCTGCATGCAGCAGTTCGGCGGTCTCTTTGGGCAAGACGTCCAGTTCAATCAGCTTTCGTCCCTGAACCTGGTCGAAACGGGTCGACAAGCCCTCCTCATAACTCTTGTTGCACATGATCAAACGTCCTTCCAGATCACGAACAAACATCGGATCGGGCATGGCGTCCATCAACGCATGCTGGAAGGCAAGCTGATCACTCAGGCTTTTCTCGGCATCCAGGCGCTGCTGGATCAATACCGTGAGTCGTCGGTTCCAGAGCAGGGACAACAGGCCGAACAGACTGACGATAAACATTCCCCAGCAGCCCCACTCGGTGAGTCGGTGCCAGACGCCGGGCACCTTGACCGGGGCAATCCCATTGAGCCATTTCAGGCGAATGGCGCGCAATTCGGCAGGATCAAGCGCCTCAAGCGCCTTGTTGAGGATGCTCGACAGCTGAGGCTGACCTTTGCGTACGGCCAAGTGGTCCGCTTCCCATTTGCCCTCCACCGTATACCCGACCTTGAGCTGCCCGGACGGATAGAGTTGTGCTCCGGTTTCGTTTTCGATGGTGGCATAGGCCTCACCGCTCTCGACCAGCGCCCGGGCCTCCGCGTAGGTTTTAACCGAGCGCAGCTCGATGTCCGGATGGTCGCGGCGAATCGTGGCCTCCAGCGCATGCCGGGTCGGTAACACCAGAACCCTTCCCGACAGCTGCTCCAGGGATTGCACCTCTGGCGCCCCGGCCCGCCCGACGAACACCCAGCCAGCGCCACCGAACGCATGACTGAAATCCAGAAACGTCTTGCGTTCGTCATTCATCGCCAGCGTCGTGCTCATGTCCGCTGCGCCACTTTCCAGTCGCCCGAGCAACTGATCGGTGGAAAACGATTCTTCGTGAACAAACTGCAATCCCGTCATCGCGCTGATGCGGTTGAGCAGATCATTGTTCAAGCCGTTCCATTGGCCGTGCTCATCCTTGAACAGGTACAGCGGATATTGCACCGATGCGACGATGACTTTCGAATGCTCGGCAATCCATTTCAACTCCTGAGCATCCAGCTCGATCATTGGGCCAGCAATCGATCCTTTGGAATCGGTCGCCGCCAATTGCGACGCGCTCCCCCATTGAGCAAAGCCCAGGGTGCCGACTAAAAAAAACATCCAGCACGCGGCTGGTTTTAACCCTCTGAAAAACAGCATTGCCACTTCCTTGGTGATCGTCTCGCCCGCCCTTCATGGGCGGCTCTTCATTTACGAAACCCGACAAGTGTGGCATGCAGAAATGAGAAAGCCCGTCAGGAGACGGGCTTCAAAATGTGACAGTTTTAATCGGTTACAGAGGCTTGCCGCGGTTGCCATGCTGACTGACAAAGGCCTGCACGGCTTTCAGGTCATTTGGCAGCACGGTGCAGCGCTCATCTCGCTCAAACAAATCAGAAAGATGTGCAGGTAGTTCGAGCGCTTTTCCTACGCCGGCTTTTTCCACTGCGTCCGGGAATTTGACCGGATGCGCCGTACCGAGGATCACCATCGGGATATCCAGGCTGCGACGGCACTCGCGCGCAGCCTTCACGCCGATAGCGGTGTGCGGATCCAGCAGTTCGCCGGTTTGCTCAAAAACTTCAGCAATGGTTTCGCAGGTTTGAGCGTCATCCACGGCCAGCGAATCGAACAGCTTGCGGGCTTCGGTCCAACGTTCCTGTTCGACGCTGAAACCGCCACCTTGCTTGAAGGTGTCCATCAACCCGGCAATCGCTGCGCCGTTGCGACCGTGCAGGTCGAACAGCAGGCGTTCGAAGTTCGACGACACCATGATGTCCATCGACGGCGATAACGTGGCGTGCAGGGTGTCCTTGACGTACTGATTGCCGCTCATGAAGCGGTGCAGGATGTCGTTGCGGTTGGTGGCGACGATCAGTTGGTTGATCGGCAGGCCCATGTTGCGCGCCAGATAACCGGCGAAAATGTCACCGAAGTTGCCGGTCGGTACCGAGAACGATACCGAACGTGCCGGGCCGCCCAGCTGCAGGGCTGCATGGAAGTAGTAAACGATCTGGGCCATGATTCGCGCCCAGTTGATCGAATTCACCGCCACCAGACGCGTGCCTTTGAGGAAGCTCTGGTCGGCGAAGCTCGCCTTGACCATTTCCTGGCAGTCATCGAAGTTGCCTTCGATGGCGATGTTATGGATGTTCTCGCCGAAAATGGTAGTCATCTGCCGACGCTGCACTTCGGACACGCGGTTGTGCGGGTGCAGGATGAAGATGTCGACGTTTTCGCAGTGCTTGCAGCCTTCGATAGCGGCCGAACCGGTGTCGCCGGACGTAGCGCCGACAATCACCACGCGCTCACCGCGTTTTTCCAACACGTAGTCGAGCAGACGACCAAGCAGCTGCAAGGCGAAGTCTTTGAACGCGAGGGTTGGGCCGTGGAACAGCTCCAGCACCCATTCGTTGCCATTCAGCTGACGCAACGGTGCCACGGCGTTGTGCGAGAACACACCGTAGGTTTCTTCAAGAATCTTTTTGAAATCGGCATCGGGGATGCTACCGGTGACGAACGGGCGCATCACCCGGAAGGCCAGTTCGTGATACGGCAGGCCGGCCCAGGAAGCGATTTCTTCCTGGGTGAAACGTGGCAGGTTTTCCGGGACGTACAGGCCACCGTCCGTGGCCAGACCGGCCAGCAGGACGTCTTCGAAATTCAGGGCCGGTGCCTGGCCGCGGGTACTGATATAACGCATGACTGGCTCCAATAGACAGTGTTCGCAAACCCGGGCTCGCAGGCGAGCCCGGTGAACGATAACGGCTTAGTTCAGGTGCTCGACGCGGATCCGTACGACCGGACCGACTACGCCCGCCAAGGCTTCCAGGGCGGCGATCGCGTCGTTCATGTGCTGTTCCAGCACGCGGTGAGTCAGCAGGATCATCGGCACCAGGCCGTCGTGTTCTTCGACTTCCTTCTGCATGATCGATTCGATGTTGATGCCGCGCTCCGACAGGATGCTCGCCACCTGCGCCAACACGCCCGGATGGTCCTTGGCCTGGATGCGCAGGTAATAGGAGCTTTCGCAGGCCTCGATCGGCAGGATCGGGTGGGCCGACAACGAATCCGGCTGGAACGCCAGGTGCGGTACGCGGTTTTCCGGGTCGGAAGTCATGGCGCGAACCACGTCCACCAGGTCGGCGATCACCGACGAAGCGGTCGGCTCCATGCCAGCGCCAGCGCCGTAGTACAGGGTCGAACCGGCGGCATCACCGTTGACCATCACCGCGTTCATCACGCCGTTGACGTTGGCGATCAGGCGATCGGCCGGAATCAGCGTCGGGTGCACGCGCAGTTCGATGCCGGCCGCGGTGCTGCGCGCCACGCCCAGGTGCTTGATGCGGTAGCCCAGCGCTTCGGCGTAGTTCACGTCAGCGGTGGTCAGCTTGGTGATGCCTTCGGTGTAGGCCTTGTCGAATTGCAGCGGGATGCCGAAGGCGATGGAGGCCAGGATCGTCAGCTTGTGGGCCGCATCGATGCCTTCAACGTCGAAGGTCGGATCGGCCTCGGCGTAACCCAGGGCTTGCGCCTCGGCGAGTACGTCTTCGAAAGTCCGGCCCTTCTCACGCATTTCGGTGAGGATGAAGTTGCCGGTGCCGTTGATGATGCCGGCGACCCAGTTGATGCGGTTGGCCGACAGGCCTTCACGGATCGCCTTGATCACCGGAATGCCACCGGCCACGGCGGCTTCGAACGCCACAATCACGCCCTTCTCCCGGGCCTTGGCGAAAATTTCATTACCGTGAACGGCGATCAACGCCTTGTTCGCGGTCACAACATGTTTTCCGTTCTCGATCGCTTTGAGTACCAGCTCGCGGGCAACGGTGTAGCCGCCCATCAGCTCTATGACGATGTCAATCTCAGGGTTCGTGGCCACTTCGAAGACATCGTTGGTAATCGCAATACCGGTCGTCTGGAACTGAGGCTTTGGCGTGCGCATGGCAATTTGTGCCACTTCGATTCCACGCCCGGCACGACGAGCAATTTCCTCGGCGTTACGCTGAAGTACGTTGAAGGTACCGCCACCGACGGTCCCTAACCCACAGATGCCTACTTTGACCGGTTTCACTGTGAACTCCCCATAAAACGGCCGACTCAAGGCCGGCCGTGAAAACAACCGCATACTCGCGGTTCTCTATTAATGGCCCGGCGAATGCTGCCGCCGAACCATGATCGTCAATGGCTGACCGTGACGATGCGAATTTACTTCGCGCCCAGTGCCAGTTTGGCGACTTGTGGCGCAGGCTGGTAGCCCGGAATGACTTGGCCGTCGGCCAAAACGATGGCCGGTGTACCGTTCACGCCGATCGACTGACCGAGGGCGAACTGCTTGGAAACCGGGTTATCGCACTTGGCGGCCTTGATTTCCTTGCCGTCGACCATCTTGTCCATGGCGGCTTTCTTGTCTTTCGAGCACCAGACCGCTTGCAGCTGTTCGTCACCCGGCGAGCCCAAACCCTGGCGCGGGAACGCGACGTAACGCACTTCGATGCCGCGCTTGTTCAGCTCAGGCACTTCGGCGTGCAGCTTGTGGCAATACGGGCAGGTGGTATCGGTGAACACGGTGATGTGCGATTTGGTTTCGCCGATCGCTGGGTAGACCACGGTTTCAGCCACTGGAATCTCGTTGACCAGTTTGGAAACGCCCAGGCGTTCGGTCTTCTCGGTCAGGTTGACCGGCTTGCCGTCCTTGAGTTGGAACATGTAACCCTGAACGACATACTGGCCGTCGGCGCTGGCGTAGAGTACGCGGCTGCCCTTGAGTTTGACTTCGTACAGACCTGGCAGCGGGCTGGCAGTGATGGTTTCTACCGGTACGTCGAGCTGGAGGTTTTCCAGGCTTTTACGAATGGCTTTGTCGGCCGCGTCATCGGCGACGGCAAAGGTGCTGACCAACGCAATGGCTGCGGCGGCGAAAATCTGGGTCAGACGCATGAGAACTCCTGAAGGCGGACAAATGGGACGATCAGAACGCCCGTACCGAAACACCGGGTCATAAACGCCCATCGTGCAAACCGGCAAAGCCTACCACATAAGGCCCCTGTGGCCGAATGCGGGTGATGCAGGACATCGCGGGTACCGTCAGCTTTCTGTGGGAGCGAGCTTGCTCCGGGCGGCGTTCCGACGATAGCGGTGTGTCAGGCAACATTAATATTGGATGTAAGGGCCTCATCGCGAGCAAGCTCGCTCCCACAGAAAAGCAGATCACAAATCGGTCAGCCGCGCGGGTGGTGTTTGGCGTGCAGGTCTTGCAAGCGGGCGCGGGCGACGTGGGTGTAGATCTGCGTGGTCGACAGATCGCTGTGACCGAGCAGCATTTGCACCACCCGCAGGTCGGCGCCGTGGTTGAGCAGGTGAGTGGCGAAGGCATGGCGCAAGGTGTGCGGCGACAGCGACTTGCCGATCCCGGCAACCTTGGCCTGGTGCTTGATGCGATGCCAGAAGGTCTGCCGAGTCATCTGCTCGCCGCGCTGGCTGGGGAACATGACATCGCTGGGACGCCCGCCAAGCAGCTCTTGGCGGCCATCGCGCAGGTAACGCTCGACCCAGACAATCGCCTCCTCGCCCATCGGCACCAGCCGCTCCTTGCTGCCCTTGCCCATCACTCGCAGCACGCCTTGGCGCAGATTGACCTGCTCCAGTGTCAGGCTGATCAGCTCTGTCACACGCAAGCCACAGGCATAAAGCACTTCGAGCATGGCGCGGTCGCGCTGGCCGATGGCTTCGCTCAGGTCGGGGGCTTTTAACAAGGCCTCCACATCCGCTTCCGACAAGGATTTAGGCAGTGGTCGACCCAGCTGCGGCATATCGACACGCAAGGTCGGATCGACTGCAATCAACTTTTCCCGCAGCAAATAGCGATAAAAGCCACGCACGCCGGAGAGGAATCGCGCCGTCGAGCGGGGTTTGTAGTTTTGCTCCAGACGCCAGGCCAAGTGATCGAGGATCAATTCGCGGCCGGCATTGATCAACTCCAACCCTTTTTCCTGCAGCCAGCCGTTGAACAGGGCCAGGTCGCTGCGATAGGCATCGCGGGTGTTATCGGAAAGACCTTTCTCCAGCCACAGAGCGTCGAGGAATTGGTCTATCAGGGGGTGATCGATGGCGGGCATAAAGGCTCAGGTCACTGGAAAACTGACGGCAAGTCTTTCATAGCCTGCTGAGGCTTTATAGAGCCTGATGTAAACGCGGTGCTTGTTAGATCGATTCGCGGGCAAGTCGGATCGCCGCACCGCACGCTCCCACAGGTAAATTGCAGGCAACAAAAAAGCAGCCCGTAGGCTGCTTTTTTCTGCATCGGAAGCTGGACTTAAGCCAGTTTTTCCTTGATGCGAGCTGCTTTACCGGACAGGTCACGCAGGTAGTACAGCTTGGCTTTACGTACGTCACCGCGACGTTTAACGGCCATGCTGTCGATTTGCGGGCTGTAGGTCTGGAAAGTACGCTCTACGCCAACACCGTTGGAGATTTTGCGAACGGTGAATGCACTGTTTACGCCGCGGTTACGCTTGGCGATAACAACACCTTCGAACGCTTGCAGACGCGAACGGTCGCCTTCCTTCACTTTCACCTGAACGACAACAGTGTCGCCCGGGGCAAAGGTAGGGATCTCTTTGGTCATCTGCTCTGCTTCGAGTGCAAGAATGATTTTGTTAGTCATGCTGTGCTCCTAAGGTAAATCGTCGGATCTACCATCGATACGTTGTTAACTATCGTCCCGCTCGCGGATGTATTCCTCGAGCAGCTTCTTCTCTTCTCCAGAAAGCGAGCGGCTTTCCAGAAGATCGGCGCGTCGTTCAAAGGTCCTACCAAGGGACTGCTGTAAACGCCAACGCCGGATATGCGCGTGATTGCCACTTAGCAACACGTCGGGAACACGCTGATCCGCATACACCTCCGGTCGGGTGTAGTGCGGGCAATCCAGCAAACCATCCGTAAAGGAATCTTCCTCGGCGGAGTCCGCATGCCCTAAAGCTCCAGGCAGCAGTCGTGTAACCGCATCGATCAGGACCATCGCCGGCAGCTCGCCGCCAGACAGTACATAGTCGCCAATCGACCACTCTTCATCGACATGAGCCTCTATAAAACGCTCGTCAATGCCTTCATAGCGGCCGGCAATCAGGATCAATGCATCCAGATTCGCCAACTCGCGTACCGCCGACTGAGTCAGTTGACGGCCTTGGGGGGACAGGTAAATTACCTTCGCCGCCTCCCCGGCTGCTGCCTTGGCCTGAACCAACGCATCTTCCAGGGGCTTGATCTTCATCACCATGCCCGGACCACCGCCAAATGGGCGATCGTCCACAGTGTGATGTCGATCCGTCGTGTAGTCTCGCGGATTCCAACAGGTGAGCTGCAAGAGCCCCTGTTTCACCGCACGACTGGTGATGCCGTACTCGCTGATGGCGGAGAACATCTCGGGAAACAAACTGATCACTTCTACGCGCAAGTTAGCCACGCTTAGAAGTCCGCATCCCATTCCACCTTCATCTCGCTTGCGGCAAGGTCGACGGCCAACACGCATTGCTCCGTATAGGGCAACAGGCGTTCGCGATCATCCAGGCTGCCAGCGCAAGGCTTGACCACCATTACATCATTGGCGCCGGTTTCCAGAAGATGATCGATTTTCCCGAGCAATTGCCCGAGTTGATCAATGACCTTCAGACCTTCCAGCTGGTACCAGTAGTACTCGCCGTCGGTCAATTCAGGGAACAGGTTGCGCGGCACGCAGATCTCATAACCGGCCAGAAGACGCGCTTCTTCACGATCATCAAGACCCTTGAGCTTTGCGACCAGGAACTTGTCGTTCCCACGTCCGCTGACCAGCTCGACCTGTTTCACATTACCTTCGCGCTTGAGCGTCCAGGTTTTGTACTGCAACAGGTTTTCTGTCGGATCAGTAAAGGAATACACCTTCACTTCGCCGCGAACGCCATGAACCGAATAAATTTTGCCGATAACGATCAAATCATCAGCAACAGCTGGCGTCGCGTTCATATTGCTCAGGCCGCAGCCTTAGCCGAGTCCTTCAACAACTGAGCAACACGCTCAGAAGGTTGTGCACCAACGCTCAGCCAGTAGGCTACGCGCTCTTGGTTCACGGACAGACGGACTTCTTGACCACGAGCAACAGGGTTGAAGAAACCAACCTGTTCCTTGTGCGAACCGTCGCGCGGGTTGCGGCTGTCGGTTACGGTCAAGTGGTAAAACGGGCGCTTTTTGGAGCCGCCAAGGGCAAGACGGATTGTTAGCATGTGAACATCGTTCCTGTAGTCGGTGCTGCAAATCTAAAGGCACAGCGGGCATAGGTGCCCGAAAGGCCGCATATTCTAAGGAATATCCGGACTTTTGCAAATGACTTTTTCCGGCGGCCTTTCAGTCGCCATCAAGATTTGCTATAGAGCCGTCGTTGAAAACGGCCAGTCAGCTCCCGCCAAGTGCGGGTTTGCTGGAGATCCCACTTCCGTGTGGGAGGTGCAAGGGCAAGCCCCTGCGTAAATTATTTACATTCTCGGCATGCCGCCGCCGGGCAACATACCGCCCATGCCGCGCATCATTTTGGCCATTCCGCCTTTTGCGGAGAACTTCTTCATCATCTTCTGCATCTGCTTGTGCTGCTTGATCAAGCGACCGATGTCCTGCACCTGAGTGCCGGAACCCATGGCGATCCGGCGTTTGCGCGAACCGCTGATCATCTCAGGGTCGCGGCGCTCGGCCGGGGTCATGGAATTGATGATGGCTTCCATCTGCTTGAATTGTTTCTCTGCCGCGCCTTGGGCGTTGCCCATCTGCGCCAGGTTCATGCCGCCGATGTTTGGCAGTTTGTCCATGAGGCCGCCGAGGCCGCCCATGTTTTTCATCTGTTGCAGCTGATCGCGGAAGTCTTCGAGGTCGAAGCCCTTGCCCTTCTTCAGCTTCTTGGCCAGTTTGTCGGCCTTGTCCTTGTCGAGGGTCTGCTCGGCCTGCTCGATCAGACTGAGCACGTCGCCCATGCCGAGGATGCGCGAAGCAATACGCTCAGGATGGAACGGCTCGAGCGCGTCGCTCTTCTCGCCCATACCGATGAACTTGATCGGCTTGCCGGTGATGGCGCGAACCGACAGCGCGGCACCGCCACGGGCGTCGCCGTCGACCTTGGTCAGGATCACACCGGTCAGCGGCAGAGCATCGCCGAAGGCCTTGGCCGTGTTGGCGGCGTCCTGGCCGGTCATGGCGTCGACCACGAACAAGGTTTCGACCGGGTTGATCGCGGCATGCAGCGCCTTGATCTCGCCCATCATCTCTTCATCGATGTGCAGGCGACCGGCGGTATCGACGATGACCACGTCGATGAACTTCAGTTTTGCTTCTTTAATAGCCGCTTGCGCGATGTCGACCGGTTTCTGGCTCAGGTCGGACGGGAAGAAGGTTACGCCGACTTCACCCGCGAGCATTTCCAGCTGCTTGATCGCCGCCGGACGGTAAACGTCCGCAGACACGACCATGACCGACTTCTTCTTGCGCTCTTTAAGGAAGCGCGCGAGTTTGCCGGCTGTGGTGGTTTTACCCGCACCCTGCAAACCGGCCATCAGCACGACGGCCGGAGGAACGGCGCTCAGGTTCAAGTCTTCGTTGGCCGCGCCCATCAGGCTTTCGAGTTCGGCCTGGACGATCTTCACGAAGGCCTGGCCCGGCGTCAGGCTGCGCGACACCTCGGTGCCGACGGCGCGTTCCTTGACCGAATTGACGAAGTCTTTCACCACCGGCAAGGCGACGTCAGCTTCGAGCAACGCCATGCGCACTTCACGCAGGGTGTCTTTGATGTTGTCTTCGGTCAGCTTGGCCTTGCCGGTGACATGGCGCAGCGTCTGCGAGAGACGGTCGGTTAAGTTTTCAAACATTGCGCGATCCTTTCAGGCCCTGTGTAGACCGGGATAATGGCGGCCCAGACCGGAATAAACATGTGCTCGGCGAGCCTGCGGCGTGGGCAGGTCGCGGATTATAGCGAAGACTGCGTCTGGCGGACACCTCGTCGTCAGGTTGCATGGTCTTTCGTGCTGCGGGGGTTCTATGCCAAACTCAGCGCCTTTCGGGCTTGCCTAACAGGATTTATGCTCCCCTTGTCACCCAGTTTGCTAACTACCCTCGCCGCCGCCTGCTTATATGCCGCTGCGACCCTCTATCAGGGCACTCGTCTGGCCACCGGTGCCAAGGCGAACAAACGCCTGCTGGTCACGCTCGGCGTGCTCGCCGTGCTGGCTCATAGCGCCAGCCTGTTCACCCACCTGCTGACACCGATTGGCCTGGGCCTGGATTTTTTCAGCGCCGCCAGCCTGATTGCTGCCGCGGTGATTGCCCTGACGCTGTTGGCCTGCTCGCGGATCCCGGTGGAGAACCTGCTTATATTGCTGTTCCCGCTCGGCGCCGCCACCGTGCTGCTCGCACAGTTCGCCCCCGCCGGCACAGTGCAGATCATCGACGAAGAACCGGGCATCCTCGCCCACATCCTGCTGTCGATCCTCGCCTACGGCATGTTCACCATCGCGGTATTCCAGGCGTTGCTGCTGCTGGTTCAAGACCATCAGCTCAAGCACAAGCATCCGTCCGGCCTGATCAAGAACTTCCCGCCGCTGCAAACCATGGAAAGCCTGCTGTTCGGTTTCCTCTGGGCCGGCTGGACCCTGCTGTCGCTGTCGCTGATCTCCGGCTGGCTGTTCGTCGACAACCTGTTCGCCCAGCACCTGGTGCACAAAACCTTGCTGGCATGCCTCGCCTGGATCGTTTTCAGCGTGCTGCTCTGGGGCCGTAACCGCCTCGGCTGGCGCGGACACAAAGCCATTCGCTGGACCCTCGCCGGTTTCTGCCTGCTGATGCTGGCGTATTTCGGCAGTAAGCTGGTTCGTGAATACATCCTGCATATCTGACGGGCGGCATTAATGGACGACTTGCCCATAGGGCCGATGCTCGCGGTAGTGGCCCTGCTGATTTTATGGTCGGGGCTGTTTACCGCCATCGAAGCTGCGCAACAGCACTTGCTCGCCCAGCGGACAGCTTCGCGTTCGAGCGACAAGCCGGTGGCAAAGCTGAGCTTTTCGCTCAATAGCCTGATCCTCTGCAACACCCTGTGCCGCGCACTGGTCGTGGTCATCAGCACCTTGCTGGCGATTTTCACCTGGGCGGAAAACGGTCCATGGGTGGCCTGCCTGGGGGCTGGCGCCGTGCTTCTGGTGTTCGCCGACTACCTGCCGCGCACCCTCGCCGTCCGTTATCCGGACGCCGTCCTGGCCTTGGGCAACACCTTGCTTGGTGCGCCACTGAAAATCATCTATCCCGCCGCCTGGTTGCTCAATGGCATAAGCCAGTTGCTGATGCGACCGTTCGCCCGCAAAGTCAAAGTGGTGCAGCAGAGCGAAGACGAAGCCCCGAACGATCGGCTCGATGATCACGAACACGCCGTCTGCCGCCCACACCCGCTGTCAGGCATCCATGCGCTGGACAACATCACGGTCAACGACATTCTGGTGCCACGCAGTGACGTCGATGGGGTCAATCTGGACGACTCCCTCGAGGAAATCATCGAGCAGCTTCGCGCCAATAAACGCACGCGCTTGCCGGTTTTCCACAGCGACATCAACCACGTCGAGGCGGTGCTCAATACCCGGCAGATCCGCCATCTGCTGTCCGACGCCAGTCTGACCCGAGAAGCACTGCTGGCAGCCTGTCACGACCCCTACTTCGTGCCGGAAAGCACCCCGTTGCAACTGCAGCTGTTGAATTTCCACAAACAACAGCGACGCCTGGGCATGGTGGTCGACGAGTACGGCGAAGTGCTCGGTGTCGTGACTCTGGAAGACATTCTCGAAGAAATCGTCGGCGAGTTCGAAAGCCAGCACAGCCTGGATAACCCGCACATCCATCCACAGGCCGATGGCCGCCTGGTGATCGAAGGTGCAGCGTCGATTCGCGAATTGAACAAGAGCCTGGGCTGGCACTTGCCGAGCGACGGTCCGAAAACCCTCAACGGGTTGGTGACCGAGGCGCTGGAGACGATTCCGGAAAGTGCGGTATGCCTGAAGATCGGGCGTTATCGGCTGGAGATTCTGGAGACGGAAGACAATCGGGTCAGCCGGGTACTGATCTGGCATACGAGTTCGGCCCCAGCGGTTGTACCTGCACGATAGATCGCTAAAAGATCGCAGCCTTCGGTGTAGCTCATCTGGAATGCGCTCCCCTGTAGGAGCTGCCGAAGGCTGCGATCTTTTTGCCCTTGTTGAATCGTTAGCCGCCTTCCTATAATCAAGCCGCTTACCCAAGCCCCGCCATACCCAAGTGCTACCCGCACTCTGCGTTAAGCCCACATCCCTGGGTGTTCGACCATAATAATTCGCTCCACTGGGGCACATGACTGTCAGGGATAACTGCATGACGACCAGCACGACTTATAACGACACCGCGCCTGCGCAACCGACGAACTCCGCCACCCGCGTGGCCACCGCGAGTTTCATCGGCACCGCCATCGAGTTCTACGACTTCTACGTCTATGCCACTGCCGCTGCGCTGGTGATCGGTCCGGTATTTTTTCCGCAGACCTCCGGCACGGCCCAGATGCTGTCGGCGTTCCTCACCTTCGGCATCGCCTTCCTTGCTCGACCGCTAGGATCGGCGCTTTTCGGCCACTTCGGTGACCGCATCGGGCGCAAATCGACGCTGGTTGCCTCGCTGCTGCTGATGGGCGTATGCACCACGCTGATCGGCGTGCTCCCGGGTTACGACAGCATCGGGGCCTGGGCGCCGATTCTGCTCTGCGTGCTGCGCTTCGGCCAAGGCCTGGGACTGGGCGGTGAATGGGGCGGCGCTGCGTTGCTGGCGACGGAGAATGCGCCGAAGGGCAAACGCGCCTGGTTCGGCATGTTCCCGCAGCTTGGCCCCTCGATCGGCTTCCTCGCGGCCAACGGCCTGTTTCTTACGCTGGCCATGACCCTGAACGACGAGCAGTTCCGCTCGTGGGGCTGGCGGATTCCGTTCCTGCTCAGTGCCGCGCTGGTGATGGTCGGTCTGTACGTGCGCCTCAAGCTTCACGAAACGCCGGTATTTGCCAATGCAATGGCACGCCAGGAGCGGGTGAAGATCCCGCTGGTCGAGCTGTTCAGCCAATACTGGGCGCCGATGTTGCTGGGTGCCGGGGCGATGGTGGTGTGCTACGCGCTGTTCTATATCTCGACAGTGTTTTCGCTGAGTTATGGCGTGTCGACGCTCGGCTACACCCGCGAGACCTTCCTCGCGCTGCTGTGCTTCGCCGTGCTGTTCATGGCCGCCGCTACGCCGCTGTCGGCCTGGGCCAGTGATCGATACGGGCGCAAACCGGTGCTGATCATCGGCGGTGTGCTGGCGATTCTGTCCGGCTTCCTGATGGAACCGCTGCTGACCCAAGGTTCGACCTGGGGCGTGGCGCTGTTCCTGTGCATCGAGCTGTTTCTGATGGGCGTGACGTTTGCGCCGATGGGCGCGCTGCTGCCGGAGCTGTTTCCAACCCACGTGCGCTATACCGGTGCATCGGCGGCCTACAACCTGGGCGGCATTGTCGGGGCCTCGGCGGCACCGTTCTTCGCACAGAAGCTGGTGGCGATGGGCGGTTTGAGTTATGTCGGCGGGTATGTGTCGGGGGCGGCTGTGCTGAGCTTGATTGCTGTGCTGTGCCTGAAGGAAACGCGCAATAACGATCTGAATCGGGTTGCCTGACAGATCGCCATCGCGAGCAAGCTCGCTCCCACAGGGTTCTTGGTTGGCCACAGATTGTGTGTACACCCCAATTCCCATGTGGGAGCGAGCTTGCTCGCGATAGCCGCGACTCGGTTTACAACTCTACAACAACAGCCTGAGAAGCACGGGTCGCTTTAGCACGAGCCGCGTCAATTGACTCATCACGCGCCAACGCCACACCCATCCGACGCTGACCATTCACCTCAGGCTTGCCGAACAGACGCAACGCTGTATCCGGCTCGCTCAACGCAGCACCAAGATTGGCGAAAGCCGTCTGAGTCGACTGCCCTTCCACCAGAATCACCGCCGAAGCCGATGGGCCGAACTGACGGATCAATGGAATCGGCAGGCCCAGAATCGCCCGTGCGTGCAGCGCAAACTGCGACAGGTCCTGGGAAATCAACGTCACCAGACCGGTGTCATGTGGACGCGGCGAGACTTCGCTGAACCAGACTTGATCGCCTTTGATGAACAGCTCAACACCAAACAGACCACGGCCACCCAAGGCTTCAGTGACGGCTTTGGCAACGCGCTCGGATTCGGCCAAGGCAATCGGACTCATCGCTTGTGGCTGCCAGGATTCCTGATAGTCGCCCTTCTCCTGACGGTGGCCGACTGGCGCGCAGAACGTAGTGCCGCCAACGTGACGCACGGTCAACAGGGTGATTTCGTAGTCGAAGTCGATAAAGCCTTCGACGATCACGCGGCCTTTACCGGCGCGGCCGCCTTCTTGAGCGTAATCCCAGGCTTTCTGCACGTCATCGACGCTACGCAGCAGGCTCTGGCCTTTGCCCGACGAGCTCATCACCGGTTTAACCACACATGGGAAGCCCAGGTCCTGGACTGCCTTGCTGTAATCCTCGAAGGTGTCGGCGAAGTGGTACGGCGAGGTGGGCAGGTCCAGCTCTTCAGCGGCCAGGCGACGGATGCCTTCGCGGTTCATGGTCAGCTGCGCGGCGCGAGCGGTCGGGATCACGGTGAAGCCTTCGGCTTCCAGCTCCACGAGGGTCGCGGTGGCAATGGCTTCGATTTCCGGCACGATGAAATGCGGTTTTTCGGCTTCGATCACCGCACGCAGAGCGGCGCCGTCGAGCATGTTGATCACATGGCTGCGATGGGCGATCTGCATGGCAGGCGCATTGGCGTAGCGATCCACGGCAATCACTTCAACGCCCAGGCGTTGCAGCTCGATCACCACTTCCTTGCCCAACTCGCCACAGCCACACAGCAATACGCGGGTCGCGGTTGGCGACAATGGAGTTCCGATACGGGTCATCTCAGGTCCTCAAGAAGCGGATCATCGAGGGTAGCTGCGCCTGGCGCGCTTCCCATGGGGGAGAAAGCGCGGCATTTTACATGAACCGAGGGGTTTGGCTTTAGCCGGGAATCGCGTTCTTGCGCAGACGCCAGGCCATTGCGATCCAGACAATGGTCACGCCCACGAACTTCGAGCCCATGGCAGTGAGGATCACGCCTGGAGTGAACGCATCGATCATGCCGAAGAAGATGAAGGTATCGAGCGGAATGCTCAGGGCCGAACTTATCCACAGGCGGTCGTGCAAGGGACGCTTGGTGATGCTGAACACCAGCCAATCGATGCATTCGGATACCGCGAACGCCGTGGCGCTGGCCAGCGCGATGGAGGGATCGGACGTCACGTAAGACAACACCAGCGCCGCCAGCATCGCCGCGATCGCACCATGGCCGAAACGGGTTTGCACCATATCGCGCAAAACGAACACCAAACCACCCCAGGCCGACCAGATGATGTCCAGGTGCGGGGCAGTGGAAAAGGCGTAGTTGATCAGCACGACGCTGCTGATGTAAGCGATCAGGAAGAACATGAGGCGGCGGGATACCTGTCAATTTGGCGCACAGAGTACCGTAGGAGCTGACGAGTGCAACGAGGCTGCGATCTTTTGACGTTGTTTTATAAAGGCAAGATCAAAAGATCGCAGCCTCGTTGCACTCGTCAGCTCCTACAGGTCAGGCGTTTTGTTAATCATCCAAAGTAACCCGCTCGACTTCGCCCGCTCATGACACAACCCCAACACCTTACGGCGCTCTTCGTTTTCCATCCGGCTCCAGCGCGTGATCTCTTCCACTGTGCGCTGACACCCGGTGCAAATATCGTCCTCGTCCAGCGCGCAGATATTCACACAAGGCGATCGAACCGGGCGCTCGGGCGTGCTCATTCTTCCTGCTCAACCAGATCGCGGGCATACCGTTGCGAGTTATGCACATAGTGAGCAGCGCTGGCCTCCAGCATTTTTTTCTGCGGCTCGGTCAGCTCGCGCACCACTTTGCCGGGGGAACCCATGACCAGCGAACCGTCTGGAATCTCCTTGCCCTCACCGATCAGCGAGTTGGCGCCGATGATGCAGTTCTTGCCGATTTTCGCGCCGTTGAGGATCACCGCGTTAATCCCGATCAAGCTGTAATCGCCCACCGTGCAGCCATGAAGCATGGCGTTATGGCCGATGGTCACGCCGGTGCCGATGGTCAGCGGGTAACCCATGTCGGTGTGCATCACCGTACCATCCTGGACGTTGCTGTTCTTGCCGATCAGGATCAGTTCGTTGTCGCCACGCAGCACAGCGTTGAACCAGACGTTAGCGCCCTCTTCCAGTTTGACCTTACCCACCAGCACGGCATTGGGTGCGACCCAGCTCTGCGGATGGGTTTCGACGCGGGCGTCGCCCAGGAGATATTTCATCTTATTGTCCTCAAGGCCAGGCAGGCTCACTTGCAAAAAGCGGGGTTCACGCCATACGGGCGATGGCTTCAGGTGTTGATAAACGTTTGGGGTGGTTGATGCAGACTGATTTTGGCGTCATAGAGCAGGTTGATCAACTCGACGATCATAATCGCCGTCAGGCCCCAGATTTTGTACTCGCCATAACGATAGCTCGGCACGTACCAACTGCGACCCTGGTAATCGATTCGATGGGTGTGTTCGCGCGGATCCTTGCGGAAGAACTCCAGCGGTACGCTGAAGACTGCGGCGATCTCGGCATCGTTGGCCCGGTACTCGACAAAGTCCGGAATCACACCGACATAGGGTGTGACCTTGATGCCGTGCAGGGAGATCAACGGGCTCAGCGGGCCGATCACTTCGACCAGCCCCGGCGGCAGGCCGATTTCTTCTTCGGCTTCGCGCAGGGCGGTGAAAATCAGATCAGGGTCTTCGGGGTCGCGCCGCCCGCCGGGAAAGGCGACTTCGCCGCCATGGGTCGAGAGCCCGCTGGCGCGCAGGGTCAGAACCAGTTCCGGTTCGTCACTGCGAGTGATGGGCACCAGCACTGCGGCCTCGGGGAAACGTTTATCGGTTTCCAATGTGCATGGGGTGTGGTTGCTTACTCGATGCAGTAGCTCGTCCAGCATGAGTCTTCTCGATCTGTTGGCCGTAGGGTCTGTTGACGTTTGCTGACAACCGCGTTGCGCGCCAACGCGCGCGATGCTGCGTTGCGGGATTTGCCAAGGGAACAGCCATTAGCTGCATCCCGCGCCTTGCCTCGCACGCGTTGGCACTGCAACGCAGTTCGCCAGCAAACGTCAACAGACCCTATGCATCATGCACCAATCGAACCGACCACCCAACCCCATAACCACTGCATGTCGCTAAACGACAACTTGCCGACAGACACCGCCGCACGCCAAGATAGGCGCAGCATTCAGGAACCCAAGCATGAAATTTTGCAGTCAGTGCGGCAACCCGGTGACCCAGCGCATTCCAGAGGGCGATTCGCGCCTGCGTTTTGTCTGTGACAGCTGTCAGGCGATTCACTACCAGAACCCCAATATCGTCGCCGGTTGCGTGGCGACCTGGGGCTCCAAGGTCTTGCTGTGCCGCCGCGCCATCGAGCCTCGGCTCGGTTATTGGACCCTGCCCGCCGGTTTCATGGAAAACGGTGAAACCATCGAGCAGGCGGCCATTCGCGAGACCGCCGAAGAAGCCTGCGCGCGGGTGCGCAACCTGAGCATCTATACGTTGATCGACGTGCCGCACATCAGCCAGGTGCATGTGTTCTTCCGCGCCGAGCTGGTGGACCTGGACTTTTCCGCTGGTCCCGAGAGCCTGGAAGTAGCGCTTTTCGAAGAAGCCGACATCCCTTGGTCCGAGCTGGCTTTCCGCACGGTGGGCCGTACCTTAGAATGCTTCTTCGCTGACCGGCGGACCGAGGTCTACCCCGTGCGGTCCGAGTCGATCCCGCCGCTTGCTCAGCCTGCCATTACATAAAGCTCCTTGATCTAAAATCACCTATAACTAAATAGTCGCGACACCTCTTAGGGATATCGTTTCAATGCGCTGGTTGCTTGCCGTGTTTTGCTTGTCGTTCGTTGCTATCTCCCAGGCTTCCGTCGCTGAAACCCTGGACGGCAAAGTCATCGAAAAAGTTCTGGTGCTCAAGTCCGCCCACCAAATGCAATTGATCAATGACGGCAAGCCGATCAAGACCTATCGCATCTCATTGGGAAAAAGACCCATCGGCCCGAAACTCATGGAAGGCGACAAACGCACGCCTGAAGGTTTTTACTGGCTGGACTGGCGCAAGGTCAGTGACCGTTTCAATCTGGCGATGCACATCTCCTACCCGAACATCAGTGACTCCGCGCGCTCCCGGCGTGAAGGCGTCGAACCCGGTGGCATGATCATGATCCACGGCACCCCGGATACTGAAGAAAACCCAGAAGACCTGTTCCATACGCTGGACTGGACCGACGGCTGCATTGCCATGCGCAACATGGACATGCGCGAGGTCTGGGGTTTGGTGCCGGACGGCACGATGATCGAAATCCGTCCGTAATCCCCCCGCAAATTGGCTACCGTTGGTCGCTCCTCGAAAAATAAATTCAAAAGATCGCAGCCTGCGGCAGCTCCTACCGGGTAGATACCACTCCCGTCAGTAGGAGCTGCCGCAGGCTGCGATCTTTGCTTTCAAAACTCCCACCTCTAATACCACTTCAAACCAGAAATTCTATTACCCATCAATCCGGGCAGGCTTCCCGCGCCAACAGCAATGTGGTCTCATTGACATGGTATTTAAGTGGTATTAGTTTTCACCCCACCACCGGGCGACAACTCTCCAATATCCGCATCGGACCAAACCTACATGAATGACCTCCAGGCCCTACGCCCTGACGACACCCAGCCCACGCCGTTGTACCTGCAACTGGCGCGCAATCTGGAAGCGGCGATCCATGCCGGCCAGTGGAAAGCCGAACAGGCCATGCCGTCGGAGCGCAACCTCAGCGAAATGCTGGGCATCTCCCGCGTCACCGCCCGCAAGGCGCTGGAAGTTCTGTTCGAGCAAGGTCTGATCCGCCGCAACCAGGGTTCCGGCACCTTTATCACCCCGCGCCTGGAACAACCGCTGTCGCGCCTCTCGGGTTTCAGCGAAATGCTGCGGCTGAAGGGCTTCGTCCCCGGCTCGCAATGGCTGGAGCGTGAAATCACTCCGCCGACCCACGAAGAACTGATCCGCCTGGGCCTCTCGCCGAACGACAAGGTCGTGCGGCTCAAACGTCTGCGTAAAGCCGACGACACGGTGATGGCGATCGAGATGAGCACTCTCCCCGCCTCGATCATTCCCAAGCCACAAGCGGTGGGCGACTCCCTCTACGAATACCTCGACGGCATCGGCAAGCCGATCGTCCGCGCCCTGCAACACATTCAGGCGATCAACGCCTCGGATGAATTCGCCGCCCTGGTGGGCATCGCCCCCGGCACCGCCATGCTGCTGATGACCCGGGTCGGCTATCTGGAAGACAACACGCCGATCGAAGTCACCGACACCTATTGCCGCAACGACTACTACGACTTTGTTGCAGAGCTG
This sequence comes from Pseudomonas sp. ACM7, assembly GCF_004136015.1. Classification (NCBI taxonomy): domain Bacteria; kingdom Pseudomonadati; phylum Pseudomonadota; class Gammaproteobacteria; order Pseudomonadales; family Pseudomonadaceae; genus Pseudomonas; species Pseudomonas sp. ACM7. Next base: position 3,965,393 of record NZ_CP024866.1, on the reverse strand, counting down.
CGCCGCTGATCAGCCACGCCGCTAAACGAGAGAACCAATCATGTCCGAAGACAACATCCTCACCGCCCACGGCTGGGTTCGCGGCCGGCTGATTCACGAACACGGCAAGGTCGTGTCGATCGAAGGCCAGCCGTGCGATCCGGCCGACAACGACCTGCCTTACCTGCTGCCAGGTTTCATCGACCTGCACGTTCATGGCGGCGGCGGCAAAGACATCATGGAAGGCGCGCAGGCTTTCGAAACCATCACTAGAACTCACGTGCGTTTCGGCACCACCTCGCTGCTGGCGACCACCATGACCGCGCCGCCTGCAGAAATTTCCAGCGTGCTTAACGCCCTCGGCGAGTATTGCGAGCAACGCTTGAAAGGCAGCGCCCGAGTCCTCGGCGTGCACCTGGAAGGCCCGTACATCAACCCCGGCAAACTCGGCGCCCAACCGAATTTCGCCCACACCGCGTTGATGGCCGAAGTCGAAGAGTACCTGGCACTGGCGCCGATCCGGGTGATCACCATAGCCCCGGAAATCGCCGGCCACGACGCCTTGATCCGCAACCTCAGCGCTCGTGGCGTACGCATGCAAATCGGCCATACCCTCGGCAGTTACGAGGAAGGCGTTGCCGCGCTGAACGCCGGCGCCAGCAGCTTCACTCACCTCTACAACGCCATGAGCCCGCTGCATCACCGCGAGCCGGGCATCGTCGGCGCGGCACTGGCCCACGCCAAATACGCCGAGTTGATTCCGGACTTGCTGCACGTGCACCCCGGCGCCATCCGTGTGGCCCTGCGTTCAATCCCGTGCCTGTATTGCGTTACCGACTCCACCGCCGCCGCCGGCATGCCCGACGGTGAATACAAGCTTGGCAGCCACACCGTGACGAAATGCCTGGGCGGTGTGCGCTTGCCCGACGGCACGCTGGCCGGCAGCACGCTGACCATGGATCAGGCCCTGCGCAATCTGGTGAAGATCGGTTTGCCGATCGCCGAGGCCTCGCAACGTCTTTCGCAATTCCCCGCCGACTACCTCGGCCTCACCGAACGCGGGCGCCTGCAACCCGGCAGCTGGGCCGACTGTGTGCGGCTCGATCGCTCACTCACACTGACCGCCGTCATGGTCGAAGGAGAAGACATTGACTTCAAAAATGCTTGAAGAGGCGCTGTCCTCGTTCGAGGCCGTGCAAGCCCAATTGCAGCAACTCGACCCGCAGATGATCGAGATCGCCGGGCGCCTGCGTCGTCAGCCACCGCAAGTGGCGATGACCGTCGCTCGCGGCAGCTCCGATCATGCCGCCAGTTATTTTGCCTACCTGACCATGCAGCAGTTGGGCTTCCCGGTGGCGTCGTTGCCGATGTCGGTGGTGACCATGCTGCAAGCACCACTGAAGGTCAGCGGCCAAGTGGCGTTCGCCTTCTCGCAGTCCGGGCAAAGTCCCGATCTGGTGAACAGCATGCGTCTGCTGCGCAAGCGCGGCGCCCTGAGCATCTCGATGGTCAACGCCGAGAGTTCGCCGCTGGAGGCCGCGTGTGAGTTCAGCCTGCCGCTGTGCGCTGGCACCGAAAGCAGCGTCGCCGCGACCAAGAGTTTTATCGCCACCCTCAGCGCCAGCGCCCGTTTGATCGCCCACTGGAAAGAGGACGCGCAATTGCTGGAGGCCGGTCTCGCGCTGCTGGAAGGTTTGCGCGAGGCGGCGAAACAGGACTGGAGCCTGGCCATCGATGCACTGCGTGATTGCCAGCGCCTGATGGTAATTGGCCGTGGCGCCGGTTTCGCCATCGCCCAGGAAGCTGCGTTGAAATTCAAGGAAACCTCGGCGATCCAGGCCGAAGCCTTCAGCAGCGCCGAGGTTCGTCACGGCCCGATGGCGTTGATCGACGAAAATTATCCACTGCTGATCTTCGCCCCGCGCGGTGCCGAGCAGGCCGGTTTGCTGAGCCTCTCCGCCGACATGCGCCAGCGCGGTGCCCGCGTATTGCTGGCCGCACCGGATGACATTGCCGAACGCGACCTCACCCTGAGCCGCGCCGAACACCCGGCCCTCGACCCGATTCTGGCGATCCAGAGTTTCTACGTCATGGCCGCCGGTTTGGCGGTCGCCCGTGGCATGGACCCGGACCAGCCGCGGCACTTGAGCAAAGTGACGCGCACGCACTAACTCGAAGGCCGCACGAAAACTTCTGTAGGAGCTGTCGAGTGAAACGAGGCTGCGATCTTTTGACTTTAGATTTTTAAAAACAAGATCAAAAGATCGCAGCCTCGTTTCACTCGACAGCTGCTACAGGGCGAGTTGATCCGAACCGTTTTTACTGATGAGACCGAGCCATGCACAACAATAATAAAGAGCTGACCCTCAGCGCCCCGCTCAGCGGCCCGGTGCTCACGCTCGCCAAAGTCCCGGACCCGGTGTTCGCCAGCGGCGCCATGGGCGACGGGATCGCCATCGATCCGCTGAACGACACCCTCCACGCCCCGTGCGCCGGCATCGTGGTGCACGTTGCCCGCACCGGCCACGCCGTCACATTGCGTGCCGACAACGGCGCCGAATTGCTGCTGCACCTGGGCCTCGACACGGTCGAGTTGCAGGGCGAAGGCTTCTCGATGCTGGTCAAGGAAGGTGCGCGGGTCAGCAACGGCCAGCCGCTGTTGCGCTATGACCTGGACAAGGTCGCGCAACAGTGCAAAAGCCTGGTCAGCCTGATGATCCTGACCAACAGCCAGGACTTTCAGGCGCGGCCAATCACGCTGAAGTCGGTAAAAGTTGGCGAGCCATTGCTGCACATCATTCGTCGGCACGCGTCGGGCGCGCAGGCTGAAGCGGAGCTCTCCGGGGAAGAAATTCACGGCTACGTTCGCATCGCCCATCGTGGCGGTTTGCATGCTCGTCCGGCAGCGCTGATTCGTCAGACAGCGCAAGGTTTCAAGAGCAAATCGCAGCTGCATTTCGCTGGCAAATCGGCGACCTGCGACAGCTTGATCGGACTGATGGGTTTGGCCGTCGGCGAGCAGGACGAGGTTCAGGTCAGCTGCCAGGGCCCGGACGCCGAAGCCGCGTTGCAAGCGTTGCTGATCGCGTTATCCACAGCACTGGCCGAAGACAGCCACGCCGCCGCGCCGACACCGATTGCCCGACGCACTCGAGCGGCCGAAGCGGGTGTGCTGCACGGCGTCTGCGCCGCTCCCGGTCTGGTTGGCGGGCCGTTGTTCCGCTTGACAGCTATCAGCCTGCCGGTGGACGCCGGCAACCATGATCCCGAGCAAGAGCTGCACGCTCTCGATACCGCGCTGACCGTCGTACGCAGTGAAATCGACCACACACTGGCCCAAGCCAGGAAACATAAAAACACCGACGAAGAAGCGATCTTCGCCGCACACCTCGCCCTGCTCGAAGACCCGGCGTTGCTAGACGCGGCGAACACCTCCATCAACCAGGGCATGGCCGCAACCCACGCCTGGAGCCAGTCGATCGACGTGCAGTGCGAGGTGCTCCAGCAACTCGGCAGCCCGTTGTTGGCCGAACGCGCCAACGATCTGCGCGACCTCAAACAACGCGTGCTGCGTGCCCTGCTCGGCGAAACCTGGCACTACGACGTGCCGGCCGGCGCCATCGTCGCCGCCCATGAACTGACGCCGTCCGATCTGCTGCAACTGAGCCAGCAAGGTGTCGCCGGGTTGTGCATGGCCGAGGGCGGTGCGACTTCCCACGTGGCGATTCTCGCGCGAGGCAAAGGCTTGCCGTGCATGGTCGCGCTGGGTTCTACGCTGCTAGATCAGCAGCAAGGCCAAGCGGTTGTGCTGGATGCCGATGGTGGTCGCCTCGAACTGATGCCAAATGCCGAACGTTTGGCCGAAGTGCATCAAGCACAACTCGATCATCAACAGCGCCGCGCCGAGCAACAGGCTCAGGCACACACCCCGGCGCTGACGCTCGACGGTTTGCAGATTGAAGTCGCCGCCAATGTGGCTTCCAGCGCCGAAGCGGCTGATGCCCTGGCCAATGGCGCCGACGGCGTCGGCTTGCTGCGTACCGAGTTTCTGTTTGTGGATCGCAACACCGCGCCAGACGAACAGGAACAACGCATGGCCTACCAAGCCGTGCTCGACGCCATGGGCGACAAGTCGGTGATCATTCGCACCATCGACGTCGGCGGAGACAAACAACTCGACTACCTGCCGCTCCCGGCTGAAGCCAATCCCGTGCTTGGCCTGCGCGGTATTCGCCTGGCTCAGGTCCGCCCGGAAATCCTCGACCAACAATTGCGCGCCTTGCTGCATGTCAGCCCGCTGTCGCGCTGCCGGATCCTGTTGCCGATGGTGACCGAAGTCGATGAGTTGCTGCACATCCGCCAGCGTCTCGACGCGTTGTGCACTGAACTTGGTGTGAGTGAGCGCCCGGAGCTGGGCGTGATGATCGAAGTCCCCGCCGCCGCACTGCTGGCCGAGCAGCTTGCAGAGCATGCGGACTTCCTGTCCATCGGCACCAACGACTTGTCGCAATACACCTTGGCCATGGACCGCGACCACGCTGGCCTCGCTTCGCGGGTCGACGCCATGCACCCGGCGCTGCTGCGGCTGATCGCCCAGACCTGCGCCGGTGCTGCGGTGCATAACCGTTGGGTCGGTGTCTGCGGCGCGCTGGCCTCCGATCCGCTGGCCACGCCGGTACTGATCGGCCTGGGCGTCAGCGAGTTGTCGGTCAGCCCGGTGCAGATCGGTGAAATCAAGGACCGCGTCCGCCACCTGGACGCGAGCGAATGCCGACGCATCAGCCAGGACCTGCTCAAGTTGAGCAGCGCCAGCGCGGTGCGTCACGCCTGTCACCAGCAATGGCCTCTGAGCTGAACAACTACAACAGCTCTAAAACAAAAAGAACACAGGGAGAACCGCCATGTACCAATACTTCATCGAAGGCCTGCAACGCCTCGGCCGCGCGCTGATGCTGCCGATCGCGATCCTGCCGATCGCCGGCCTGTTGCTGCGCCTGGGCGACACCGACCTGCTGAACATCGCGATCATCCACGACGCCGGCCAAGTCATCTTCGCCAACCTGGCGATGATCTTCGCCATCGGCATCGCGGTCGGTTTCGCCAAGGACAACAACGGCACCGCAGGCCTCGCCGGAGTCATTGGCTATCTGGTGATGATCTCCACCCTCAAGGTGCTCGACGCGAGCATCAACATGGGCATGCTCGCCGGGATCGTCAGCGGCTTGATGGCAGGCGCGCTGTACAACCGTTTCAAGGACATCAAACTGCCGGAGTACCTGGCGTTCTTTGGCGGACGGCGGTTCGTGCCGATTGTCACCGGGTTCGCCGCCGTCGGCCTGGGCGTCATCTTCGGCTTGATCTGGCCACCCATCCAGCACGGCATCAACAGCTTCGGCACGTTGATGATGGAAAGCGGCAGCTTCGGCGCGTTCGTCTTTGGCGTTTTCAACCGCCTGCTGATCGTCACCGGGCTGCACCACATCCTCAACAACATGGCGTGGTTCGTCTTCGGCAACTTCACTGATCCGACCACGGGCGCCATCGTCACCGGCGACCTGTCGCGCTACTTCGCCGGTGACCCGAAGGGCGGCCAGTTCATGACCGGCATGTTCCCGATGATGATCTTCGGCCTCCCGGCCGCCTGCCTGGCGATGTACCGCAATGCTTTGCCGGAGCGCCGCAAAGTCATGGGCGGGATCTTCCTGTCGATGGCGCTGACGTCGTTTTTAACCGGTGTGACTGAGCCGATAGAATTCGCCTTCATGTTCCTCGCGCCGCTGCTTTATCTCGTGCATGCGTTGCTGACTGGCCTGTCGATGGCGATCACCAACCTGCTGAACATTCACCTCGGGTTTACGTTTTCCGGTGGTTTGATCGACATGATTCTCGGCTGGGGAAAATCCACCAACGGCTGGTTGATGGTACCGGTCGGCCTGGCGTATGCGGTGATCTACTACGTGGTGTTTGATTTCTGCATTCGTCGTTTCAACTTGAAGACGCCAGGGCGCGAAGATGTTCTGAAGGGCGACAAAGTAGTCATCGCCGAGAATGAACGGGCCGGGGCTTACATTAAGGCGCTGGGTGGTGCGCAGAATTTGATCACCGTGGGTGCGTGCACCACTCGGTTGCGGCTGGACATGGTGGATCGCAACAAGGTAAACGATGTGGAGTTGAAAGCGCTGGGTGCGATGGCGGTGGTGCGTCCGGGCAAGGGTGGGAGTTTGCAGGTCGTGGTCGGGCCGATGGCCGACAGCATTGCCGATGAGATTCGCTTGGCGATGCCTGCATTGGGGCGCGCACTTGTTTCCTCCCCTCCTGCTGTTATCGATGCGCCGAAACCTGCGGCGGTGGCGAATTCAGAAGCGCAGCAATGGCTGAATGCGTTGGGCGGTGGCGAGAACGTGTTGCAGATGGATTGCATCGCCATGACCCGGATTCGATTGCAACTGGCAGATGGCAAGGCGTTGTCGGAATGTGATCTGAAGGCGCTGGGATGCCAGGGTGTGAGTCAGTTGGAAGGTGGGGTTTGGCATCTGTTGGTTGGCGACAAGGCAGCGAGTTTGAATGATGCGCTGAATGCGTTGGTGAATCGCAGTGAGGTGAGTGCCAAGGTTTAAACCCACGCCCTCTGTAGGAGCTGTCGAGTGAAACGAGGCTGCGATCTTTTGATCTTGAAAAATCAAAATCAAAAGATCGCAGCCTCGTTTCACTCGACAGCTCCTACAAGGGGTGTATGCATTCATTGATTGTTCAGGCAACAAAAAACCCGCTGAACGCAAATTCAGCGGGTTTTTCATTTCAGCGGCCAGGAAGACTAGAAATCCTCCAACCGCCACACCTCATAAGCCGGCGTCTCATAGGGATGACTCTGCTTCAGAGCCATCACCACAGCGCGAATCAGCTCATCCGCCACGACAAGCTCAACCTTCCATTCCTCAACCTGCTCGACCTGCCCCGCTTCACCAATAAACGGCTGACTGCCATCCAACGGGCGAAACTGGCCGAGGCCGAGCACTTGCCAGGCGCAATGGTCGTAAGCGCCGATTCGTCCGCCGCCGGCGGCGAATACGGCACTTTTCACGTCTTCGACGTGACTGGTTGGAACAAAAAAGCTGAGCTTGTACACAGCGCTTAGTTAACCCGCTTTTAGTTTACCCAGACGCGAGCATTACGGAACATACGCATCCAAGGTGCGTCTTCGTTCCAGTCTTCCGAACGCCACGAGTTCTGCACCGCGCGGAACACACGTTCCGGGTGCGGCATCATGATCGTTACGCGACCGTCGCGGCTGGTCAAACCGGTGATCCCGCGCGGCGAGCCGTTCGGGTTGGCCGGGTAGTTTTCGGTGACCTTGCCGTGGTTGTCGACAAAACGCATCGCCACGCAACCCGACAGATCGGCTTCCAGCAACGCTTCTTCGCTGGCGAACTCGGCATGACCTTCACCGTGAGCAATAGCGATCGGCATACGCGAACCGGCCATGCCTTGCAGGAAGATCGAGTTCGATTCCTGGACCTGAACCATCGCCACACGGGCTTCGAACTGCTCGGAACGGTTACGCACAAAGTGCGGCCAGAACTCGCTGCCCGGGATCAGCTCGTGCAGGTTGGACATCATCTGGCAACCGTTGCACACACCGAGGGTGAAGCTGTCGTTACGTTCGAAGAAACCCTGGAACGCATCGCGAGCGCGGCTGTTGAACAGCGCGGACTTGGCCCAACCTTCGCCGGCACCGAGAACGTCGCCGTAGGAGAAACCACCGCACGCCACCAGGCCTTTGAACTCGTTCAGGTCGACACGGCCGGCCAGAATGTCGCTCATGTGCACGTCAATCGCGTTGAAACCGGCGCGGTCGAACGCGGCCGCCATTTCCACCTGACCGTTGACGCCCTGCTCACGCAGCACGGCAACTTGTGGGCGAATGCCTTTCTTGATGTAAGGCGCGGCGACGTCCTGGTTGACGTCGTAGCTCAGCTTGACGCTCAGGCCCGGGTTGTCTTCTTCCAGCAACACGTCGAACTCTTGTTCGGCGCAGTCGGCGTTATCACGCAGACGCTGGATCTGGTAGCTGGTTTCAGCCCACTGACGTTGCAGCAGACGACGCTGGCCTTCGAACACGGTTTCGCCGTTGAAGGTGATGTTGATCTGGCCGTTGTTCATCGGCTGACCGATCACCGACACGCACTCGCCCAGACCGGCAGCGCTGAACTGCGCAAGGATGTCTGGAGTAGCGTCCTGACGAACCTGGATCACGGCACCCAGTTCTTCGTTGAACAGGATTGCTGCGATGTCGGCGGAGGTTTCTGCCAGACCGTCGAGGTTCAGGCTCAGACCGCAGTGGCCGGCGAAGGCCATTTCCACGGTGCTGGTCAGCAGACCACCGTCGGAACGGTCGTGGTAAGCCAGCAGGTGACCGTCGGCGTTGAGGCCCTGGATCACGGCGAAGAAGGCTTTGAGGTCTTCGGCATCGTCGACGTCCGGCGCTTGCGAACCGAGCTTGCCGTGAACCTGGGCCAGGATCGAGGCGCCCATGCGGTTCTGGCCACGGCCCAGATCGATCAGGATCAGGTCGGTGGTGCCCTTGTCCATGCGCAGTTCCGGCGTCAGGGTCTGACGGATGTCAGCCACTGGCGCGAAACCGGTCACGATCAGGGACATCGGCGAGGTCACGGTCTTGTCAACGCCTTCATCGTTCCAGCGCGTGGCCATGGACATGGAGTCCTTGCCCACCGGAATGGTAATGCCCAGTTCTGGACACAGTTCCATGCCGACCGCTTTAACGGTGTCGTACAGACGCGCGTCTTCGCCTGGGTGACCGGCAGCGGACATCCAGTTGGCCGACAGTTTGATGTCGGAGATTTTGTTGATGCGCGAAGCCGCGATGTTGGTCAGGGTTTCGCCGATGGCCATACGGCCCGACGCCGGAGCGTCCAGCAGAGCCAGCGGAGTGCGCTCGCCCATGGCCATGGCTTCACCGGTGTAAACGTCGAAGCTGGTGGCGGTGACGGCAACGTCGGCTACCGGAACCTGCCACGGGCCGACCATCTGATCACGGGCCACGAGGCCGGTGATGGTGCGGTCGCCGATGGTGATCAGGAAGCTTTTGCTCGCCACGGCCGGGTGATGCAGAACGCGTTCGACGCAGTCTGCAATCTCGAGGGTCGACGGATCGAAATCGTCGCCCAGTTCGTTTTCGCGAACGGCCGAACGGTGCATGCGCGGGGCTTTGCCCAGCAGCACTTCCAGTGGCATGTCCACCGGGCTGTTGCCGAAGTGACTGTCGGTGACGGTCAGTTGCGGCTCGGCAGTGGCTTCGCCAACAACGGCAAACGGGCAACGCTCGCGCTCGCAGATCGCCTGGAAGCGTTCGAAGTCAGCCGGGCCGACCGCCAGAACGTAACGCTCCTGGGATTCGTTACTCCAGATTTCGTGCGGGGCCATGCCCGGCTCGTCGTTTGGAATGTTGCGCAGTTCGAAGCGACCGCCACGGTTGCCATCGTTGACCAGTTCCGGGAAGGCGTTGGACAGACCGCCCGCGCCGACGTCGTGGATGAAGCTGATCGGGTTCTTGTCACCCAGTTGCCAGCAACGGTCGATGACTTCCTGGCAGCGACGCTCCATCTCAGGGTTTTCGCGCTGTACGGAAGCGAAGTCCAGGTCTGCCGAGCTGGTGCCGGTGGCCATGGAGGAAGCGGCGCCGCCGCCCAGACCGATCAGCATCGCCGGGCCGCCGAGCACGATCAGCTTGGAGCCAACGGTGATCTCGCCTTTCTGTACGTGTTCGGCACGGATGTTACCCATACCGCCGGCCAGCATGATCGGCTTGTGGTATCCGCGAACTTCGTCGCCACGCGGGGTGGTGATCGACTGTTCGAAGGTACGGAAGTAACCGGTCAGGGCCGGACGACCGAATTCGTTGTTGAACGCGGCACCACCCAGTGGGCCTTCGATCATGATGTCCAGCGCGGTAACGATGCGCTCAGGCTTGCCGTACGGCACTTCCCACGGCTGTTCGAAGCCCGGGATTTGCAGGTTGGACACGGTGAAACCGGTCAGGCCAGCCTTTGGCTTGGCACCGCGACCGGTTGCGCCTTCGTCACGAATCTCGCCACCGGAACCGGTGGATGCGCCCGGGAACGGGGCAATCGCGGTCGGGTGGTTGTGTGTTTCGACTTTCATCAGGATGTGCACCGGCTCCTGCACCGCACCGTATTGGCGGGTTTCAGGGTCCGGGAAGAAACGGCCGGCGACGTTGCCGACGATCACCGAAGCGTTGTCCTTATAAGCCGACAGAACGCCTTCGCTGTGCATCACGTAAGTGTTCTTGATCATGCCGAACAGGCTTTTTTCCTGGCTCTGACCGTCGATATCCCAACTGGCGTTGAAGATCTTGTGACGGCAGTGCTCGGAGTTCGCCTGGGCGAACATCATCAGTTCGATGTCGTGCGGGTTGCGCTTCAAGCCGACGAAGGCGTTGACCAGGTAGTCGATTTCGTCTTCGGCCAGGGCCAGGCCCAGCTCGGTGTTGGCTTTTTCCAGCGCGGCGCGGCCGCCACCCAGCACGTCGATCGCGGTCAGGGGCTTTGGCTCGGCATGGCTGAACAGGCCGGCGGCTTGTTCAAGGTTGCCGAGGACGATCTGGGTCATGCGGTCGTGCAGCGCGCCTGCGATCAGTTGCGCTTCGGCGTCGCTGAACTGGCCGGCGACGTAGAACGCGATGCCGCGTTCCAGGCGCTGGATTTTCGTCAGGCCGCAGTTGCGAGCGATGTCGCTGGCTTTACTGGACCATGGCGAGATGGTGCCGAACCGCGGCAACACCAGGAACAGACGACCGGTTGGCTCTTGTACCGGAACACTTGGGCCGTACTTCAGAAGGCGCGCGAGCACCTGCTGTTCGTCGCCGGTCAGGACGCCGGTAACTTCGGCGAAGTGAGCGAATTCAGCATACAAGCCGCTGACAGCCGGGACCTTCTGGCTCAGTTGCTCAAGGAGTTTGCTGTGGCGAAAGGCAGAAAGGGCAGGAGCGCCGCGCAGGATCAACATCTTCGGGACAGCCTCGGGAAGGGGTGTGCTTTGAGGCCATGCATTCTAGCCTAAACAGGCCGCGACATCACCCGAAACGGTACGGGCGGCTGCACCCGGGCGTCGGGCCGGGTGTTCGGACAGCAAACCGGTGCGCGCCGAGCGTTATTTTTTCTGTCACAAAATGCTGCTCGGGCCCATTCCTGCGGGCTCCGGAGCGGTTTTCAGTTGCCTAGCAGACAAGCCCTTCGCTGTCGAGATATGGCGCTCGTGGTCCTTTGCGTATACTGCGCAGATGTTTTCCCCAACGGCTTTGCGTCCGCGGTACGCCAAATGGCTGATCGCAACCGGACTCTTCCTGATGCTCAGTGGCTGTGTTGATAAACCCAACACGCTGGAGCGCGTAAAGGAGGATGGCGTGCTGCGGGTGGTTACCCGTAACAGCCCCGCCACCTACTTTCAGGATCGCAACGGTGAAACCGGCTTCGAATACGAGCTGGTGAAGCGCTTCGCCGAAGATCTGGGGGTGGAACTCAAAATCGAAACCGCCGACAACCTCGACGACCTGTTTGATCAGGTGGGCAAACCCAACGGCCCGGTGATCGCTGCTGCCGGCCTGGTCAGCAGCGAAGTACGCAAAAAGCAGGTTCGGTTTTCCCACTCTTACCTCGAAGTCACCCCGCAGATCATCTATCGCAACGGCCAATCGCGGCCCACCGAAGCGAAGGATCTGGTGGGCAAGAAGATCATGGTGCTCAAGGGCAGCACCCACGCCGAGCAATTGGCGGAGCTGAAAAAGAAATATCCCGGCATTGAATACGAAGAGTCCGACGCCGTTGAAGTCGTCGACTTGCTGCGGATGGTCGATGAAGATCAGATAGACCTGACCCTGGTCGATTCAAACGAAGTCGCGATGAACCAGGTCTACTTCCCCAACGTACGGGTAGCCTTCGACCTCGGTGACGCCAGCAACCAGAGCTGGGCAGTGGCCGCTGGCGACGACAACAGCTTGCTCAACGAGATCAACGACTACCTAGACAAGGTGAAGAAAAATGGCACCCTGCAACGTCTCAAAGACCGCTATTACGGGCACGTCGACGTACTGGGTTACATGGGCGCCACCACCTTCGCCCAACACTTGCAGCAACGTCTGCCCAAATATGAACAGCACTTCAAGGCGTACGCCAAGAAAGAGAAAGTCGATTGGCGCCTGCTGGCAGCGGTCGGCTATCAGGAATCGCTATGGCAACCGGCCGTCACATCGAAGACCGGCGTGCGCGGCCTGATGATGCTGACCCAGAACACCGCGCAGGCCATGGGCGTGTCCAATCGACTGGACCCCAAACAAAGCATCATGGGGGGCGCCAAGTACCTGGCCTACATGAAGGATCAGCTGGATGAGTCGATCCAGGAGCCGGATCGCACCTGGTTTGCACTGGCGGCCTACAACGTTGGCAGCGGTCACCTGGATGACGCGCGCAAACTGGCGGCCAAGGAAGGACTGAACCCGGACAAGTGGCTGGACGTGAAAAAAATCCTGCCGCGCCTGTCCGAGAAGAAGTGGTTCAGCAAAACCCGTTACGGCTATGCCCGTGGCGGCGAACCCGTTCACTTTGTGGCGAACATCCGCCGCTACTACGACATCCTGACGTGGGTGACGCAGCCGCAGCTGGAAGGCAATCAGGTCGCCGAGGGCAACCTGCATGTGCCGGGGGTCGACAAGACCAAACCGAATCAGGAAACCCCGCAGCTCTAACAGAACAACCTAGATCCAATGTGGGAGCGGACTTGCTCGCGAAAGCGGTGTATCAGTCAACGAAGATGTTGAATGTTAAACCGCATTCGCGAGCAAGCCCGCTCCCACAGGGTTTGGTGTTTGGCTTTAGGCTTTTGCGGCGGCCAGGATCAATGCCTTCATCTCCGACACTGCCGACTTGAACCCGACGAACAACGCATGAGCCACCAGCGCGTGGCCGATGTTCAGTTCGTTGATGCCTTTGATCGCCGCGACAGCTTCAACGTTGTGATAGTGCAGACCGTGGCCAGCGTTGACGATCAAACCTTGAGCCAGACCAAACGCCACGCCATCCGCCACACGCTTGAGCTCTTCAGCCACATCGGTCGGCGTCTCGGCATCGGCATAACGACCGGTATGCAGCTCAATAGCCGGCGCACCAACACGATGGGACGCTTCAATCTGCCGCTCGTCAGCATCAATGAACAGCGACACTTCACAGCCGATTTTCGCCAGGCGATCCACCGCAGCCTTGATCCGCGCTTCCTGCCCCGCCACGTCCAGACCACCTTCGGTCGTCAGCTCCTGACGGGTTTCCGGCACCAGGCAAATGTGCGCCGGACGAATGCGTTCGGCGAACGCCATCATTTCTTCGGTTACGCCCATTTCGAAGTTCATGCGGGTTTGCAGCACATCCTTGAGCAGCAACACGTCGCGCTCCTGAATGTGCCGACGGTCTTCGCGCAGGTGCACGGTAATGCCGTCAGCGCCCGCCTCTTCCGCGTCCAGTGCTGCCTTGACCGGATCCGGATAGCGCGTGCCCCGGGCCTGACGCAGGGTGGCAACATGGTCGATGTTCACGCCAAGAAGAATGCGATTGCTGGTGGTCACGGAAGCGCTCCTGAAAATGGAAAAGTTCGGCGCACAGCATACACGGGGAGATAGGGTCTGTTGATGTTTGGCAGCGGCCGCGACGGATGACCACTTGGTGCAGGGCAAGGCGCGAGGAACGTAGTTTGGTTGTTCCAAATAAGTTCCGAGCAACGCAGCCCTGCGCCAAGTGGGCGCCCGGCGCGGCCGCTGCCAAGCATCAACAGACCCTATGGCTTGCGAAACAACTCGCGACTCACCAAGGGACGACCGCCCAGATGAACGGCCAGTGCCTGGCGCATCAATCGCTTGGCTGCCGATAGTGCGCCAGGGGCTGACCAATCTGCATCGGCCATGGCCAACAGTTCGGTGCCGTTGAACAGACCGGGTTGCAGCAGGTAGACCCGTTCGAGCCCCGCATCCACTTGCAAACGGTAGAGACCGTCCGGCGCGATGGGATCGCCATGGATGTCGGTGGCCAGGGCGAAGCCATAACCGAGATCATCGAGCAGCCGCCACTCGAAGGAACGCAACAACGGTTCCAGCGGACGACCTTCGGCAAGCGCAAGCAGGGTCGCGGCGTAGTGGTCAAACACAGCGGGATGCGGGTCTTCGGACGGCAACAGCCGAATCAACAGCTCATTGAGGTAGAGACCACTGAACAGCGCTTCACCATTGAGCCAGGTTGAAACACCGGCGCTTTCCATGCGACCGACGTTCTTCAACTCACCACGCCCACGGAACTCGACTTCCAGCGGCACGAACGGCCGCGCCAGGGTCCCGGCCTTGCCCCGAGCACTACGCAACACCGCCCGCAGCCGACCTTGCGGCGTGAGGAAATCCACCAGCGCGCTGTTTTCGCGGTAGGCGCGACTGTGGAGCACGAAGGCGGGTTGGCCGATGGGTTGGGACATGGAGTTCTCAATGGAGAAACGCAATTTTACAAACAACCCAAAACCAATGTGGGAGCGGGCTTGCTCGCGAATGCGACGTAACAGTCAACATCAATGCTGAATGTTACATCCTATTCGCGAGCAAGCCCGCTCCCACAGGGGCTCACTGGTGTATCTGGAACCGAGACTTACAGGTCGCCGTAACCCAGCGAACGCAAGGCGCGTTCATCGTCGGACCAGCCGCCTTTCACCTTGACCCAAAGGTTGAGCATGATCTTGGAGTCGAACAGCAGCTCCATGTCCTTGCGCGCCTCGGTGCCGATGCGTTTGATCCGCTCGCCCTTGTCGCCAATGATGATTTTCTTCTGGCCGTCGCGCTCGACGAGAATCAAGGCATGGATGTGCAGGGTTTTGCCCTGTTGCTTGAACTCTTCGATTTCAACGGTGATCTGGTACGGCAGCTCGGCGCCCATCTGGCGCATGATTTTCTCGCGTACCAGTTCAGCGGCGAGGAAGCGGCTGCTGCGGTCGGTGATCTGGTCTTCCGGGAAGAAGTGATCGTTTTCCGGCAGGTAACCGGCAATCACGCGCTCCAGCGTTTCGAGGTTATGCCCGTGCTGGGCCGAGATCGGCATGATCTGCGCGTTCGGCAACTGTTCCTGCAACCAGGTCAGGTGCGGCATCAGCTCGGCTTTGTCTTCGATGCGGTCGGTCTTGTTCAGCGCCACGATCAGCGGGCCGGTCACGTATTGAACGCGCTCGAGGACCATCTGGTCTTCGTCTGTCCACTTGGTGCGGTCAACCACGAAGATCACCACGTCGACGTCTTTCAACGCCGCCGAAGCGGTCTTGTTCATGTAGCGGTTCAGGGCTTTCTCGCCACCTTTGTGCATGCCGGGGGTGTCGACGTAGATCGCCTGCACGGCGCCTTCGGTCTTGATGCCGAGCATGTTGTGGCGAGTGGTCTGAGGCTTGCGCGAGGTGATCGCCAGCTTCTGACCGAGGATGTGGTTCAGCAGCGTGGACTTGCCCACGTTGGGACGGCCGACGATGGCGACATAGCCACAGCGAGTTGCAGTTGAATCAGTCATGGCCATTCTCCACGCCCAGGGCAATCAGTGCTGCGGCGGCCGCTACCTGTTCGGCAATACGACGGCTCACACCCTGACCTCGGCTTTTTTCATTCAGTAAGGTGATTTCACATTCGACGAAGAACGTCCGGCAATGCGGCTCACCCTGGATATCCACCACTTCGTAACGCGGCAGTTCACAACCCCGCGACTGCAGGAACTCTTGCAGGCGGGTTTTTGGATCTTTGTTGGTGTCGACCAGCGTCAGGCCTTCGAACTCCCCGGCCAGCCAGGCCAGTACGCGTTCGCGTGCCATGTCCATGCCGGCATCCAGGTAGATCGCACCAATCAGCGCTTCAAGGGCATCGGCCAGAATCGATTCGCGACGGAAACCGCCGCTTTTCAATTCACCGGAACCCAGGCGCAGGTATTCGCCCAGATCGAAACCGCGAGCCAGTACGGCCAAGGTCTCGCCTTTCACGAGGCGTGCGCGCAAGCGCGACAACTGACCTTCGCGGGCCAGCGGGAAGCGATCGAACAGCGCCTCGCCAGCGACAAAGTTAAGGATGGCATCACCGAGGAATTCCAGGCGTTCGTTGTTACGCCCGGCAAAGCTGCGGTGAGTCAGGGCCAGGACCATCAGTTCCTGGTCCTTGAAGGTGTAGCCGAGCTGACGCTCGAGACGGCTTAAGGAGACGCTCACGGTTTACCCACGCTGAGTTCGTGGTTGGATTCCACCGCCATCGCCGTGATGCGGCGCAGGCTTGGGACAATTAACGCTGTGTTCAAAAATAACGTCCTGAATATCATTGGCTTCATGCTTTCGGGGCCGATTGTGCCGACTCCAGAAATGCATTCGGCGCTGTGTTCAACAGCGCCGTGTGTGATTACTTGATCAGGCCAACCCGCGAGAAATTCGGCAGGTGACTGAGTTTAGGTTCCGGCCAGCTCATCCAGACTGCGAAGGCCTTGCCGACGATATTCTTGTCGGGAACCATGCCCAGCAGATCCTTGGGAATGCTCGGATCATCCCAGTAGCGACTGTCATTCGAGTTGTCGCGGTTGTCGCCCATCATGAAGTAGTGTCCGGCAGGCACGGTCCACGAATGGTCCGGCGTTGCGCGGTAACGGCTCATTTCCTTGCGGATCAGGTGCTCGGCAACGCCGAGTTTTTCCTTGTAGAGCTCGGCGCTGCCCAACGTGCCCGGCTCGGAGCCGACCAGTTGTTCGGCAATCGACTCACCGTTGACGAACAGACGCTTGTCGGCGGTGTAACGAATCTGGTCACCCGGCAGGCCTACCACACGTTTAATGTAGTTGACGTTCGGATCGCTCGGATAGCGGAACACCATCACATCGCCGCGCTGTGGATCACCCACTTCGATGACTTTCTTGTCGATCACCGGCAAGCGGATCCCGTAAGAAAACTTGCTCACCAGAATGAAGTCGCCAACGTCCAGGGTCGGTTTCATCGAGCCTGAAGGAATCTGGAACGGTTCCACCAGGAACGAACGCAGTACCAGCACGATGAACAACACCGGGAAGAACGACTTGCCGTATTCGACCAGCAGCGGCTCTTTATTCAGTTTCTCGACCACCATCCCATCAGGCTGACTGACACTGCCCTGATAGGAGGCAATGGCGGCACGCCGACGCGGCGCCAGGAAAACCAGATCGAGCAACGCCAACAGGCCGCAGACGAACACGGCGATGACCAGCAACAGCGGGAAATTTAGTGACATAGGACCTAACTATCCAACCTGAGCACTGCAAGGAAGGCTTCTTGTGGAATTTCCACGTTACCGACTTGCTTCATGCGTTTCTTACCGGCCTTCTGCTTTTCAAGCAGTTTCTTCTTACGGCTAACGTCACCGCCGTAGCATTTGGCCAATACGTTCTTTCTGAGTGCCTTGACAGAGGTCCGCGCAATGATCTGCCCGCCAATGGCGGCCTGGATCGCGACGTCGAACATCTGACGTGGAATCAGTTCTTTCATCTTCTCGGTCAACTGGCGACCTTTGTAGTGCGCGTTATCCTTGTGCACGATCAACGCCAGGGCGTCGACCTTGTCACCGTTGATCAGCACATCCAGTTTCACCAGATTAGCCGATTGATAACGATCGAAATGGTAATCCAGCGAAGCATAGCCACGACTGGTGGATTTCAGACGGTCGAAGAAGTCCAGGACCACTTCGTTCATCGGCAAATCGTAGGTCACTTGAACCTGGGTACCGAGGAACAGCATGTCGTGCTGTACGCCACGTTTCTCGATGCACAGGGTAATGACGTTGCCCAGGTGCTCTTGCGGCACAAGAATATTGGCCCGCACGATCGGTTCGCGCATGTCTTCGATCGAGGACAGGTCTGGCAGCTTCGACGGGTTGTCGACGTAAATCGTTTCACCGGTTTTCAGCAGCAGCTCGAAAATTACCGTCGGCGCCGTGGTGATCAGGTCCAGGTCGTACTCGCGCTCCAGGCGCTCCTGGATGATTTCCATGTGCAGCATGCCGAGGAACCCGCAACGGAAGCCGAAGCCCAGTGCGTCGGAGCTTTCCGGGGTGTACTGCAGGGACGAGTCGTTGAGCGTGAGCTTTTGCAGGGCTTCACGAAAATCTTCGAAGTCGTCGGAACTGACCGGGAACAGACCGGCGTACACCTGCGGCTGAATGCGTTTAAAACCTGGCAGTACATCAACGTCCGGCGTGGAGCTCAAGGTCAGGGTGTCACCGACCGGTGCACCATGGATGTCCTTGATGCCGGCAATGATGAAGCCCACTTCGCCGGCCTTCAGGTCAACGGTCGCGGAGTGTTTAGGGTTGAAGACACCGACGCTGTCCACCAGATGGATCTTGCCGGTGGACTTGACCAGGATCTTGTCGCCCTTCTTCACACGACCGTGGCGCACGCGAACCAGGGAAACAACGCCCAGGTAGTTGTCGAACCAGGAGTCGATGATCAACGCTTGCAGCGGATCTTCATAGTTGCCGGTCGGCGCAGGAATGGTCTTGACCAGACGCTCCAGCACTTCGTCGACGCCCAGACCGGTCTTGGCACTGCACTCGACCGCGTCGGTGGCATCGATGCCGATGATTTTTTCGATTTCTTCTTTCACGCGGTCCGGATCGGCCTGAGGCAGGTCGATCTTGTTCAGGACCGGCATCACTTCCAGGCCCTGCTCGATCGCGGTGTAGCAGTTGGCTACCGACTGCGCTTCAACGCCCTGACCGGCATCGACCACCAGCAACGCACCTTCACAGGCCGCCAGCGACCGGCTGACTTCGTAGGTGAAGTCAACGTGGCCCGGGGTGTCAATGAAGTTCAGCTGGTACTTGATGCCATCGCGAGCGGTGTAATACAGGGTGACGCTGTGGGCCTTGATGGTGATCCCGCGTTCACGTTCCAGGTCCATGGAGTCCAGAACCTGGGCTTCCATTTCGCGCTCGGCAAGGCCGCCACACATCTGGATGAAGCGATCGGCCAGCGTCGACTTGCCATGGTCAATGTGGGCGATGATGGAGAAATTGCGGATATGACTCAAATCACTCACGGATCAACACTCAAAAAGGCTGCAGGCATAGCCCGCCGAAAAATAGCCGGGAATTGTACCTGATCCACGGCGCAAGCGTCACGTTCGCAGGTCAGACGGCGCCTACAAAAACGCCCCGGTCTTGCGACAGAGGCGTTTTGAGTGACCTGCAAGGTCAGGAGAAACCCTTGATCAACCGGCCCTGCGCAACAACCAGACCCCGGCCAAGGCACAAACACCCGCCGGAATAAGCACCGCAAACAGCGGCGAGAAACCGAAGACCAGGCTCGAAGGACCGAGCAAATCCTGAACAATACGGAAGGTGAAGCCCACCAGCACACCGGTGAACACTCGCTGACCAAGGGTCACCGAGCGTAGCGGACCGAAGATGAAGGAAATCGCCATCAGTACCAGCGCAGCGGTGACCAGCGGTTGCAACACCTTGACCCAAAATGCCAGCCAGTAACGACCATTGCTCAAGCCTTGGTCAGCCAGGTAGTGGATGTACCCCCACAGACCACTAATCGACAGCGAATCGGGCGACATCACCACGGTATCCAGCAGTTGCGGGCTCAACGCCACGTTCCAGCGCTCGACCGGAGCGGTCACCACTTCGGTGTTCTTGTCATGGAATAACGTGGTCGTGACATCGCTGAGCTGCCAGTGATCCTTGTCGAATTCGGCGCGCTTGGCGAAGCTTGAGGACAGCATGTGGCGCTGATCGTCGAAGCGATAACGGGTCACGCCATACAGCAAACCGTTTGGCTGCACGGAGTTGACGTGAATGAACTCGTCCCCCTGACGGTGCCACAGGCCATGCTTGGCGCTTTGCGCATCGCCGCTGCCCTGGGCCAGCGAGCGATTGGCCTGAGCGGTGACTTCGGTGGCCGGCGCGACGTATTCGCCGATCAGCACACCCACCACCATCAGGATCAGCATTGGCTTCATGACCGCCCAGACGATTCGCCCGATCGACACGCCCGCAGCGCGCATGATGGTCAGCTCGCTGTGACTGGCCAGACTGCCGAGGCCGATCAGGCAACCGATCAGTGCCGCCATCGGCAACATGTCGTACAACCGACGTGGCGCGGTCAGCAAGACGTAGCTCAACACGTCCATCAAGGTGTAGGTATCGCTGACCTCACTCATCTCATCGATGAACGCGAACAGCGTCGCCAGACCGAGAATGATCCCCAGTACCGCCAGAATTGCCACGAAAACGCTGCTACCAATGTAGCGATCGAGCTTATCCACGAGCCACCTCCAGCGCGCTGCGGCGACTCGCCAACTTCAATTGCATTGCCTCCCAATAGAGCAAGCCCAGGCCAATCGCCAGGAAGATCGCGTGAACCCACCACAACCCCAGAACAGGCGGAATCTTGCCTTTTTCAAGGGCGCCACGAGCGGCAATCAGAATGCTCAGATAAGCCATATAAAGAAGAATCGCCGGCAGCAGCTTGAGGAAACGGCCCTGACGCGGATTGACCCGCGACAGCGGCACCGCCATCAGGGTCACGATGAACACCAGCAACGGCAGGGATAGACGCCATTGCAGTTCGGTGCGGGAGCGGATGTCATCGCTGCCGATCAGGGTACTGGTGGCCATCGCGTCACGGTCGGTCACTTCATCGCTGACGTCCGGCTTGGGCAGCAATACGCCGTACTCGTCGTACTTGATCGCCCGGTAATCAGCCTGTCCCGGATTGCCGTCATAGCGATAGCCGTTGTCGAGAATCAGGTAACGGTTACCGTCGGGGCGAATTTCCTGACGGCCCTTCTCGGCCACCAGCACGGAAATCCCGCGATCCTTGTTATCGGAATTGACGTTCTTCTGCGAAATGAACACGCCGCCAAGGTTGATGCGGTCATCCGACAGCGTTTCGGTGTAGGTCACCCGCGTCCCGTCACGCAGCGCCTGGAAGCGACCTGGCTCGAGGGTGTCGAACTCGGTCAGGGCATCCTGCTTGTTCAACAGCAACTGGAATTGATTGGCGCCTTGTGGCGCCAGGCTCAGGCTCAGCCATGCCACCACCAATGCGACGAGGGTGGCCGGAAAAAGGGTCATGGCAAACAGACGCTGCTGGCTCATGCCGGTGGCCGACAGCACGGTCATTTCGCTTTCGAGGTACAAGCGACCGTAAGCCAGCAGGATCCCGAGAAACAGGCCCAACGGCAGAATCAGTTGCAGGAAGCCCGGCAGACGGAAACCCATGATCAGGAATAGCGAGCCCGGATCCAGGAGACCAGAGGCCGCCTGGGCGAGGTATTTAATGAAGCGACCGCTCATGATGATGACCAACAGCACGGCGCTGACGGCGCTCAAGGTCAACAGGACTTCGCGGGATAGATAACGGAAGACGATCAAACCAGACACTCCAGGGTTGTCAGGCTAAGGCGGCCAAACAAGCAAACGTATCAGACAGCCCGCAGGGCAGAGCCGCCGAAAAAGATGGCGCATTATCCTGTGATTGGGTGCGCCTGTCACTGCGCATGCTCAAGCAGGCGGGTAATGCGCTGAAGATCGTACAACCGAGGGTTGTCAGGCTCGGGGCACGAGGTTCAAACTGCGGCCTTTGTCGCGGGCCGTGACCTGCGTCTTTCTATTTATAAGCAAGCTCGAATGCATGCCGTCGAGCTCTTGCGTGTTGACCATTAATTCAGGGACCCGGACATGGAACTGGTTGTAAAAAGCGTTAGCCCAGAAACGTTGAAAACCGCCACTCTGGTGGTCGCCGTCGGCGAAGGCCGCAAGCTCGGCGCCGTCGCCAAGCAACTCGACGAACTGAGCGGTGGCGCCATCAGCGCCGTGCTCAAGCGCGGTGACCTGGCTGGCAAAGTCGGTCAGAGTCTGTTGCTGCACAGCCTGCCGAACCTCAAGGCCGAGCGCGTGCTGCTGGTCGGCGTTGGCAAGGACAAAGAGCTGGGCGACCGCCCGTTCCGTAAAATCATTGCCGGCATCCTCAACACCCTTAAAGGCCTGGGCGGCAGCGATGCGGTGCTGGCCCTCGACGAAGTCGTGGTCAAAGGCCGCGACAGCTACGGCAAGACCCGCCTGCTGGCGGAAACCCTGGTGGACGGCGAATACACGTTCGACCAGTTCAAAAGCCAGAAAGCCGAGCCTCGCACCCTGAAGAAAGTCACTTTGGTGACCATCAAGGCTGCACAGGCTGAAGTCGAGCGCGCCGTGGCCCACGCCACCGCTATCGCCAACGGCATGGCGTTCACCCGCGACCTGGGTAACCTGCCGCCGAACATCTGCCACCCGACGTTCCTCGGTGAGCAAGCGAAGAACCTGGGCAAAGAATTCAAGAGCCTGAAAGTCGAAGTCCTTGATGAGAAGAAGATCAAGGACCTGGGCATGGGCTCGTTCTACGCCGTGGGCCAGGGCAGCGCCCAGCCACCGCGCCTGATCGTCATGCAATACAACGGCGGCAAGAAATCCGAGAAGCCGTATGCACTGGTCGGCAAAGGCATCACTTTTGACACTGGCGGCATCAGCCTGAAACCGGGCGCCGGCATGGATGAAATGAAGTACGACATGGGCGGCGCTGCCAGCGTATTCGGCACCCTGCGCGCCGTGCTCGAGCTGAAACTGCCGATCAACCTGGTGTGCATCCTGGCGTGCGCCGAGAACATGCCGAGCGGCAACGCTTCGCGTCCTGGCGACATCGTCACCACCATGAGCGGCCAGACCGTGGAAATCCTCAACACCGACGCCGAAGGCCGTCTGGTGCTGTGCGACGCCCTGACCTACTCCGAGCGCTTCAAGCCACAAGCAGTAATCGACATCGCGACCCTGACCGGCGCTTGCGTCGTTGCGCTGGGTTCCCACACGTCGGGCCTGCTGGGCAACAACGACGAACTGATCGGCCAACTGCTGAGCGCCGGCCAATCGGCTGACGATCGCGCCTGGCAACTGCCGCTGTTCGATGAGTACCAGGAACAGCTGGACAGCCCGTTCGCCGACATGGCCAACATCGGTGGCCCGAAAGCCGGCACCATCACCGCCGCCTGCTTCCTGTCGCGCTTCACCAAGAACCTCAACTGGGCGCACCTGGACATCGCCGGCACGGCCTGGACCAGCGGCGGCAAGGACAAGGGCGCCACTGGCCGTCCGGTTCCATTGCTGACCCAATACCTGCTGGACCGCGCCAAAGCCTGAAACCGATGACCCAGGGCGGCGTTGCTTTCGGGTGACGCCGCCCTTGGCTCAGGAACCGCAATGACCAAAGTCGACTTCTATATCCTGCCCAGCGCAGATCCTTCAGCGCGGCTGGATTTTGCCTGCAAGCTCACCGAAAAAGCCTGGCGCATGGGCCACCGCATCTATCTGCATTGCAGCGATGCCGCCCAGCGTGACGATCTCGATGCGCGTTTGTGGGCCTTCAAGGGCGAAAGCTTCGTGCCCCACGGCCCTGCTGAAAATGAGCCGGACGGTTTGATTGTGTTGGGTCTTGGCGATGACTGCGGCCCGCATCAGGACCTGTTGGTCAATCTCGCCCTGAAAGTCCCGGCATTCGCCAACAAGTTCGCCCGCGTGGCGGAAGTGGTGGTAGAAGATCCGACGATTCGTACGGCTGCGCGGGAGAGTTTCCGTTTCTACCGCGAACAGGGCTATCCTCTGCAAGATCACCGTTTACAGCGACTCTGAGCATTCCGATGGACACTCCAAAACCGCTGCAAAAGTCCGCGCATCTGCTGGACGACCTTGAGTCGATCCGTCAATTGCTCGGCGATGACAACCTGCAACCGCCCTTGCTCACCGACACGGTCGAGGAAGGTGATCAGGAACAGATTCCAATGCTGTTCGATACGGTCGGCGCCAGCCCGCCAACCCTCGAACCGGCGCCACCCGCCCCTGCTGCCCCTGCCGCCCAACCGGCGCCCGTCGCCAGCAAGGGCCCCGACGAGCTGCTGCACCTGGATGGCGAACTGCGTGCCGCCGCGCAATTGATCATGCAAGACGTGATCGACGACTTCGCCCCGCACATCGAAACCGAAATCAAACGCCGCCTCAGCGCGCGGATGGAACGCCTCCTCAGCCAATACGAATAACCCACCCTCCTTGTGGGAGCGGGCTTGCTCGCGAATGCGGTCCAACATTCAACATTAATGCTGACTGACACACCGCCTTCGCGAGCAAGCCCGCTCCCACATTTGATTGGCGTCGTTTTTGATGATGCGCCCGGTCTGCCCCTGCTCGCCCTGCGCCCCATGCCCCGCTATACTTGCCGGCTTTTCCTGAATAAATGCCAATAGGGTCCCGCCGCGCATGGATAAGACCTACCAGCCGCACGCCATTGAAACTTCCTGGTACAACACCTGGGAGTCAGAGAATTACTTCGCCCCGCAAGGCGCGGGCGAGTCCTACACCATCATGATCCCGCCGCCGAACGTCACCGGCAGCCTGCACATGGGTCACGGCTTCAACAACGCGATCATGGACGCCCTGATCCGTTTCCGTCGCATGCAGGGTCGTAACACCCTGTGGCAGCCGGGTACCGACCACGCCGGTATCGCCACGCAAATGCTGGTGGAGCGTCAACTCGAAGCTCAGGGCCAGAATCGTCACGATCTGGGCCGCGAAAAATTCCTCGAGAAAGTCTGGGAGTGGAAGGATCAGTCCGGCGGCAACATCAGCCGTCAGATCCGCCGTCTCGGCTCGTCCGTGGACTGGGGCCGCGAGCGCTTCACCATGGACGACGGCCTCTCGGAAGCCGTTAAAGAAGCCTTCGTGCGTCTGCACGAAGACGGCCTGATCTACCGCGGCAAGCGTCTGGTCAACTGGGACACCAAGTTGCACACGGCGATTTCAGACCTCGAAGTGGAAAACCATGACGAGAAAGGTTTCCTGTGGAACCTGAAATACCCGCTGGCCGACGGCGCCAAGACCGCTGAAGGCAACGATTACCTGATCGTCGCGACCACTCGCCCGGAAACCATGCTCGGCGACGCCGCCGTAGCGGTTAACCCGAACGATGAACGCTACCATGCCCTGATCGGCAAATTTGTCGAGCTGCCGCTGGTCGGCCGCCGCATCCCGATCATCGCCGACGATTACTGCGACCCAGAATTCGGCACCGGCTGCGTGAAAATCACCCCGGCCCACGATTTCAACGACTATGAAGTCGGCAAGCGCCACAACCTGCCGCTGCTGAACATCTTCGACAAGAACGCCGCCGTATTGCCGGCCTGTCAGGTGTTCAACCTCGACGGCACGCTCAACGAAAGCATCGACGGCAAGATCCCGGCCGAATACGCCGGTCTGGATCGCTTCGAAGCGCGCAAGCAGATCGTTGCTGCGTTTGACGCCGCCGGCCTCTTGGTCAGCGTCAACGACCACGCCCTGAAAGTACCGAAAGGCGACCGTTCCGGCACTATCATCGAGCCGTGGCTGACCGACCAGTGGTACGTGTCGACCAAGCCATTGGCTGAGCCAGCCATCGCTGCCGTTGAAGACGGTCGCATCGCGTTCGTGCCGAAACAGTACGAAAACATGTACTTCTCGTGGATGCGCGACATCCAGGACTGGTGCATCAGCCGTCAGCTGTGGTGGGGCCACCGGATTCCGGCCTGGTACGACGAGTCGGGCAAGGTCTATGTCGGTCGCGACGAAGCCGATGTACGTGCCAAGCACAACCTCGGCCCGGACGTTGCACTGCAACAGGACAACGACGTTCTCGACACCTGGTTCAGTTCGGGCCTGTGGACCTTCTCCACGCTCGGCTGGCCTGAGCAGACCGAATTCCTGAAGAAATTCCACTCCACCGACGTGCTGGTGACCGGTTTCGACATCATTTTCTTCTGGGTTGCCCGGATGATCATGCTCACCATGCACTTGGTGAAAAACGAAGACGGCACGCCGCAGGTTCCGTTCAAGACTGTTTATGTTCACGGCCTGGTGCGTGATGGCCAGGGCCAGAAGATGTCCAAGTCCAAGGGCAACGTCCTGGATCCGCTGGACATCATCGACGGCATCGAGCTCGAAGACCTCGTGCAGAAACGCACCTCCGGCATGATGCAGCCGAAACTGGCGAAGAAGATCGAGAAGCAGACCCGCGACGAGTTCGCCGACGGCATCGCCAGCTACGGCACCGACGCTCTGCGCTTCACCTTCTGCTCGCTGGCGTCCACCGGTCGCGACATAAAGTTCGACATGGGCCGCGTCGAAGGCTATCGCAACTTCTGCAACAAGATCTGGAACGCCGCGCGCTATGTGCTGGACAAGGGCGAAGACTGCGGTCAGAACGGCGAGGCTTACGAGCTGTCGCTGGCGGACCGCTGGATCATTTCGCAGCTGCAACGCACCGAAGCTGAAGTGACCCGTCAACTCGATCAGTTCCGCTTCGACCTGGCCGCACAAGCCTTGTACGAGTTCATCTGGAACCAGTATTGCGACTGGTACCTGGAACTCTCCAAGCCTGTGCTGTGGGACGAAAACGCGCCGGTCGAACGTCAGCGTGGCACCCGCCGCACCCTTGTTCGGGTATTGGAAGTCGCGCTGCGTCTGGCACATCCGTTCATGCCGTTCATCACCGAAGAAATCTGGCAGCGCATCGCGCCGCTGGCCGGTATCGAAGGCAAGACGATCATGCTGCAACCGTGGCCAGTGGCCAATGAAGAGCGCATCGACCAGGGCGCCGAAGACGATATCGAGTGGCTGAAGACGCTGATGCTTGGCACGCGCAACATTCGCGTCGAGATGAACATCGGACCAGGCAAGCCGTTGAACCTGTTCCTGAAAAACGTCAGCGCCGAAGATCAGCGTCGTCTCACGGAGAACGAAGCCCTGCTGAAGAAGCTGGCTCGCCTCGAATCGATCACCGTGTTGGCTGCTGGCGAAGAAGCACCGCTGTCCGCCACCGCACTGGTCGGCGAGATGGAAGTGCTGGTGCCGATGGCCGGCCTGATCGACAAAGACGCCGAATTGGCCCGTCTGGACAAGGAAATCCTGCGTCTGCAGGGCGAAGTTCAGCGGGTTGGCGGCAAGCTGTCTAACGCCGGTTTCGTCGACAAGGCCCCGGCCGAAGTCATCGACAAGGAACGCGCCAAACTGGCTGAAGCTGAACAGGCTTTGGGCAAGTTGGCCGAGCAGCATGCGCGGATTGCCAGTTTGTAACGGCACATCGCAATGAAAACGGGAGGCCCGAAACGGCCTCCCTTTTTTATGCCCGACGCTTTCTCCCAAACACCCCCCCCCTGTGGGAGCGAGCTTGCTCGCGATGAGGTCATAATATTCAACATCGACGTTGGCTGACAGTCCGCTATCGCGAGCAAGCTCGCTCCCACAGGGGGGATGGCGGTGTTTGTCACAATTGCGTTCACAACGGCTGGATGTGGGACAATACCCGCCACTTTTAGCCATACCCGAATCGACCACGCCCATGAACGCCCCCCGCACACCCCGCCCCGCGCGCAAGAAGCCTGACACCGCCACCCCGGCCAAAGCCGTGGAGCCCCGCGAGAAGGCCAGCCTGCATCCGCGCAACCGCCATCAGGGTCGTTACGACTTCCCGGCGCTGATCAAAACCACGCCGGAACTGGCGAAGTTCGTGATCATCAATCCGTACGGCAAGGAAAGTATCGACTTCGCCAGCCCGGACGCAGTGCGGGTGTTCAACCGTGCGTTGCTCAAGTCGTTCTACGGCGTCGCCCATTGGGACATCCCGGCCGACTACCTCTGCCCTCCGGTTCCGGGCCGTGCCGATTACGTGCACTTCCTGGCCGACCTGCTGGCCAGCGTCAACGACGGCGAGATCCCTCGCGGTGCGCCGGTCAAGGTGCTCGATATCGGCATGGGCGCCAACTGCGTCTATCCGCTGATCGGCTACAGCGACTACCGCTGGCACTTCCTCGGCTCGGAAATCGACCCGACGGCCGTGGCCGCTGCCAAAGCCATCGTGCAGTCCAACGGGCTGAACAAAGCCATCCAGTTGCGCCAGCAAAGCAATCCCAAGCACATTCTGCTGGGCCTGCTCGAACCCGGCGAACGCTTTGACCTGACCATGTGCAACCCGCCGTTCCACGCCTCGATGGACGAAGCGACCAAGGGCAGCGAACGTAAATGGCGCGCGCTGGGCCGTGCTGATCCAAAACGCAAACTGCCTGTGCTGAACTTTGGCGGTCAATCGGCAGAATTGTGGTGTGAAGGTGGCGAAGCACGGTTTGTGACGCAACTGATCGCCGAGAGCGCGCATTTCCAACACAAAGTACTTTGGTTCAGCACCCTGGTCTCGAAAGCCTCCAACCTGCCGGCGATCCAGACTGCGCTGAAAAAGGCCGGCGTACTGGAAAGCCAGGTCGTGGAAATGTCTCAGGGGCAGAAGCAAAGCCGTTTCGTCGCCTGGACCTTCCAGACCAAATCCGAGCAGCAGGTCTGGCGCGAACGTTGGGCTCGCAAAAGCTGAGTGACCCTGTGGGAGCGAGCTTGCTCGCGATGAGGCCATAACATTCAGCACAAGTGTTGACTGACAGGCCGCCATCGCGAGCAAGCTCGCTCCCACATTGGTTTAGCGGTGTAGGTGGTAAATCGCAGACACAAAAAAGCCGTGCCCGGATCACTCCGGAGCACGGCTTTTTTTACTGCGTCTTACTTGTTAACAGCGTCGGTCAGGCCTTTGGCCACAACCAGCTTGATAACTTTCTTGGCAGCGATTTCGATGGCAGCGCCAGTCGAAGGGTTGCGGCCGGTACGGGCAGGACGCTCAGTCACTTTCAGTTTGCCGATACCTGGCAGAGTGATTTCGCCGCCGTTTTCCAGCTGATCGGCAACGATTTGGCCCAGTTGGTCCAGAGCGTTACGCGCGGTGGTTTTTGGCGCGTCGATAGCTTCAGCGATGTCGGCGATCAGTTGGTCTTTAGTAAGAGCCATGTAGTGTTCCTTCCCTATCAAATTCATATGGATTGCAGAGTGCAGTGTCAGCCATCGAGCCCGATCTTCTGGATCTGGCACCCTCGGCCAATAACCACGGGATCGGGGTTATAGATACCGAAATCTGGGTTTGGTTCGACCTGACAAATGCTGAATGCACGCTTAACGCAGTGACTTCGCGTAAGACCGGGCAAAACTAGCACAGAGACGGGGAAATATCCGCCTCTAGCTACCCATTTGGTCAGCTTTATTGCTCTAAAACTGTAAAAAACAGCATAAGCGCCGTTGGACACCTGCGAATTGCCCTTCGTGCCGCGCCAAAACCAGTGGTTGCGGTACACTGGGCGCTTTTTCGGGGGAGCACGCCCTCCTCTCTTCAATCAGCCGAGAAGCCCATGCCGATCCGCCATTGCATCGTCCACCTGATCGACAAAAAACCCGACGGCACACCTGCAGTTCTCCACGCCCGCGACTCCGAACTGGCCGAGTCGAGCGCCATCGAGTACATGCTTGCCGACCTCAATGAGAGCTACAACGCCAAACAAGGCAAGGCCTGGGGTTTCTTCCATGCCGAGTCCGGGGCACACCCGTTCAGCGGCTGGCTGAAGGAATACCTCGATGGCGGCAAGGATTTCACAGCGTTCAGCCGTGTGGCGGTGGAACACCTGCAAAAGCTGATGGAAGAGTCGAACCTCTCTGTGGGCGGCCACGTGTTGTTTGCGCATTATCAGCAAGGCATGACCGACTACCTGGCGATCGCCCTGCTACACCACAGTGAAGGCGTTGCAGTGACCGATCAACTGGACGTGACCCCGTCCCGGCACCTGGATCTGGGCCAACTGCACCTGGCGGCACGGATCAACGTGTCCGAGTGGCAGAACAACAAGCAGTCCAAGCAGTACATTTCGTTCATTAAAGGCAAGAACGGCAAAAAGGTTTCGGAGTATTTCCGCGACTTCATCGGCTGCCAGGAAGGCGTCGACGGCCCCGGCGAAACCCGCACCCTGCTCAAGGCCTTCAGTGACTTCGTCGAAAGCGAAGACCTGCCGGAAGAGTCCGCCCGCGAGAAGACCAAGACCCTGGTGGATTACGCCAGCAGCCAAGCAAAATTGGGCGAACCCATGGGCCTGGAAGAACTCTCGGAGCTGATCGACGAAGAACGCCCGAAAGCCTTCTACGACCACATCCGCAACAAGGACTACGGCTTGTCACCGGAGATTCCGGCAGATAAACGTACCCTCAACCAGTTCCGCCGCTTCACCGGTCGCGCCGAAGGCCTGTCCATCAGCTTCGAAGCGCACCTGCTGGGCTCGAAGATCGAATACGACGAAGAAGCCGGCACGCTGATCATCAAAGGTCTGCCGACCCAACTCACCGATCAGCTCAAGCGGCGTAACTGATGCTCGGCGGCGTACTGAAGAAATGCCTGCTGATCCTGCTGGTGGTCGTGGTCTACCAGAACTGGGGCAAGATCGAGCGGGTGTTCCATCCGGCGCAGGTGGTGTCGGAGCAGACTCAGGCCAAGGCCAACGTCGTGCTCTACGCCACTGAATGGTGTGGTTACTGCAAACTGACTCGGCGCTTTCTCGATCAGAAGGGCATTCCGTACAAGGAGTTCGATATCGAGAAGGATGCTGAGGCGCGCAAGGACTACGAGGCGCTGGGTGGCGGCGGGATTCCGATCATTGATGTGAACGGGACGTTGATTCGCGGGTATGACCCGGATGAAATCCTGGCCGCACTGAAATAAACACAAACCCTGTGGGAGCGGGCTTGCTCGCGAAAGCGGCCTGTCAGTCAACATCAATGTTGAATGTAATGGCCTCTTCGCGAGCAAGCCCGCTCCCACAGGGGTTCATCGGCGCTTTTCGATGCGGAAGCCCAATCGCGGAAAGTGCACATGCACCACACCGACCCGCTCGTCTTCACGACGAAGAATCAATTCTTCACTGCCCGCAAACAGCAACTCACCCTCCACCGGGTCAACGCCGTAATCGATGGCGGCAATGACCACCTGCTGGCCAGCCTCAAAACCATTCGGCTCGTCGAATTGCTCATCCGGCAATGCGGCCGGTGTGGCATTGCGCGCAACCTCCAGCGCCTCCTCGGAGGTCATCTCGCTGAACGCGCCATGACCGAAGCCCAACACGCGACCCAGCCATGCCGAAACCGCTGGATAAGCATCGACCAACGGTGACGTGACGGGCGTGGCCTTGAGGAACCACAACGGATGGGCCAGGGCGAAGTCGGCAATCGACGGCTCGCCGAACAGGAAGTCGCCCTGCTCACGCTGAAGCTGTTGCTCCAGACGCGTCATGATGGTCGGCCACTGATGCCGGGCCTGCTCTGCCGGCAGCCGTGTGGCGCTGCCACCGCTGAACAACTCCGCGCGATCGGCAATGAACGCCTTGATCGCTTCCGGCGGCATATTGCCGAAGCGCACGGCGATCGATTCCGGTTGAAACACCAGGCTGACCGCGTGCTGGAACACTACCGAATCCGCCCATACGGCAAAGGTCGCGGCGATCATTTCCTGACCTTCCGGGAAGAACGCCGGCAAGGCTTTTTCCTGTTCCAGACGACGGGCGATCAGCGACGTGTCGCAATAGATATCCGCGCCAATCTGCAACACCGGCGTCTTGCGGTAGCCGCCGGTCAGCGCGGTCAGATCGGGTTTTGGCATCACCGGCGAGATCTTCACCGAGCGCCAGGACAGCCCCTTGAAGCCCAGCAGCAAGCGGGCCTTTTCAGAAAAAGGGGACGTCGGGTAATGATGAAGAATTAACTCTGACATGCTCGGCTCCGCCGCACGGATAGGGAATCCGCAGCTTAGCGCGCATTCCATGTGCATCCCACCGATCTGCCTGATGGGCACTTATCAATCAGATTGATAAGCCCGCAGCGGCGCTCGCTACCAAGCATTCCTTGGCGCTTTTCTTGAGTTTTTTGATCAGCCGTTCCTGACGTAGCGCTTCGCTTTTATCGCGGCAGACTTCGGTGTAAACCAATGCCACGGCAGGGCTGGAGAGAAAAAAGCGCGCGCCCTTGCCACTCTGGTGGGTGGCGAAGCGGCGCACGGGATCATCGCTGATCCCGCAGTAGAGCGAACCATTGGCCGCGCGAACGAGATAGACGAACCAGGGTTTGCTGACAGGCAGCGTCGGTTCGGCGGCAATGACGGAAGATTCGCTGGCGGTGTTCACGTGACGATCAAGGCTTGTAGGAAACAAGCCGCGATCTTATCAGCGACTGGCCTGGAATGCCTTGAGCCCCTTCAAGGCTTGAGCGCGCACGGCGTTTCTCACCGCCGGCGTCCAGCCCAACAACAGCCCCTTGAAACCCAGCGCCTGTCGGGACCAGGTCCACATGTCGAAGCTGTCGTGATGCTCGCAAATCTTGCCGTCGCGAAAAACGAAGCGTGCCTGAATGTCGTTGACCACGGTATTGCCGGTCTGGCTGAACAGGTACGTCGCCACCCAATGGGCGCCGCCCGTGCGCTCATCGCTGCGCACGTTATCGAACGTCAGGGAAAAATCCTTGGCTCGGGTAGTGAGCATGCGCCACATGTCGCCTGCATCGCGGCCGTGCAACTCGCCGAACGCCGGATCACTGAACACCACGTCGTCGGTATAGCAGGCACTCATGGCCTCGGCATCCAGACGCTGGAAGGCTTGGTAGAACTGGGTGATCAATGCGTTGTGGGCATCACTCATGGACAGGCTCCCTCTGGATGTGCAAATAGATGCGCAAAGTGGTTTCAAAAGATTGCCTGCACGATAGTCAACAAAGGCGCGAAACACTATCGGCATTCGTGAGCCGAATACCGACAGTGCGCGGGTGTCAGACCTTTTCGCTTTCGACCTGGACGTACAGCGAACGGCCGGCGCCGAGACCGGCGATGATCGCCCCAAGGCCGATGATGCCGAAAATCCAGCCCAAGTCGTTCCAGCCACCGGTCCAGTCATGCACGATGCCGACCGCGAACGGCCCCATGGACGCCAGGGTGTAACCGAAGCCTTGGGCCATGCTCGACAGGTTCGCCGCGACATGGGCGTCCCGCGAACGCAGCACGATCAGGGTCAACGCCAGACTGAACGTACCGCCCTGCCCCAGACCCAGCAGGATCGCCCAGCCCCACAAGCCTTCGATCGGTGCGTAAAGACAACCGAACAAACCGCCAAGGGTCAGCAGCATGACGATGACGATCGCCAGACGGTGATCCTTGCCACGCGTCGCCAGCCATGGCGCCGCCAGTGAACTCGCCAACTGAACAATGACCGAGCCTGACAGCACCAGACCCGCCTGGGTCGGCGTCAGGCCGCGACCGATCAGGATCGACGGCAACCAGCCGAACACAATGTAGGCCAGAGAAGATTGCAGGCCCATGTAGAGCGTCACTTGCCAGGCCAGTGGATCACGCAACAGACCGCGAACCCGATACGCGACGTTGTGCGCTCCGTGTTTCTGCCCGACCTGTGGCAACCAGAAAATCGCCGCGACCAATGCCGGAACCACCCAGAAGCCGAGGCCCAAGGCCCAGCTCTTGTCGAAATGCTCGCTCAACGGCACGGTCGCACCCGCGGCCATCGCCGCGCCCAGGCACAGGGCCATGGTGTAGACGCCGGTCATGGTGCCCGCGTGTTTCGCGAAGTCGCGCTTAACGATGCCGGGCAGCAATACGCCGATCACACCGATGCTCGCGCCGGCCAGCACGCTGCCGGCAAACAGGCCGATCTCGCCGAACGAACTGCGCAGGATGATCCCACCGGCCAACATCAAGAGAATGCCCAGCACCACTCGCTCGGCGCCGAAACGTCGTGCCAGCACGGGCGCCAGTGGTGCAAACAAGCCGAGGCACAGCACCGGCAACGTCGTCAGCAAACCGGCCTGGGCTGCCGACAAACCGAGGGTTTTCGACACCTCGCTGAGCATCGGCGCCATGCTCGACAGCGCCGGACGCAGGTTCAGCGCCACCAGAATCAGGCCCAGCAACAGCAGCCACGGCCGCCGCAGGATCGGGTGACTTTGCTGGACCTGTTCGTCATCCGCCTCCGCGTCGATCAGCAGCTCTTCGAGCTCCGCCGTGCGCTTGGGCTGAGTGATGTTGCTGTTGCTGCTGGACATGGAATTCTCGGTTTCAAGGTTCATTGATCAACTGCCTCGACAGGGCTTTGGCCCGTTCCGGGTCGCGTTGCTCGACGGCATCAAGCAGTTCGATATGGAGGTCGAACACCTCTTGGCGTCGAGGGGAAATGTTCAGGGTCTCGCGCAACTGCGCCCCGATGACGCTGGAAAAATAGCGGTACAACTCACTGAGGGTCGGGTTGTGTGCGGCGTCAACCAAGCGGCGGTGGAACACCAGATCGCAGGCGATATACGTGTCGAGATCGCCGTGGTAGTGACTGCCACTGACGCCCAACGCCTCACGCAATGCCACCAGGTCTTCGTCGGTACGACGCAACGCGGCCAGGCCGATGGCCTCGACTTCCAGAATGTGCCGAGTCTCCCGGGCCTGCTCGTGGGAGCAGCGGGACAACGCCTTCATGGTGTCGAGCGGATCGACCACCGCCCGCAAATAGCTGCCGTCGCCTTGACGGATTTCGATCAACCCGGAAAACGCCAATACACGCATGGCTTCACGCACGGTATTGCGGCTGATGCCCAGCTCGGCGGACAGCTCAGGTTCGGTCGGTAAACGCTGGCCGACCGTCCAGACGCCTTCGGTGATGCGCAGGCGTAGCTGGTCCAGTGCCTGGTCGACCAGGGACCGTTTAACTAGCGGAGAAATGTCTGACATAGGATTCGCCCTTTCATCCAATCATAGGATGAATTTTCTGACATGTTAGTCAGCTTCAAGTAGGACGGCAACCGCCTACGGTCAGAGAGAGGGAATGAAGCGGGATTTTCGATTAGTCAAAATTACCCTTTAAGGGTAATTTCAGGGGCAGGGTTTTGGTTTCTTATGGAAAAGAGCACACCCCATTACGACTTGGCGGTGATCAAGGCTGAGGTGGTCAGGCTGGGTAGAAAGGCATTCACCCGACGGGCTGTGGAATCGGGCAGCTACATGGGTTTCAACGTCCGGCAAATGATTGAGGTGATCTGTGCACTGGAACGCCGAATGCTTTTCAAATCCATCACCACCTATGTCGACCACCGGGTTTGGCAGGACGTTTATCACACAACATTTCACGGATTGGAGATTTACATAAAAGTGTCTTACCGCCCCGGCGGTTGACATCCAGTAGTCTCCTTCAAGGAGAAAGACCTATGAGAACGCGGCAATGCGTCAACTGTGGCACACACGATGGGATGGGGCACTTCGAAGGCCGCACACTCTCAGTCAATTACAAACAGATGTCGCGACTTGTTGACGAGCTTGCGGGTTGGGAATGCAGAGTTTGCGGTGAAATCGAATTCGATCATGACACCGACAGCGCCGAGCGTTATGCAGATGCCAGCGATCAATTGCTTCAGGACTGCCTGCAACTGATCGGCTCGGAGATCAAGCGTATCCGCCGCAAACTCCACCTCACGCAAAAAAACGCAGTGAAGTTGCTGTCCGGCGGTGGGAACAATGCCTTTTCGCGGTATGAGCGTGGAGAGCTGCCTGCGCCCAAACCGTTACTCACACTGATGCAGCTGTTGGATCGTCATCCCTATTTACTGGCGGAAATTCAGGTATTGAACGAAGGTGCCGCCCTCAAACAACTATTGGCCGCCCGCCATCCGGAACTGGAAGCGGCACTCACCTCCTGACCTCAAACCCCAGACAAAATAAACCCGGATCAAGTCCGGGTTCATTTCAACACCTGCGCAGGATCAATGCAGGATCTGGCTCAAGAACAGTTTGGTACGTTCATTCTGCGGGTTATCGAAGAAGTCGTTTGGCGCCGCCTGCTCGACGATTTCGCCCTTGTCCATGAAGATCACGCGGTTGGCCACGGTGCGGGCGAAGCCCATTTCGTGGGTCACGCAGAGCATGGTCATGCCGTCTTCGGCGAGGCCGATCATGGTGTCGAGAACCTCTTTCACCATCTCCGGGTCGAGTGCCGAGGTCGGTTCGTCGAACAGCATGATTTTCGGTTTCATGCACAGGGCGCGGGCAATCGCCACACGCTGTTGCTGACCGCCAGACAGTTGCCCCGGGAATTTATGCGCCTGCTCCGGAATGCGTACGCGCTCAAGGTAATGCATGGCGATTTCTTCGGCCTGGCGCTTGGGCATCTTGCGTACCCACATCGGCGCCAGGGTGCAGTTCTGCAGGATGGTCAGGTGCGGAAACAGATTGAAGTGCTGGAACACCATGCCGACTTCACGGCGAACCGATTCGATCTGCTTGAGGTCGTTGGTCAGCTCCACGCCATCGACCACGATGCGACCTTGCTGGTGCTCTTCCAGACGATTGAGGCAACGAATGGTGGTGGATTTGCCGGAACCCGACGGGCCGCACAAGACGATACGCTCGCCCTGTTTAACGTTCAGGTTGATGTCTTTCAACACGTGGAACTGGCCGTACCACTTGTTCACGCCCTGCATCTGAATAATGCCTTCAGGGCTCACAGGCT
Organism: Pseudomonas sp. ACM7; assembly: GCF_004136015.1. Classification (NCBI taxonomy): domain Bacteria; kingdom Pseudomonadati; phylum Pseudomonadota; class Gammaproteobacteria; order Pseudomonadales; family Pseudomonadaceae; genus Pseudomonas; species Pseudomonas sp. ACM7. The sequence continues at coordinate 3,928,859 of NZ_CP024866.1, read as the reverse complement.
GTTTGATCGCTTCACTCATAAACTACGCTCCTAACGCTTGTGGCCAGTGTCCAGCTTACGTTCCAAATGCATGGAGTAGCGGGACATACCAAAACAGAAAATCCAGAACACCAGGGCCGCGAACACATAGCCTTCGGTGGCCATGCCCAACCATTTCGGGTCGGCGGCGGCTTGTTTGACGCTGTTGAGCAAGTCGAACAGGCCGATGATGATCACCAGGCTCGTGTCCTTGAACAGCGCAATGAAGGTGTTGACGATACCGGGGATCACCAGCTTCAGGGCTTGCGGCAGAATTACCAGGCCCATGCTGCGCCAGTAACCGAGGCCCATCGCTGCAGCCGCTTCGTACTGACCTTTGGGAATCGCTTGCAGACCGCCACGCACCACTTCGGCGACGTAGGCCGACTGGAACAGGATCACGCCGATCAGTGCCCGCAGCAGTTTGTCGAAGTTCATGCCTTCAGGCAGGAACAACGGCAGCATCACCGAGGACATGAACAGCACCGTGATCAGCGGCACGCCGCGCCAGAATTCGATGAAGGTCACACAGACCACCCGAATCGCCGGCATGTTCGAACGACGGCCCAGCGCCAGGACGATACCCAGCGGCAACGCACCGGCAATACCGACGGTGGCGATCACCAGAGTCAGCATCAGCCCGCCCCACTGGCTGGTCGCCACAGTGCTCAGACCGAAGAGACCACCATGCAACAGGAAGTAGGCAATGATCGGGTACAGGAAGAGGAAGCTCAGGCCATACACCGCTTTACGGTGAAAGCGCGAGATAAACAACGGTGCCACGCCGATGACCGCCAGCCACACGGTCAGGTCCACGCGCCAGCGCAGGTCTGTCGGGTAATAGCCGTACATGAACTGGCCGAAGCGTTGTTGGATGAACACCCAGCAGGCGCCCTCCTTCGTGCAGTCGGCGCGCGTGGTGCCGACCCAGTTGGCATCGAGGATCGCCCAATGCAGGATCGGCGGCACCACCAGGTAGATCAGGTAGAACGCGAACAGGGTCAGCAGGGTGTTGAGCCAGCTGGAGAACATGTTCGCGCGCATCCACGCCACGACACCGATGCTGCGGCTCGGGGGTGGCATGTCAGGTTTGAAAGTATGAGTCGTCATGCGCTTTTCCTTACCGCTCGATCAGCGCAATGCGCTTGTTGTACCAGTTCATCAGCAGGGAAATGCTGATACTGATCGCCAGGTACACGCTCATGGTGATGGCAATCACCTCGATCGCCTGCCCGGTCTGGTTCAGCACCGTACCGGCAAACAACGAGACCATTTCCGGATAACCGATACCGGCCGCCAGCGAGGAGTTCTTCGCCAGGTTCAGGTATTGGCTGGTCAGCGGTGGAATGATCACGCGCAGGGCTTGCGGGATGATCACCTTGCGCAGCGTCGGACCGTTGCGCAATCCCAACGAGTGCGCCGCTTCGGTCTGGCCGTGGCTGACCGACTTGATGCCCGAACGCACGATCTCGGCGATAAACGCCGCGGTGTACACCGTAAGGGCCAGGGTCAGCGCCAGCAGTTCCGGGATCAGCACCCAGCCACCGACGAAGTTGAAGCCTTGCAGCTTCGGCATTTCCCAGTGCAGCGGCGTGCCGAAGATCAATGCGCACAGCGCAGGGATCACCAGGAACAGCGCCAGGCCCACCCAGAACTTGTGGAACGGTACGCCGGTCGCTTCGAAGCGTTTGGTGGCCCAGCGGCTCATCAGCACGATGGCGACAATGGCCACGACGACGCTGACCACAAACGGCCAGAAACCGTCCGCCGTCAACGCGGCCGGCATGTTCAGGCCACGGCTGCTGACGAAGAAAGTGTCGCCAAAGTTATGGCTGTTGCGTGGCCCCGGCATGGTCAGGAACACCGCGAAGTACCAGAACAGGATTTGCAGCAGCGGTGGAATGTTACGGAAGACTTCCACATAAACAGTCGCCAGCTTGCTGATGATCCAGTTCTTCGACAGCCGTGACACACCAACGATGAACCCGAGGATCGTCGCCAGGATCACGCCGATGAAGGTCACCAGCAGGGTGTTGAGCAAGCCGATGACAAACACCCGGGCATAGCTGTCCGATTCGGTGTAGTCGATCAGGTGTTGAGCGATGCCGAAACCGGCACTGCGCTCCAGAAAGCTGAAGCCGGAGGTAATGCCCCGGTGTTGAAGGTTGGTCTGTGTGTTGTCGAACAGATACCAGCCCATCGAGACCACCGCCACAATGGTGATGATCTGAAATAGCCACGCACGCACTTTTGGATCGCTGAGGCTGAGCCTCTGCTTTGGTGCGCCGATTGAATTTTGCATGAAGTGCCCCGCAAATAATGGAACAGAACATCACCCGGTGGTTGGCCCACCGGGTGATAGAACCATCAGCGCACTGGTGGTGCGTATTGAATGCCGCCGTTGTTCCACAGAGCGTTCAGCCCGCGGTCGATGGCCAGTGGAGTGCCCTTGCCGAGGTTTTTCTCGAACACTTCACCGTAGTTACCCACTTGCTTGACGATCTGCACGACCCAGTCTTTCTTCACTTTCAGGTCTTTGCCGTATTCACCGTCAGCGCCCAGCAGACGAGCGACGTCCGGGTTCTTGGTGGCTTTGGCTTCAGCTTCAACGTTTTTCTGGGTGATGCCCATTTCTTCAGCGTTGAGCATCGCGAACAGGGTCCACTTGACGATGCTGAACCACTCTTCGTCGCCTTTACGCACGACCGGGCCCAGAGGCTCCTTGGAGATGGTTTCCGGCAGAACGACGTAGTCGGTCGGGGTCGCCAGCTTGCTGCGCTGTGCGTAGAGCTGGGATTTGTCGGAGGTCAGCACGTCGCAACGACCGGATTCCAGCGACTTGGCGCTTTCATCGGAGGTGTCGAAGGTGATCGGGGTGTATTTCAGACCGTTGCCACGGAAGTAGTCGGAAACGTTCAGCTCGGTCGTGGTACCGGCTTGAATGCAGATGGTGGCGCCGTCGAGTTCTTTCGCGCTCTTCACGCCCAGCTTGTTGTTCACCAGGAAGCCGATGCCGTCGTAGTACGTCACGCCGGCAAACACCAGGCCCATGCCCGAATCGCGGGAGCTGGTCCAGGTGGTGTTACGCGACAGCACGTCGATTTCGCCGGACTGCAGCGCGGTGAAACGCTCTTTGGCGTTCAACTGGCTGAATTTGACCTTGGTCGCGTCGCCGAAAACGGCAGCGGCCACAGCGCGGCAGACGTCAGCATCGATGCCGATGATCTTGCCAGTCGAGTCCGGAACCGAGAAGCCCGGCAGACCATCACTTACGCCGCACTGTACGAAACCTTTCTTCTGCACTGCATCCAGGGTTGCACCCGCCTGAGCGAACCCACTGACACCGAGTACTGCGGCTGCAGTCACGATAGCCAGGGTGGATTTCAACATCTTCATTCAAACCTCCAGTTTTGCTCTTGTTGTGTCGGAGCTGAGTCCAGTCGCACCCTTATGAGGCGTTGTTGACCCGTGTTGGCTTTTTTTGGGGTCAACCGACGTAAGACCTGCGCTATGAGTCTAGTAGGAGAAAATCCACATCATGGACAACTCACTTCTCACCAATCGGCCGAACGGGCTGTAGCCCTTTCACGTTCGCGAAGCCCGTAGCGGCCACTGGCGAACATCCATCACCGGATTCTTTGCTATCCCATCGCCAGCAGTACACTGATAGTGTTACCGCAAGGCGCGAGATGGGTTGCACCGTTTTCCCATAGCAAAGCCCGTACCAGACCGCTCGCTGAAGCGATTGCGCTACAGGTCAATAGCAAAACTTGTAGCCTTGCGACATCTTCTTAACTGATCAACCAGGCACGCCCTCAGACCTCGCACTCAATGAGAGCGCCTGCACAACATTGGAGCAACCATGACCGAGCCCTTGATTCTTCAGCCCGTCAAGCCTGCAGACGCCTGCGTTATCTGGCTGCACGGCCTGGGCGCCGATCGCTACGACTTCCTGCCGGTGGCCGAAGCACTGCAGGAAAGCCTGCTGACCACCCGCTTCGTTCTGCCCCAGGCACCAACCTGCGCCGTCACCATCAATGGTGGTTACGAGATGCCAAGTTGGTACGACATATTGGCCATGAGCCCCGCGCGCGCGATCAACCGCGAGCAGCTGGAAGAGTCGGCAGACAGGATCGTTAAATTGATCGACGTGCAGCGCGCCAGCGGAATAGACGCCTCGCGGATATTTCTGGCAGGTTTTTCCCAAGGTGGCGCGGTGGCGTTACACGCCGCTTTTCTGAAATGGCAGGGGCCGTTGGGTGGCGTACTTGCCCTCTCGACCTATGCACCGACCTTCAGCGATGAACTGGAGCTTTCCGCCAGCCAGCAGCGCATTCCCGTTCTGTCTTTACACGGCCAGTACGATGACGTCGTTCAAAACTCCATGGGCCGAACCGCCTACGAGTATTTAAAGCAGCATGGTGTCACCGTCACATGGCAGGAATACCCAATGGGCCACGAAGTGTTACCCGAGGAAATTCGCGACATTGGTGTCTGGCTCGCCGAGCGCTTGCGTTAACTGTTTATGTGAAAAGCAGCCCATTGATCCATCCCACTACGCCGCGCCCGATTCTTGCATTACACTGGCCGGCGTATATTCCTTAACCAATTGATGAGATGACCGTGCTCAAAGCACTCAAGAAAATGTTCGGTAAAAGCGAGACTGAGCAGCTCGCGCCAGTCTCCAGCGCTCCGTCTCACCATCCCAGCCACCGCACCGACGGTAATCAGTCTGGCCGGACCGCAACCGTAGCGGTACCGAAGCACGAGCCAATGACCACACCGGCCGTCCAACCCGTTGAGGCTCAGGCCTCTGAAGAACCGAGCAGCGAAGCTGCAAAACCTGCCCGACCGCGTCGCGAACCGAAGCCAAAAGCACCGGTTATCCCCTGGAAACTCGAAGACTTCGCCGTCGAACCCCAGGAAGGCAAAACCCGTTTCCACGATTTCAAACTCGCCCCCGAACTGATGCACGCCATCCAGGACCTGGGCTTCCCGTATTGCACGCCGATCCAGGCACAAGTCCTCGGCTTCACCCTGGCCGGCAAAGATGCCATTGGCCGCGCCCAGACCGGCACCGGCAAAACCGCAGCGTTCCTGATTTCGATCATCACTCAGCTGCTGGAAACCCCGCCGCCGAAAGAGCGTTACATGGGCGAGCCACGGGCGCTGATCATTGCACCGACCCGTGAACTGGTGGTGCAGATCGCCAAGGACGCAGCCGACCTGACCAAATACACCGGCCTCAACGTCATGACGTTTGTCGGCGGCATGGACTTCGACAAGCAGCTCAAAAACCTCGAAGCCCGTCATTGCGACATCCTCGTGGCCACGCCGGGTCGTCTGCTGGACTTCAACCAGCGCGGCGACGTGCACCTGGACATGGTCGAAGTCATGGTCCTGGACGAAGCCGACCGAATGCTCGACATGGGTTTCATCCCACAAGTGCGTCAGATCATTCGCCAGACCCCGCCGAAAAACGAGCGTCAGACGCTGCTGTTCTCCGCGACCTTCACCGAAGACGTGATGAACCTGGCCAAGCAATGGACCACCGACCCGTCGATCGTCGAGATCGAGTCGCAGAACGTGGCCAGCGAAAACGTCGAGCAACACATCTACGCCGTCGCCGGTGCCGACAAATACAAACTGCTCTACAACCTGGTCAACGACAACGGTTGGGAACGGGTGATGGTGTTCGCCAACCGCAAGGATGAAGTGCGGCGCATCGAAGAACGCCTGGTGCGTGATGGCGTCAACGCCGCGCAACTGTCCGGCGACGTGCCGCAGCACAAGCGCATCAAGACCCTGGAAGGTTTCCGCGAAGGCAAGATCCGCGTACTGGTCGCCACCGATGTGGCCGGTCGCGGCATTCACATCGACGGCATCAGCCACGTGATCAACTTCACCCTGCCGGAAGTCCCGGACGATTACGTGCACCGTATCGGCCGCACCGGTCGTGCCGGCGCCGATGGCGTGTCCATCAGTTTTGCCGGTGAAGACGACTCCTACCAGCTACCGTCCATCGAGGCGCTGCTGGGTCGCAAGATCAGCTGTGAAACGCCACCGACGCATCTGCTGCGGGCGGTTGAGCGCAAGCGCCCGTAACGCGGGTCGCACTAAAAGAGGCGCAGCCGGAAACGGACTGCGCTTTTTTTTCGTCCGGACATTGATCAAGACAACTAAAAGTCCATAATGGACAAATTAGTTTACTTCCAGCTCCCGGAGCCGACCATGACCAGTACGCCTTACGTGATCACCCAAGCCCAGGCCAGCGAGTTGCTGGTGCAGGTCGACGTGCCGCAGATCCTGCGCAAACTGTTCCGCGACTTGGCCGCCGGGCAAGCTGTGCAACCGGCGCAGCAACTGGTGGAGTTCCCGCGGGGCGCTGGCGATTTCATCAACTACTTGGGCGTATTGGCCGAAGACGGCGTGTACGGGGTCAAGACCTCGCCGTACATCGTTCGAGAACAAGGCCCGCTGGTAACCGCCTGGACGCTGCTGATGTCGATGCAGACCGGCCAGCCGTTGCTGCTCTGCGATGCCGGTGAACTGACCACGGCACGCACCGCCGCAACAACCGCAGTGGCGGTCGACGCCCTCGCCCCGCTGAAGGCCCGACGCCTGGCGATCATCGGCAGCGGCAAGGTCGCCCGGGCGCACTTGCACTACGTCAAAGGCCTGCGCGACTGGCAGAGCATCAGCCTCTACTCGCCGAGCCTGAGCGACAAGAATCCCGAAGTATTGGCACAGCTCCAAAGTCTCGATCCACGCCTGACCATCGTCGACAGTCGTGAAGCAGCGGTTCAAGACGCCGACGTGATCATGCTCTGCACCTCATCCGCAGCCCCGGTGATCGACCCGTCAAGCTTGAGCAAACCGGCACTGATCACCTCCATCAGCACCAACGCACCGCGTGCCCACGAAGTGCCGCCGCAGAGCCTCAATGACATGCAAGTGTTCTGCGACTATCGTCTGACCACCCCGGGCTCGGCCGGCGAGATGCTGATTGCCGGTGAACAGCATGGTTGGGATAAGGGCGCGATCATCGGCGACCTGCCTGACCTGCTCAGCGAAAAAGTCCAGCGCCCTGGCTACGACCGTCATGTGTTCTTCCGCTCCATTGGCCTGGGCCTGGAAGACATCGCACTGGCCAATGCCCTTTACCGCTTGCAGCCCTGACACCACGAACCCTGTGGGAGCGGGCTTGCTCGCGAATGCGGTCTGACATTCACCGACGACGTCGACTGACACACCGCTTTCGCGAGCAAGCCCGCTCCCACAAGGGTCATCCACACATTCGGCATTTACGCCCCACAGGAGACGTTCATGAGCCAGGCAGATTTCATCATCATCGGCGGCGGGATTGCCGGCGCTTCCACCGGTTTCTGGTTGTCGCAGCACGCCCGAGTGATCGTGCTCGAACGCGAATCCCATCCGGCTTACCACTCCACCGGACGTTCGGCCGCATTGTTCACCGCCGCTTACGGCACACCGCAGGTTCGGGCGTTGACCCAAGCCAGCCGCGACTTCTTCGACGCGCCGCCGGCCGGTTTCTGCGAACACCCGCTGCTGACCCCGCGTGGCGAGATGACCGTGGACTTCACCGGCGACCCGGACGAGCTGAACAATCAATACCTGAGCGCCAAAGCCACGGTGCCGGAGATGCAGCGACTCAGCGCCGACGAGGCCTGCGTGCGCCTGCCGATCCTGCGCCGGGAAAAAGTCCATGGTGCGATTTACGACCCGACCGCCAGCGACATCGACACCGATGCCTTGCATCAGGGCTACCTGCGCGGTATCCGACGCAACAAGGGCGAAGTTCATACCGACAGCGAAGTCCTGAGCCTGACCCGTGACGCCGAAGGTGTGTGGCACGTGCAAACCAACGGTCAAACCTTCCGCGCCCCGATCATCATCAACGCGGCAGGCGCCTGGGCCGACAAAATCGGCGAGCTGGCCGGTGCCAGACCATTGGGCCTGCAACCCAAGCGCCGCGCGGCGTTCATCTTCGCCGGTCCCGAGGGCGTGGACATCCACCATTGGCCAATGCTGGTCAGCCTCGATGAATCCTTCTACATGAAGCCCGACGCCGGAATGTTCCTCGGCTCGCCAGCCAACGCCGACCCGGTGGAACCGCACGACGTGCAGCCCGAAGAGTTGGACATTGCGATGGGCATCTACCAGATCGAAGAAGCCACCACCCTGACCATCCGCCGTCCGACCCGCACCTGGGCCGGCTTGCGCAGTTTTGTGAGCGACGGTGATTTGCTGTCCGGTTTTGATCCGCAGGTGCCGGGGTTATTCTGGGTAGCGGCACAAGGCGGTTATGGCATCCAGACCTCGCCGGCCATGGGCCAGGCCAGCGCCGCACTGGTGCGCGGTGAAGCCTTGCCCGAGCAACTGACTCGCTTCGGTCTGAACACCCAAATGCTCTCCCCTTCGCGGCTGGGCTGACCTTTGGACGCAGGTGACGTGTCGACACGATTGCGGCAAACTTCCAGCGCCCTTTTTTGACGGGGCGCTGATGCTGTCTGGAGCTCCACTTTATGAACGCCCAAGAACAAGAACCGGCCGGTGATGACTCTGCATTGAAGAGCTCACCGCTGGATAACTTCCGCGCGATCGCCGATGCCATCGCCACGTTGTTCTTTCCTCACGCCGAGGTGGTGCTGCACGACCTGCGTACCCAGAAGGTCGACTACATCGCCAACAACCTGTCCAAACGGGAAATCGGTGACGACTCGGCGCTGGAGGACATGCTCAGCGACGATATCAGCGAACGAAACATCGGGCCGTACGAAAAGCTCAACTGGGATGGCCAGAAGATTCGCAGCCTGAGCAGCGTGCTGCGCGACAGCGAAGGTCATCCGCTGGCGGTGCTGTGCATTAATTTGAATATTTCGTTGTTCGAAAATGCCAAAGCCGCGCTGGACCTGTTCCTGTCGCCGAGCAAGTTGATTCCGCAACCGGACTCGCTGTTTCGCGATGACTGGCAGGAGCGCATCAACACCTTCCTCCACGCCTGGCTGCGCGAACGTCAGCTGAGCCTGAACCTGCTGACCCGTGACCATAAACGCGAACTGGTGCTGGCACTGCACGCCGAGGGCGCCTTCAAAGGCAAAAGCGCCTCCAACTATGTGGCGAACGTGCTGAACATGGGGCGGGCAACGGTGTACAAACATTTGAAAGAACTGAAGGGCTGAAACCTGTGGCGAGGGAGCTTGCTCCCTCGCCACAGAGTACCCGGCGTTAGCGTTACTCCAGCGCCGAAGCCGGCCCGAAGAATTCGTAACGGCTTTGCTTCTCCGGCACACCCAACGCTTTCAGGTGACGCTTGACCGCCGCCATGAAGCCTTTTGGTCCGAGGAAGTAAGCGTCCAGGTCACGCTGCTGCGGCAACCACTCGCCCAGTTGCTCCTGGCTCAACAGGCCAACCTGGTGCGCCGCCGGGCTCACGCCATCATCTTCGTCGTAGCAATAGAAGCGTTTGAGCTGCGGATGACGCTCGGCCAAGCCATCGATCCAGTCGCGGAAAGCATGAACGCTACCGTTACGCGCGCAGTGGATAAAGTGCACCGGCCGTTCGGTCGCCAGCGCCGCTTCGAGCATCGCCAGCGTCGGAGTGATGCCGACGCCGCCGCTGATCAGCACTAACGGTTTGTCGCTGTCGGTCAGGGTGAATTCACCCGATGGCGGGAACAGCTGGATGCTGGAGCCCACATGCAATTGATCGTGAAGATGGTTGGAGGCGCGGCCACCGGTTTCACGTTTGACGCTGATCCGGTATTGACCCTTGTTGGCCAGGGCCGACAGCGAATAGTTACGACGAATCTCTTCGCCATCGAGGATCAGTTTCATGCCGATGTACTGGCCGGGTTCTGCCGCCAGAATCGGGCCTTTGTCCGCCGGTTCGAAGTAGAACGAGATGATTTCCGCGCTTTCCTCGACCTTGGCCACCACGATGAATTCCCGCGCCCCGCGCCAGCCGCCCGGTGCCTGTTCCTTCTGGTCGTAGATGCTGGTTTCGGCACCGATCAGGATGTCGGCCAATTGACCGTAAGCAGCCCCCCAGGCGGCCATCACTTCAGGTGTGGCGATCTCATCGCCCAGCACTTCGGAGATGGCTCGCAGCAGGCAGGCGCCGACAATCGGGTAATGTTCCGGGAGGATTTGCAGGGCCACGTGCTTGTTGATGATCTTGGCCACCAGGTCGCCCAACTGGTCGAGTTGGTCGATGTGCCGCGCATACATCAAGACACCGTTTGCCAGGGCGCGCGGCTGATCACCGCTGGCCTGGTGGGCCTGGTTGAATAGCGGGCGGACTTCCGGGTACTCGGACAGCATCATGCGGTAGAAATGAGTGATCAATGCTTCGCCACCGCTTTCCAGCAAGGGCACGGTGGATTTGACGATTGCACGGTCTTGAACGCTAAGCATAAGGCGACTCCTGATCTACTTGGATTGCTAACTGACTGCCTTGTACTTATCAGTTTCCGTGCCACAAAATAAAACCTTATAAATCAATTAGTTAAATTCTTTATAGTCATATCGACAAAGACTGACTTATAGTCATACCGACTACATGGAGTCACTATGACTGCAAAAGCCTTGCTAACCACCCTGCTGCCACTGGTCTCCGACCTGTCCCGCGAACTCCCCGAAGGCGAGCGTTATCGGCGCTTGCTCGAAGCCATGCGCGCCTTGCTCCCGTGCGACGCTGCTGCCCTGCTGCGCCTTGATGGCGAATGGCTGGTGCCACTGGCCGTCGACGGGTTGAGCACCGACACCCTCGGTCGACGCTTCAAAGTCAGCGAACACCCGCGTTTCGAAGCGCTGCTCAGCAGTCCCGGCCCGACTCGTTTCGCCGCCGACAGCGACTTACCCGACCCTTACGACGGACTGGTCGATGGCCTCGACGATCATCTGGAAGTCCACGACTGCATGGGTTGCCCGCTGTTTATCGACGAGCGTCCATGGGGTTTGCTGACCCTCGACGCACTCGATCCGGAGCGCTTCGATTCGATCGAGCTGGACGCCCTGGAAGCCTTCGCCAGCCTCGCCGCCGCCACCGTCAACGCCGCCGAGCGCATCGAACGCCTGGCCAATCGTGTCGAAGACGAACATCAGCGTGCCGAGGTTTACCGACAAGCCAGCGGCCAGCAGAACCGCGAGATGATTGGCCAGAGCAAGGCCCACAAACGGCTGGTGGAAGAAATCAATCTGGTGGGCGGCAGCGATCTTACCGTGCTGATCACCGGCGAAACCGGGGTCGGCAAGGAACTGGTCGCCCAAGCCATCCACGCCGCATCGCCCCGGGCCGACAAGCCGATCATCAGCCTCAACTGTGCCGCGCTGCCGGACACGCTGGTGGAGAGCGAATTGTTCGGCCATGTTCGCGGCGCCTTCACCGGTGCCATGAACGATCGGCGCGGCAAGTTTGAACTGGCCAATGGCGGCACGCTGTTTCTCGATGAAGTCGGTGAGCTGTCCCTGACCGTCCAGGCCAAATTGTTGCGAGTCCTGCAAAGCGGTCAATTGCAGCGGTTGGGTTCGGATAAAGAACATCAGGTGGACGTACGTCTGATCGCCGCGACCAATCGCGACCTGGCCGAGGAAGTGCGCAGCGGCCACTACCGTGCCGACTTCTATCACCGCCTGAGCGTTTATCCGTTGCTGGTGCCAGCACTGCGTGATCGTGGGCGGGATGTGTTGCTGCTCAGCGGCTATTTTCTGGAGCAAAACCGTTCTCGCATGGGCCTCAACAGCCTGCGCCTGAACAGCGATGCGCAGGCTGCATTGCTGGCGTATGCATGGCCGGGCAATGTGCGGGAGCTGGAGCACTTGATTGGCCGCAGTGCCTTGAAGGCGTTGGGTAATTGCAAGGAGCGACCGAAGATTCTCAGCTTGAGCGCGGCGGATCTGGATTTGCCCAATGGCAGCGTTGAGCTTGCAACCGAGCCAGTCCCTGTCAGCCCTGCTGCTTTGGTCTCGGGAGACTTGCGGGCGGCGACCGAGGATTATCAGCGTCGACTGATCAACGCCTGTCTGGAACGGCACCATAACAATTGGGCAAGTGCGGCGCGTGAGCTAGGCTTGGATCGGGCGAATCTTGGGCGGATGGCCAAACGCCTGGGAATGAAATAACGCGATCCCTTGTAGCAGTTGCCGAAGGCTGCGTCCGAGGACGAAGTCCTCGCCAAACCATTCACCGCGCTATATCTGGTGCACCGAGGGATCGGGATTTACGACTGCTTCGCAGCCGGACGCAGCCTTCGGCAGCTGCTACACAGGATCGCGTTGGTCGGCAATACCGGGGAATAACCCTAAAGCCTGCCCGCAACAAGTCGATAACCCGGCATCGATAGCTGTTGGCGATCCTCGCGGTCGCCCATCACCTTTTTCCACAGAAGGTTTTTATGTCTTCAAACAAAGCCCGCGCAGATTCACTTTCGCTTCTGCTGTTTACCTTGCGCAGCGGCAAGCTGATGGCGATCAACCTGCTGAAAGTCAGTGAAATCATTCCCTGCCCGCCGCTGACCAAGCTGCCGGAGTCGCATCCCCACGTCAAAGGCATCGCCACCCTGCGCGGTGCCTCGCTGTCGGTGATCGACCTCAGCCGTGCCATCGGTGAACGGCCGCTGGAAGACCCGAACGGTGGTTGCCTGATCGTCACCGATGTCAGCCGCTCCAAGCAGGGTTTGCACGTTCAGGCGGTGAGCAAGATCGTCCACTGCCTGACCACCGACATTCGTCCGCCGCCCTTTGGCTCTGGCGGCGTGCGTTCGTACATCACCGGCGTGACCTCGGTCGACGGCACGTTGGTACAGGTGCTGGACATCGAAAAAGTGATTCATGGCATCGCCCCGGCACAAATCGAAACGGCCCCGACCGAACTGAGCATGGAAGACGCCGAAGTACTCGGCAACGCGCGGATTCTGGTGGTCGATGACAGCCAGGTGGCGTTGCAGCAATCAGTGCACACGCTGCGCAACCTCGGCCTGCAATGCCACACCGCCCGCAGTGCCAAGGAAGCCATCGACTGCCTGCTGGACCTGCAAGGCACGGCCCAGCAGATCAACCTGATCGTCTCGGACATCGAAATGTCGGAGATGGACGGCTACGCATTTACTCGAACCCTGCGCGAAACCCCGGACTTTTCGCACCTCTATGTGCTGCTCCACACCTCTTTGGACAGTGCGATGAACAGTGAAAAGGCCCGTCTTGCCGGCGCGAACGCGGTGCTGACCAAGTTCTCCTCGCCAGAACTGACCAAGTGCCTGATCGAAGCGGCCAAGGCTGTCGCTGAACAAGGTCATTGAAGCTTGAGCAAGGACTTCTGCTTTCTGATGCGGCGCAACCTCGCTGAAGTTGTGCCTGCGATCACTTGGCCTCAGGGAATTGTCCTCAGCGAATACAGCCCCGAACTGGCAGAAGCCGTTCATCATTTGATGGAACTGGGTTATCAGCAAGGTGGCGGTCGCGTGCCGGCACTGGATGTCTGGCAACAGCGTTTTGAAACCGATCCTGAATATGATCCGAGTCTGTGCTTTATCGCTCTGGATGCCGAAGGTATCGTCGGCGTGTGCCAGTGCTGGACCAGCGCCTATATCAAGAACCTGGTGGTGCATCCACGGGCTCAGGGGCAAGGATTAGGACGCGCGTTGCTGCTACATGCTTTCAAGACGTTTCAGCAACGACGCGAAGGTTTTGTGGATTTGAAGGTGCTGGAAGACAACCTTCGCGCGCAGCGTTTGTATGAAAACGCCGGAATGCGTGTGATCCGCCGGGAACCGGTTCCGGCCTGACATCGCCAAGATCGCAGCCTGCGGCAGCTCCTACAGGAGAACGCATTCCAACCGTAGGAGCTGCCGAAGGCTGCGATCTTTTGGCGATATCGGCCAAACCAAACGTCTTGAGGCATACTCCAACCTCGGCCAACACGAGCCCAAGGATGCCTGTCCCATGAAAGCTGTAACCCTGACCCTCCTCTGCCTCACCGCCCTCGCCACCCAAGCCCACGCATCCAGCCCCGACGCCTGGGCCGCTTACGACAAAGCCGTGCTCGCCAGTTGCACCAACGCCAGCGGCTTGAAGAATGCCAAACCCGTGGGCAACGCCGCGCAGTTTGATGACCGGGTTGGCTACACCGCACTTCTGCTGCAAGGCCAATACCCGCAAAAACACATGAAAGGCCAGCAAGGCACCGAACTGTGTCTCTACAACAAGAAAAGCAAAACCGCTTACGTCACCGAATGGGACTCCATCCGCCCAACCACCAAGGCACAGTGACTGGCGCATAACTTGCTTTGATAGCGGCCTTTGCGGCGGCATTCTGTCGCCGTTTCATGTCCTTTTATGCGACTGGCCGTTCAATGAATACGACGTTTTCCTGCGTAGGCTGTGGCAAATGCTGCAACGACCACCACGTGCCCCTGACCCTGCCCGAAGCCCGGATGTGGGCGGCCGATGGCGGTCAGGTGATCGTGCTGGTGGAAGGTTTCCTGGGCAATGGCCTGGGCCTGCCAGTGCAGCAACGCGAACACGCCGAACGCCGCTCGGTGAGTGTTCGAAGCGGCGCCTCCGACGCGTACATAGCCATCACCTTTGCTGCCTACAACGTCGGTCCTTGCCGGAATCTTGACGAAGACAACCTCTGCCGCATCTACGAACGCCGGCCGCTGGTGTGCCGCATCTACCCGATGGAAATCAATCCGCACATCCCCCTGAACATTGCCGTGAAGGAATGTCCTCCCGAGTCGTGGGAAAAGGGACCAGATCTGATTGTGGGTGGTGAATTGGTGGATCAGGAACTGGTCGGATTAATCCAGCGCTCCCGCCAGGCGGATCGCGATGACATTCGGACCAAGGATGCGATTTGCGCGCTGTTGGGGATTCGGACTACAGCACTGAAGGGCGATGGCTTTACCGCTTATCTGCCGGACATGACGGCGTTTGCGAGGGTCATCGACCAGGTTGCGGCGCAGCCAGTGGCTGAGTCTGGCGCTGACTGGTTGTTTCATGTGTCGGGCGAGGACATTGCCGGGCAAGTGCAGGCGGCCGGGGCGCACGTGGCGACTGATGCTCCCGAGAATTACGCGTTCATTTCGTTGCGGGCAGCCTAAGACGCAAGACTTCGGAACCACTGCGCAATCCCGTTGCGCAGTGGCCCGTCGTCAAAAAAATTAGCTGGCCGTCACCGCCAGACATTCCACTTCTACCCGCGCGTTCTCGACCAACTTGCCGGCAAACGTCGTACGTGCGGGCAAACGATCCGCCGGAAAGAAGCTGCGATACACAGCACTCATGGCGGAAAAATCCCTCATGTCGGCAAGGATGACCGTGCATTTGGCTACATGAGCCAGGGACGAACCGTTGCGTTGCAGCGCGGTACGCAAGTTCTCCATGGCCTGCGTCGTCTCCGGGCCTATGCCGCCCTTCACCAGTTCACCATCAGCCCCGAGGCCGATCACCCCGGAAAAGTAAAGGGTCTCGCCGACCTGCACCGCATCGGAGAATGGCAGACCTTCCTCATTCGGAAAGTAGCGTGGAGAGTCTGGTGCTGCGGGTGGCAAATAACGCTGGGTAATCGCCTGGTACTGGCCATTTTGCTTAAGACGCTCAAGCGCCGCATTCAGGTTATCGCGCAGCAGGGTGTCGGTTTTTCGCACAGCCATGGCCACGCCACTGCCCAGCATGGGGTCCTTGAGCGCCGGACCGACAAAATCGAAACCTTGCCCCTGAGGCTGACTTAAAAGCGCCTGGGTGATTTCAATCGAGTCTTGCAGGGTCGCGTCGAGCTCACCCGCCAGCAGGCTGGCGACCAATTGGTTGTTGAAATCGAAACTGCGCACCGTCACTCCGGCCGGGGCCCAACGGGACTTGGCGAAAGCTTCGCGGCTGGTGCCTGTCAGGACGCCAATACGCTTACCCTTGAGCGATTGCACATCCGGTTGAAGATTCGCCCCTTTGCGCGCCACCAGACGGCTGCTCAGGGGGTAAAGATTATCGGTGAAATCGACCCGCTCTCGACGCGCCGATGTTGCCGTCATCGGCATGATCACTTCGAAAAGGTTGGATTCGAGGGCGTGAATGTTGGTCGCGTAATCCTGATCAACCCAGACACAGCGGGATTTGAGCTCGGCACACAGTGCATTGCCCAACTCGATATTCAATCCGACCAGCTCACCCTTGTCGTTACGACTCTCGAACGGTGGAACCAGGGCTTCGACACCGAAACGGATCTGCGGATCGGGCACAAACGACATGCAGCCGGTGGTTAGGGCCACTAGCGAAAGGAGATAGAGGGTTTTTACAAGAGACATTTTGGCGGCCTTCATCAAAAATTCAGGGGTATGAATCTTTGACGAGTGGCCGCCGACCTTCCCAGAGGACGAATCGCTCATCCTTGTGGGAAATGTCTCAATGACAGGAAGGACAATTACCGCTCAACAAAATACCTGACAGTCAGCGTTTACCCATGGAGCGACGAGTGCCGGGAGGCGCCGCCCCCGGCGTCTTGGTATGGCCATTCTTGGCACCATTCTTGTACCAAGGCTGGCTGGCGTTCTTGGCAGCGGCCAGGTCGCCCGGTTTGAACGGGAACTTGAACGCCGGGATCGCGGCCTTGGTTTCGCTGTCTGCGCTGGAGTCGACGCTGTCTGGCAGGTCTGCCTGGTCGTCGCTCAAAGCGTCGGCAACCGGCGGTTGTGTCGGGGAAGTCATGAAAGCTCCGGGTGATGCCATAGAGTCGGGCCCGGTCAGCGAGCCGCGAAAGGCGGCAGTATACCTGTGTCGGGAGCTGCAAGCTTCAAGCCGCAAGCGAGTCCGTCGGGTTTTATGTCTTGGTCGGCTACCTGGCGCCAAGATCAAAAGATCGCAGCCTCCGGCAACTACGGGGGGATAGGCGTCGATCCGCAGAGGTCCAAACTGACAGCGCCGTCAGTTAGCAGTCACCTTCCTGACGGGCGAACAGGTTTATAAAGGAAGGTATAAACCTGACAAAACCCCGACCACTTAGCCCGGCGCCTCACTCGCATGCGAATTCAGAAAAAAACCGCCTTGATCGCAGGTCTGCTGATTGCCTTGGCAGCGCTGGGCACGTGGTACCTCACCAAACCCGCCACGGCAAAACTGGCCGCTCCGACCGCCATTCCCGTACGGGTCGTCAGCGTCACCGAAAAAGACGTCCCCCGCTACGTCAGCGGCATCGGCTCGGTGCTGTCGCTGCACAGCGTGGTAGTGCGTCCGCAAATCGACGGCATCCTCACCAAAATCCTGGTCAATGAAGGCCAACTGGTGAACAAAGGCGCCCTGCTCGCCACCATCGACGACCGCTCGATCCGCGCCAGCCTCGATCAGGCCCGGGCGCAACTCGGTGAAAGCCAGGCGCAGCTGCAAGTCGCATTGGTCAACCTCAAGCGCTACAAGCTACTGAGCGTGGACGACGGCGTTTCCAAGCAGACCTACGACCAGCAACAAGCCCTGGTCAACCAACTCAAAGCCACCGCCCAAGGTAACCAGGCCTCGATCGACGCCGCTCAGGTGCAGCTTTCCTACACACAGATTCGATCTCCGGTCACCGGTCGCGTCGGTATTCGCACGGTAGACGAAGGCAACTTCCTGCGCATGACCGACGCTCAAGGCCTGTTCACGGTGACCCAGATCGACCCGATCGCCGTGGAGTTCTCCCTGCCACAGCAAATGCTGCCGACCCTGCAGGGTCTGATCAACGATCCGGAACATGCTCAGGTGAAGGCCTACATCGGCGCCGACACCGACGGCGAAACCGGCAATCTACTGGGCGAAGGCCACCTGACCCTGATCGACAACCAGATCAACGCCAACACCGGGACCATTCGCGCCAAAGCTGAATTCAACAACCCCGGGCAGAAACTCTGGCCGGGCCTGCTGGTGACGGTAAAGATTCAGACGGCTCTGGATAAAGATGCGCTGGTGGTGCCACCCACTGTCGTACAACGCGGTCTCGATCAACATTTCGTGTACCGGGTCAATGGCGACAAGGTCGAAACCGTCACCGTACAAATGGTCTATCAAGGCAGCGGTCAGGACATCATCAAAGGCGTTAAACCGGGCGACGTGCTGGTCAGCGACGGCCAGTCGCGGCTCAAGCCCGGTTCGACGGTGCACGTAGTGACTGACCCGCCGCAAGTGGTTCAATCGGAGCCGAAACCATGAAGGGCCATGGCTCGGTCTCTGCCTGGTGCATCGACCATCCGGTTGCGACGATTCTTCTGACCTTTGCGCTGGTGCTGCTCGGGGTCATCGCTTTCCCGCGCCTGCCCATCGCGCCGTTGCCGGAAGCCGAATTCCCCACCATCCAGGTCGCCGCGCAATTGCCCGGTGCCAGCCCGGAGACCATGGCGTCGTCGGTGGCCACGCCGCTTGAAGTGCAATTCAGCGCCATCCCGGGCGTGACCCAAATGACCTCGAGCAGCGCACTGGGCTCGACCAACCTGACCCTGCAATTCACCCTCGACAAAAGCATCGACACCGCCGCTCAGGAAGTTCAGGCCGCGATCAACACCGCCGCCGGCAAACTGCCCAAAGACATGCCGACCTTGCCGACCTGGAGGAAGGTCAACCCGGCCGACAGCCCGGTACTGATCCTCAGCGTCAACTCGACCCAGATGCCCGGCACCGAACTCAGCGACTTGGTGGAAACCTTGCTCGCCCGTCAGATCAGTCAGATCGACGGTGTGGGCCAAATCAACATCACCGGTCAGCAACGTCCGGCGATCCGCGTTCAAGCCTCGGCGGACAAACTCGCGGCCATCGGCCTGACCCTGGCGGACATTCGTCTGGCGATCCAGCAAACCAGCCTCAACCTGGCCAAAGGTGCTTTGTACGGCGAGTCGAGCATCTCGACGCTGTCGACCAACGACCAGTTGTTCCATCCTGAGGAATACAGCCAACTCATCGTTTCCTACAAGGACGGTGCCCCGGTTCACCTCAAGGATGTGGCCAAAGTCGTCAACGGTTCGGAAGATGCCTACGTGCAAGCCTGGGCCGGTGACAAGCCTGGGGTGAACCTGGTGATTTCCCGGCAACCGGGCGCCAACATCGTCGAAACCGTGGATCGCATCCAGGCCGCCCTGCCCGGCCTCGAAGCCATGCTGCCAGCCTCGGTGCAGGTCAAGGTGCTGGTCGACCGCACCCAGACCATCCGCGCCTCGCTGCACGAG
Source organism: Pseudomonas sp. ACM7 (assembly GCF_004136015.1). NCBI lineage: Bacteria > Pseudomonadati > Pseudomonadota > Gammaproteobacteria > Pseudomonadales > Pseudomonadaceae > Pseudomonas > Pseudomonas sp. ACM7. The sequence goes on along the minus strand of NZ_CP024866.1, from coordinate 3,909,639 downwards.
GTGGAAGTCACCCTGCTGATCGCGATCATGCTGGTGGTGGCGGTGATGGCGCTGTTCCTGCGCCAATGGTCGGCGACCCTGATCGTGTCCGCCGTGCTGGGTGTTTCGCTGGTCGCCAGTTTCGCCCTGATGTACATCATGGGTTTCAGCCTGAACAACCTGACGCTGGTGGCGATCGTGGTGGCCGTGGGGTTTGTGGTCGACGATGCGATTGTGGTGGTGGAGAACATTCACCGTCACCTTGAAGCTGGTGACGGCATGCGCGAGGCGGCGATCAAAGGTGCCGGCGAGATCGGTTTCACCGTGGTCTCCATCAGCTTTTCGCTGGTGGCGGCGTTTATTCCGTTGCTGTTCATGGGCGGCGTGGTCGGACGGCTGTTCAAGGAGTTCGCCCTGACCGCCACTTCGACCATCATGATTTCGGTGGTGGTCTCACTGACGTTGGCGCCAACGCTTGCCGCGCTGTTCATGCGCGCCCCGGTGCATCACGCCCACAGCAAACCTACGTTTGGCGAACGCTTGCTGACAGGCTATGAAAAACTTCTGCGCCGCGCCCTTGCCCACCAGAAGCTGATGATCGGGGTGTTCTGCCTGTCTCTGGGCCTGGCGATTGCCGGCTACATCTTTATCCCCAAGGGTTTCTTCCCGGTGCAGGACACCGGTTTTGTCCTCGGCACTACCGAAGCGGCCGCCGATATTTCCTACGGCGACATGGTGAAAAAACACCTGGCGATGGCCGAAATCGTCGCGGCGGATCCGGCGGTCGCGGCGTTTTCCCACTCGGTCGGCGTCTCTGGCAGTAACCAGACCATCGCCAACGGTCGCTTCTGGATATCCCTGAAAAAACGCGGCGACCGCGACGTCTCCGCCAGCCAGTTCATTGACCGGATTCGTCCGCAATTGATGAAAGTCCCGGGCATCGTGCTGTACCTGCGCGCCGGCCAAGACATCAACCTCAGCTCCGGCCCGAGCCGCGCACAGTACCAATACGTGCTCAAGAGCAACGACGGTGCAGTCCTCAGCACCTGGACCCAGCGCCTCACGGAAAAACTGCGCAGTAACCCGGCGTTCCGTGACATTTCCAACGACCTGCAACTGGGCGGCAGCATCACCCACATCAGCATCGACCGCAGCGCCGCGGCACGTTTTGGCCTGACCGCCAGCGATGTCGATGAAGCGCTGTACGACGCCTTCGGCCAGCGGCAGATCAATGAATTCCAGACTCAGATCAACCAGTACAACGTGATTCTGGAACTGGACACCAAGCAGCGCGGCAAGGCCGAAAGCCTCAACTATTTCTACCTGCGCTCGCCCCTGAGCGGGGAAATGGTGCCGCTGTCGGCGCTGGCGAAATTCGATGCGCCGACGGTCGGCCCACTGTCCATCGCCCATGACGGCATGTTCCCGGCTGCCAATTTGTCGTTCAACCTCGCGCCCGGTGTGGCGTTGGGCGATGCGGTGATCATGCTCAATCAGGCCAAAGCCGAAATCGGCATGCCGGCCGCCATGAGCGGCAACTTCCAGGGAGCGGCCCAGGCGTTCCAGAGTTCGCTGGCCAGTCAGCCATGGCTGATCCTGGCGGCGCTGGTGGCGGTGTACATCATTCTCGGCGTGCTGTACGAGAGCTTCGTGCATCCGCTGACCATCATCTCGACGCTGCCGTCGGCGGGACTCGGCGCGGTGATCATGTTGTGGATTTGCGGGCAGGACTTTTCGATCATGGCGCTGATCGGGCTGGTGTTGCTGATCGGGATCGTGAAGAAGAACGGCATCCTGATGATCGACTTCGCCCTCGAAGCGCAACGCAAGGGCGGGCTGCCGCCGGAAGAGGCGATCTACCAGGCCTGTATTACGCGGTTCCGGCCGATCATCATGACCACCCTCGCCGCCCTGCTCGGCGCACTGCCATTGATGCTCGGCTACGGCACCGGCGCCGAACTGCGCCAGCCCTTGGGGATCGCGGTGGTCGGTGGCTTGCTGGTGAGCCAGGCGCTGACGCTGTTCACCACTCCGGTCATATACTTGTGGCTTGAGCGGCTTTTCCATAAGCCCAAACCCGCACCGATGCCGGCGCTGGCAACCACAGACTGAGGCGGGGTCATGCGCGTTCTGATTATCGAAGACGAAGAAAAAACCGCGGATTATCTGCACCGCGGCCTGACGGAACAGGGTTACACCGTGGACCTGGCGCGAGACGGCGTCGAAGGCCTGCACCTGGCGCTGGAAAGCGACTACGCGGTGATCGTCCTCGACGTCATGCTGCCGGGCCTCGACGGCTTCGGCGTACTGCGCGCGTTGCGTGCGCGCAAGCAAACCCCGGTGATCATGCTCACCGCCCGCGAGCGAGTGGAAGACCGGATCAAAGGCCTGCGCGACGGTGCCGACGATTACCTCGGCAAACCATTTTCCTTCCTCGAACTGGTGGCGCGCCTACAAGCGCTGACCCGCCGCAGCGGTGGCCATGAACCGGTGCAGGTGAGCATCGCCGACCTGTGGATAGATTTGATCAGCCGCAAAGCCACCCGCGCCGGCACGCGCCTGGACTTGACCGCCAAGGAGTTCTCATTGCTGAGCGTACTGGCCCGCCGTCAGGGTGAAATTCTGTCGAAAACCGCCATCGCCGAAATGGTCTGGGACATCAATTTCGACAGCGACGCCAACGTTGTCGAAGTCGCGATCAAACGCTTGCGCGCCAAGCTCGACGGGCCGTTCGACGAGAAACTGCTGCACACGATTCGTGGCATGGGTTATGTGCTGGAGAGCCGTGGTGTCCAGTAATTCTATTGCGCTGCGCCTCAGCGGAATGTTCACGCTGGTGGCGCTGCTGGTGTTTCTGTTGATTGGCTGGGCACTTTATCAACAGGTCGATAAAGGCCTGGGTTTGTTGCCCGAGGCTGAGCTGGACGCGCGCTACAGCGTGCTCGAATCCACAGTCGGCCGTTATGGCACGCCTGAGCATTGGGTGAAGATCAACAACAAGCTCAAGCTGCTCGGCGAAGAAGACAAGCGCATCAGCTTCTGGATCATCAGCGGTGATCCGCACTACGAATACGGCAACCTGACACCGCAGATCCGCGCCTTTGCCGAAGGCCCGCTGGGCATGCGCGACTTGAATCTGCCGGATCAGCCTTATCCGCTGAAAGTGCTGGTCAGCCAGTTCCCGGCCAAGGATCAACGCCCACCGTTGCGCTTCATGATCGGCATCGACACCGAGACGTTTCTGCAGACTCAACATCATCTGCTGATTGCCCTGATCAGCCTGGCGATCATCGGCGTGTTGCTGGCGTCGGCCCTCGGTTATTGGGTGGCGCGGATCGGCCTCAAACCGCTGATCAAGTTGTCCCAGGAAGCCCAGCGGCTGGCCCCGCCGCTGTTGTCCGGTCGCCTGCAATTGTCGCCTCTGCCGCCGGAACTGAATCAGTTCGTCAATTCGTTTAACTCGACACTGGAGCGGGTCGAACAGGCTTACTCGCGCCTTGAGTCGTTCAACGCGGACGTCGCCCATGAACTGCGCTCGCCGCTAACCAATCTGATCGGCCAGACCCAGGTTGCGCTGACTCGCGGGCGATCCGCCGAACACTATTTTGAAGTGCTGCAATCGAACCTTGAAGAGCTTGAGCGACTGCGCTCGATCATCAATGACATGCTGTTTCTCGCCAGCGCGGATCAAGGCAGCAAGGCCACCAAACTGACCTCTACGTCGCTGGCCGATGAAGTGGCGACGACGCTGGAGTATCTGGATTTCATCCTTGAGGACGCGCAGGTTCGGGTGCAGGTCAGTGGAGACGCGCAGGTGCGGATCGAGATTGCTCATCTGCGCCGGGCATTGATTAATCTGCTAAGCAACGCGGTGCAACACACCGAACCTGGGCAGGTGATTGAGGTGCGCATCGAGGTTGAGGAGCATCAAGTGAGCATCGGGGTTGCGAACCCTGGGTCACCGATTGCCAGCGAGCATTTGTCGCGGTTGTTTGAGCGTTTTTATCGGGTGGATGCATCGCGCAGCAACAGTGGCAACAACCATGGGTTGGGGTTGGCGATCGTCAAGGCGATTGCACTGATGCACGGCGGGGATGTGTTTGTGCGCAGTGATCATGGGATGAATACGTTTGGGATTCACCTCCCTGTCTGACCCCATACGACACCCGGACTGCCCCCGGTCCTGTAGCAGCGAAGCCTGCGTCCGGCTGCGTAGCAGTCGTAAACCCTACACGCGCGGTCTATCTGACAGACCGCAGCGCTTGATCTCGCGACTGCTTCGCAGCCGGACGCAGGCTTCGCCAGCTGCTACAGGTTCGGGCGCCGGTCTGCCAACTATTGCTTTCAGCGCAACAGTCCTTTCATGAATCCGCTCTTTTTCCCTTCTCCAATCCCCCTTATCTTTGCCGCACCAAACAGCACTTGCCAAGCAAGAAGGTTTAAAGATGTCCAACACTATGGGTATTGCCAGCGCTTTCGTTTTGTCCTCTTTGTTTCTGTCTCCGTTCGCCATCGCTGAAGAGTCGCAGACGTTCGTCGCGCAAAATTCCGCACGCGCTGCTGCATTCGAACAGTATCAGAGCGAAATGACAGCCAAGGCTCAGGAAGCTGCGCAAACCCCTCAAGCGTCGACCACTCAGGCCCAGCCAACGGTTGAGAAAGACAGCTGATTGCCCAGTATCACTTTGTTTCCCTCGACACTTTTCACCGGCTCTTCCCTTTGAAAAGTTGTCTTCAAAGCCGCTGCTATCAGCGGCTTTTTTTCGTTGTGGTTTTAAACAGCTTCAGTTCGTCTTCCCTAACAAGAAACATCCTGAGTCTCAAACATTGAGGCTCTTAGTTGACCCAAGGAGCTTTACCGCTAGTGCGTTTCCCTCTTAGATTCAGCCCGTTATTCATTGCAATCACTGCAACGGTGACGCCTGCTGCTCACGCCGCAGACGACTCAAACGCCGAAGGTTTCGTTGAAGGATCGAGCCTCAACCTCAACGCCCGCAACTACTACATGAACCGCAATCGCCTGCAGCAGACGGACGACAATATTGAATGGGGCCAGGGTTTCCTAGGCCTCTTCGAATCGGGCTACACCCAAGGCACCGTCGGTTTCGGTGTTGATGCCCACGCCATGCTCGGGCTCAAGCTCGACGGCGGTGGCGGTACCGACGGGTCGAGTATCCTGCCGATCAGCGATGGCAACGGCAAAGCGCCAAGTTCGTTCTCGACGGCGGGCGGCACGCTGAAAATGCGTGCCTTCGATACCGAACTGAAGGCCGGTGATTTGTTTATCACCAACCCGGTGATCGCCGGCGGCGAAACCCGCATGCTGCCCCAGACCTTTCGCGGCGTCAGCCTGACCAACCACAGTTTTGACGGCTGGATGATTGAAGGTGGCCAGGCAAGTTTCACCAAGCCTTACAACCAGAGCGGACACACCCGAATCGGCACGTCCTACGGCAGCTTGGCCGACGGTGACGAAAGTAAGCACCTGAATTGGGCCGGCGTGGCCTGGAGCGGCCTGCCGGGGTTGACCAGCAGCCTCTATGCTTCCGAACTCAAGGACATCTGGAACCAGTATTACTACGATCTGGACTACACCTACGCGCTGAATGATCTGGTCAGCCTCAACCCGGGTCTGCACGCCTATCACACGCAAGACACCGGCAATGCGCTGCTGGGCAACATCGACAACAACACCTACAGCCTGCATTTCACCGTTGGTGTGGGCAATCACAGCGTTACCGCGGCCTATCAGCGGGTCAATGGCAACACGCCGTTCGACTACATCAGCCAGGGTGACAGCGTCTACCTCGACAATTCCCAGCAATATTCGGACTTCAACGGCCCGAACGAACGCTCATGGAAACTCAAGTACGCCTACGACTTTGTCGGGCTCGGCCTGCCCGGCGTGACCTCGGCGGTCTCTTACTCCAGGGGCGAGCTGGACCTGACCAAGGTCGATCCGGCCAGCCCCGGTTATGCTTCGTGGTACAGCGCTGATGGCAAAAACGCCAAGCACTGGGAACGCGACATTGATCTCAAGTACGTGGTTCAGGGCGGCAAGGCCAAAAACCTGGCGCTGCGCCTGCAATGGGCGACCAACCGTGGAGGCAACGGCTACGGCGCGCTGGATCAGGACACCGATGAATACCGGGTGATCGTCGACTACCCGCTCAATGTCTTCTAAGCTTCAATAAGTAAAAGGCCAGCACGTTTTGCTGGCCTTTTTTTTATCCGGGATTTATACAGGCGCTCCGAACGCAAACGGTTTCTGGGATTCTGCCCGAGTCTTGCAAAACACTTTCATAACGCCTCATTAGCAGAAGTCAGAACCATGAGTGTGAGCAGTGCAACATCTCACCAGCCGATCCGGTCGACGCGATCGGAGCGGCTTCTGGTTCTCGGCAGTTTGCTGCTGGTGATTGCGATATTGAGCATCGTGGCGTTCCTGCTCATACGCGAACGCGCCAATGCTGAACAGTCTGCCACTCGCGCAGCAACCAACATCGTGCAACTGATCGACGCCGACGTGCTGCGCAATGTCGAACTCTATGACCTGTCCTTGCTCGGCTTGATCGCTGCCTCGCAGCGTGAAGACCTCAAGAACGTCTCCCCGGCTATCCGGCATCTGGCCTTGTTTGACCGTGCCACTGCCGCGCCGTACAAGGGCGACATTTTGTTGCTGGACAACAAGGGCGACGTGATCGCTGACTCGGCCTCGGTAGAGCCTAGAAAGGGCAATTTTGCTGACCGCGAATACTTTCAGTCGCACGTGACCAATCGTGATCCGAGCATGCTCATCAGCCGTCCCTTCCGGTCCAGACAGGCTGAACATGAATGGCGAATCAGCTTCAGTCGCCGGGTCAGCGGCTCACAGGGCGAATTTCTTGGCGTGGCCGAAGCCGCCATGCGCTTGAGTTATTTCGATCAGCTGTTCAACAGCTTGAGCATCGGTCGTGACAGCTCGGTCAACCTGATCAGCTCGGACGGGATTCTTCTGGCTCAGGAACCCCGCTTGGCTGAAGAGCTGATTGGCAAGGACTTCAGCAACCGTCCCAACTTTCAGCGCATCGTCAAAGAAGGCAACGGCAGCTTCACCGGTGTTTCAAGCCGCTACAAGGACAAACACCTGTACACGTTCTCCAAGGTGGGCAACTTGCCGTTGATCGTCATCGTTGCACTGTCCAGTGATGAAGTGTTTGCCTCGTGGAAGCGTACGACGGTAGTGGTTAGCGTTGCGACTATTGCGCTGTGCATCAGCTTGCTCTGGCTGACTTGGCTGCTCAGCCGAGAACTGCGCCTGCGCCACAACGCCGAACAGGAACTGGCGCAACTGGCGGCCACCGATGCCTTGACCGGCCTGGCCAACCGCCGAACGCTGGATCAGGTCCTGCGTCATGAGTGGTTCCGCGCTCAACGTTCCGGCCAGCCGTTATCGCTGCTGATGATTGATGCCGACCACTTCAAGGCCTTCAACGACCGTCATGGGCATCAGGCTGGCGATGATGCGTTGCGCTCGGTGGCCAAGTTGATCTCTGACAATGTGAGACGACCAGCCGATCTGGTCGCCCGTTACGGCGGCGAGGAGTTTTCGGTGATTCTCGCGGAAACCGACAGCCAGGGTGCGCAACAGATTGCCGAACACATCCGAGCGACAGTGGAGCAATTGCCGCTGGTGGCAGGTGCCGAGTCGCCGATTACTGTCAGTATCGGTATCAGTACCTGGACCACCTCCGCCGAGATCAGTCTGGAACAGCTATTGTTTGCAGCGGACAAGGCGCTGTATCAGGCCAAGGAAAGCGGGCGTAATCGGGTGGTTTGCGCGGATTAGAAGCCAGAATCAAAAAATCGCAGCCTTCGGCAGCTCCTACATTTTGGAACGCGTTTCTCTGTAGGAGCTGCCGAAGGCTGCGATCTTTTGATCCTGGATCCAGATCGAGTAGGAGGCGGCTTTACAGCCGCCGTCCTCTCACACCACCGTACGTACGGATCCGTATACGGCGGTTCAAGCTATGCGGCTAAGCCGGTTTATCGTATCCAGTACCGAAACTAACCCAAGCTGACCCCATAGTTTCTTCGGCAGCGCCTGATTCATATGAGATGCGCCTGAGCTCCACCATGGGCCTCGGCCATTGAAGGCTGATTTGCAGGCGCGAGCTTCGCTAAGCCCCAGGCGCATCAAGTTACGTGCCCTCGTTGAGGGCCGCTTCCATTGTCGCCAGACGACGC
>NZ_CP024866.1:3841029-3901334 GCF_004136015.1 Pseudomonas sp. ACM7 | reverse complement strand
CCTGCTTATGCCTGTCGGATCTACGTCGCAGCGTCCCGTGCAAGTATTGGGCTTTAGGGAAACACGCCCCTTTACCCCGCTGCGCCGCCTCTATCCGCTTGCTGTTCGTCAAGCCAGCATTTTGCCTCGGGCTTCCTTCAGATTCGCGGTCACCCGCGACACCCTTGCCTCTGGCTAACACTTCCCCTTGCCGGGTGTGTAGAGGACTTTCACCTCCAAGTCACCAGCGAGGCCACCACAGCCAAGCTGGTTGCGCTTGCGCGCAACGCGCCATGCCTGGCGCACGCATAAAAAAAGGCCACCCGAAGGCAGCCTTTAAAAAACTAGAGAGGTTTTTTACTTACACGGCCGCAACTGGACGCATGTAAGAGATCGGTGCAGTGCTGGCGTCTTCGAAAGTCACGACTTCCCAAGCATCTGTCTGCTCAATCAACTTGCGCAGCAGCTGGTTGTTCAATGCATGTCCGGACTTGAAGCCCTTGAACTCACCAATCAGGCTATTGCCCAGCAGGTAGAGGTCACCAATTGCATCGAGGATCTTGTGCTTCACGAATTCGTCTTCATAGCGAAGGCCGTCTTCGTTCAGTACACCATCCGCGTCGACCACAATAGCGTTTTCAACGCTGCCGCCGAGTGCGAGGTTGTGCTTGCGCAGGTACTCGATATCACTCATGAAACCAAAGGTACGGGCGCGGCTGACTTCTTTTACAAACGAAGTGCTGGAAAAATCCACGCTTGCACTTTGTGTGCGGTCACGGAAAACCGGGTGATCGAAATCGATCTCGAAGCTCACTTTGAAACCTTCGAAAGGGACGAAAGTGGCGCGCTTGTCGCCGTCTTCCACTGTCACTTCCCGCAGGATCCGGATGAACTTCTTGGCGGCGTCCTGTTCTTCCAGGCCGGCCGATTGGATCAGGAATACGAAAGGTCCAGCGCTACCATCCATGATCGGAACTTCAGACGCGGAGAGCTCGACGTAGGCGTTATCGATGCCCAGGCCAGCCATGGCCGAGAGCAAGTGCTCCACCGTATCCACTTTGGTGTCACCACTGACCAATGTGGTCGACATCGTGGTTTCACCAACGTTTTCCGCGCGGGCAGGAATCTGCACCACAGGGTCGAGATCGGCACGAACAAACACAATGCCGGTGTCGATAGGTGCGGGCTTGAGGGTCAGGTATACCTTCTCCCCGGAGTGCAGGCCTACACCTGTAGCACGGATAATATTTTTCAGTGTGCGTTGTTTAATCATGGCTTGGGCCGCTTCAGCGCAAATTGCGAACTGGTATCAACAAAGGCTGGCGATGATAGCAGACCAGACCTTTGCTGAACACCAATCACCTTCATAGCCCTGATACATTCCATTAATCGGCCTGACGACGCAGGAAAGCCGGGATGTCCAGGTAGTCCAGATCATCTTGCGGATTCATCTTCGCGGCAGTCGCAGCACCGGCCTGAGCCTGGTTGCGCATGACGGTCGGACGGTCCAGGTCACGGTAGTTTACCGCAGGCGCATCCTGACGAGCAGAGGCTTGTTGCTGCGGCTGCGATGCCACGGACGTGTGCATGGTGTTGTCGATAACCTTCACAGGCTTCTCGATTTTCGCGCCCAAACCAGTGGCAACTACGGTCACGTGCAGCTCGTCGCGCATGTCCGGATCGATAACGGTACCGACCTTGACCATTGCGTGTTCGGAAGCAAAGGCTTCGATGATGCTACCCACGTCGGAGTACTCACCCAGGGACAGGTCAGGACCGGCGGTGATGTTCACCAGGATGCCGCGTGCACCTTGCAGGTTCACGTCTTCCAGCAACGGGTTGCGAATGGCCGCTTCGGTGGCCTCACGTGCACGGTTCGGACCGCTGGCGCAGCCAGTGCCCATCATCGCCATGCCCATTTCGCTCATCACGGTCCGTACGTCGGCAAAGTCGACGTTGATCATGCCCGGACGCTTGATGATGTCGGAGATACCGCGAACGGCACCGGCCAGTACATCGTCGGCCTTGGCGAATGCGGACAGCAGGCTTGCGTCCTTGCCAAGGATGGTCAGCAGCTTCTCGTTGGGAATGGTGATCAACGAGTCGACGCTTTCAGACAGCAGACGGATGCCTTCATCGGCGATCTGCATGCGCTTGCGGCCTTCAAACGGGAACGGACGAGTCACCACCGCAACGGTGAGAATCCCCATTTCCTTGGCCACTTCCGCAATGATCGGCGCAGCACCGGTACCGGTACCACCGCCCATGCCAGTGGTGATGAACACCATATTGGTGCCCTGCAGGACTTCGGCAATGCGCTCACGATCTTCGAGAGCGGCCTGACGACCTACTTCAGGGTTGGCGCCAGCGCCGAGACCTTTGGTCACGCCGGTGCCCAGTTGCAGGATGGTCCGTGCGCCGATGCTTTTCAGCGCTTGGGCATCAGTGTTGGCGCAGATGAATTCAACGCCTTCAATGTTGCTCTTGACCATGTGGTTGACGGCGTTGCCGCCGCCTCCGCCAACACCGATAACTTTAATAACCGGGCTTGCGGGGATGTTGTCTACGAGTTCGAACATTTTCCCTCTCCTTTACGTTCTCTAGTTTTTTCGCCTACTGCTTTTTGCTGCGGTGCTGCGGTAAATCTTTAGAAATTGCCTTGTACCCAGCTCTTGAAGCGATCGAGCAAGGCGACTTTCGGTTCTTCATTGCTGTAGCTGTCGCGGCTGCTGATGCCCGAGAACGAAATCCCGTCGGACTGCTTTTGCAGGCCGTACATCAACAGGCCAACGCCAGTGGAATAAATCGGATTACGGACCACGTCGTCCAGGCCCTTGACGCCATGCGGCACGCCCAGGCGGACCGGCATGTGGAAGATTTCTTCGGCCAATTCGACCGCGCCTTCCATCTTCGACGTACCACCGGTCAGCACGATGCCGGCCGGGATCAGGTCTTCGTAGCCACTGCGACGCAGTTCGGCCTGGATCAGCGTGAACAGCTCGTCGTAACGCGGCTCGACCACTTCGGCCAGGGCCTGGCGGGAGAGCTCGCGCGGTGGACGGTCGCCAACGCTTGGGACCTTGATGGTTTCACCGGCACCGGCCAGTTTGGCCAGGGCGCAGGCGTAGCGAATCTTGATTTCTTCGGCGTACTGGGTCGGGGTGCGCAACGCCATGGCGATGTCGTTGGTCACCTGATCGCCCGCAATCGGGATCACCGCGGTGTGACGGATCGCGCCTTCGGTGAAGATCGCGATGTCGGTGGTGCCGCCACCGATGTCCACCAGGCACACGCCCAGCTCTTTCTCGTCGTCGGTCAGGACCGAGTAGGCCGACGCCAGTTGCTCGAGAATGATGTCGTCGATTTCCAGGCCGCAGCGACGCACGCATTTTTCAATGTTCTGTGCGGCGTTGACGGCGCAGGTGACCACGTGAACCTTGGCTTCCAGACGTACGCCCGACATGCCCAGCGGCTCGCGAACACCTTCCTGGTTATCGATCACGTAATCCTGCGGCAGGGTGTGCAGCACGCGCTGGTCAGCCGGGATCGCTACAGCCTGGGCGGCGTCGAGAACGCGCTCGAGGTCGGCGGAGCTGACTTCGCGATCACGAATCGCCACGATGCCGTGAGAGTTCAGGCTGCGGATATGATTGCCAGCCACGCCGACGAACGCCGAGTGAATGCGGCAACCAGCCATCAGTTGCGCCTCTTCGATCGCGCGCTGGATCGATTGCACGGTGGACTCGATGTTCACCACCACGCCTTTCTTCAGGCCACGGGACGGATGGGTACCGATCCCGACGATTTCCAGCGTGCCGTCGTCCGAGACCTCGCCGACCAGCGCCACCACCTTGGAGGTGCCGATATCGAGACCGACGATCATTTTGCCGCTTTGCACGTTTGCCATGGTCCTGCCTCTTCTTAATTCTTCGCGACAGCGGGTTGGGCTGTCGTGGGCGCTACAGGTTCCCGCCAGCCAACAGCGAGGCCGTTGGCGTAGCGCAGATCGATGCGCGCAATGTTCGTAATCTGTTCTTTAAGCGTCTTGTCATAGATGGCAATGAACCGGCGCATCTTTTCCAGCAGGTTGCCGCGTCCCAGCAGCAGTTCGATTCCCGGGCCTGCGCTGCCGGCGCCGGTGGTCAGGAACCAGCTGCCTCGGTCACGCAACTCCAGGCGCGCAATCGAGAAGCCTAACGGCCTGAGCATCTGGCTCAGCACCTGGTATTGCTGCATAACTTGCTGTTGGGCCCGTTGTGGGCCGAACAGCTGTGGCAGGTGTTCGTAATTCGCCAACTCACGCGGGGTGAACGCCTGACCCTGGTTGTTCAACAGCGACTCATCGCCCCAACGGGCCACCGGCAGTTGTTCTTCCAGGCGGATCACCACTTGATCCGGCCACACCCGACGCACTTCGGCGTGGGCAATCCATGGCATCGTTTCAAGCTCGGTACGCATGCTCGCAAGATCGATGGTGAAGAAGCTCGACGCCACGTACGGAGCGATCCGCTGCTGCACCGCTTGCTGGCTGATGTAACTCAAGTCGCCCTGCACGTTGATCTTGGTGATCGGCCGGTCGGCGTACGGCAGCAAACGCTGTGCGCCTTCGTAAGTACCGAAACCCAGTGCGACCAGCAGCACGGGCCAGAACAGGCTTTTCAGAAAACCAAAATTGGCTTTCGGCAGGCGCGCAGACATCGGCTCTTTGGCCACCATTCGGCTGGCACCCCGCGGTACCGGCTTGCGGCCGGGTGGTGCGGAGGGCTGATGTCTCAGCTGTGCGCCTTGCATGGTCTTAACCTCGCGGCTCAACATTATTGGCAACGCTAGCGGCCAAAATCGCCAAAACCAGTTGCTGGAAATCCAGACCGGCAGCACGAGCCGCCATCGGCACCAGACTGTGATCGGTCATGCCCGGTGCAGTATTGACTTCCAGGAACCAGAACTGCCCGTCGGCGTCCTGCATCACGTCAGCCCTGCCCCAACCGGCGATACCCAGCGCCTCACAGGCTTTCGCCGTGAGGTCCATCAGTTCTTTTTCTTTGCTGCTGTCCAGGCCACACGGAATCCGGTACTGGGTATCGGAAGCCACGTACTTGGCGTCGTAGTCGTAGAAACTGTGCGTCGTGCCCAGGGCAATCGGTGGCAACACCTGGTCACGCAGGGTGGCGATGGTGAACTCCGGACCTTGAATCCATTGCTCGACCAACACTTGCGAATCGTAGGTACTGGCCGCTTTCCACGCGTCGATCAACTCCGACGCGGAGGTCACTTTGGCCATCCCGATACTTGAACCTTCATGGGCCGGTTTGACGATCAAAGGGAAGCCCAGTTCCGTCGCCGCCGAAATACAATCGGCCTCAGAACTCAGTACGGCATGGCGTGGCGTCGGAATACCGAGGCTGTGCCAGACCTGTTTGGTCCGCAGCTTGTCCATGGCTAGCGCGGAAGCAAGAATGCCGCTGCCGGTGTACGGAATACCCAGGCATTCCAGCAGGCCCTGCATGCTGCCGTCTTCACCGCCACGACCGTGGAGAATGATGAAGGCGCGATCGATTTTTTCGTTCAGCAGACGCTGCAAAAGATCATCGCCCACGTCGAGACCAAACGCGTCCACACCGGCGCTCAGCAACGCGTCGAGAACTGCGTTACCCGACTTCAGGGAAACCTCACGCTCGGCACTCTTGCCGCCGAAGAGCACGGCGACGCGGCCGAAATCTTTCGGCGCAATAGTGGAGACGAGGTTGGCGTAAGCAGCAGTCATTTCAACTTCCCCACAGTTGGCGCGGCAATGGCGCCAGCGAACAACGGACTGATCAACAATTTCGGTGCGAGACCACCAATATCACCGGCGCCCTGGCACAGCAGAATGTCGCCGGCACGCAGCAGCGGTTTGACGATTGGAGCGAGGTCGACACCGCGCTCGATGTAGATCGGGTCGAGCTGACCGCGCTGACGGATGCTGTTGCACAACTTGCGGCTATCAGCGCCCGGGATCGGTTCTTCACCGGCCGGGTAGACTTCCATCAGCAGCAGAACGTTGGCGTCGGCCAATACATTGACGAAATCGTCGTACAGGTCGCGGGTCCGGCTGTAACGGTGCGGCTGGTAGACCATCACCAGACGGCGTTCCGGCCAGCCACCGCGCACGGCTTTGATGACCGCGGCGACTTCGGTCGGGTGGTGACCGTAGTCGTCGACCAGCATCACGTTGCCGCCTTCTACCGGCAGTTCGCCGTAGACCTGGAAGCGTCGGCCGACACCCTGGAACCCGGACAGGCCCTGGACGATGGCTTCATCGCTGACGCCTTCATCGGTGGCGATGCAGATGGTTGCCAGTGCGTTCAACACGTTGTGGTTGCCCGGCATGTTCACCGAGACATCCAACGGCTCGCGGTCAGGGCGCAGCACGGTGAAGAAGGTCTGCATGCCTTGCTGGCGCACATTGATCGCGCGCACGTCGCAATCGTCGCCGAAGCCGTAGGTGACCGTCGGGCGTTTGACCAGCGGCAGGATTTCACGCACCACCGGATCGTCCAGGCACACCACCGCCAAACCGTAGAACGGCAGGTTGTGGAGGAACTCGACGAAGGTTTTCTTCAGTTTGTTGAAGTCGCCGTCGTAGGTCGCCATGTGATCGGCGTCGATGTTGGTGACCACGGCCACCAACGGTTGCAAGTGCAGGAAGCTCGCATCGCTTTCGTCAGCTTCGGCGATCAGGTAACGGCTGGTGCCAAGCTGGGCGTTAGTGCCCGCTGCATTCAGACGGCCACCGATCACGAATGTCGGGTCCAGGCCACCGGCGGCAAACACCGAAGCGATCAGGCTGGTGGTGGTGGTTTTGCCATGGGTACCGGCGACGGCGATGCCGTGGCGGTAGCGCATCAGCTCAGCCAGCATTTCAGCGCGAGGCACCACCGGGATGCGGCGTTCCAGGGCAGTGGCGACTTCTGGGTTGGAGGTGTTCACGGCGCTGGAGGTGACCAGCACGTCAGCGTTCGCCGCGTTCTCGGCGCGGTGGCCTATATAGATGTGCGCGCCAAAGGATTCCAGGCGCTCGGTCACCGGCGAGGCTTTCAGGTCGGAACCGGACACTTCATAGCCCAGGTTCAACAACACTTCCGCGATGCCGCACATGCCCACGCCGCCGATACCGACGAAGTGGATTTTACGGATGCGGCGCATTTCCGGTTGCGGCATGGCTTTCTGATTCTCAACCATGGGCCACCTCCAGGCAGGTGTCGACCACGTTACGGGTTGCATCGGGTTTCGCCAGGCGGCGTGCCGCGGTGGCCATGTCGGTGAGTCGTTGTGGTTGCATCAGGACCTCTGTCAGGCGTGCGGCAAGATCCGCTGCGCCAGTCGTTCTTTGCGGCATCAGGAAGGCAGCGCCTTCACGGGCCAAATAATCGGCGTTGCGGGTCTGGTGATCGTCGATCGCGTGGGGCAAAGGCACCAGCATCGAGGGCAGACCGGCGGCGGCCAGTTCACTGATGGTCAGCGCGCCTGCGCGGCACACCACCAGGTCGGCCCAGCCATAGGCTTGGGCCATGTCTTTGATGAAAGGCTGCACTTGCGCCTCGACGCCAGCCGCGCGATAGCGCTCTGCAGTCACTTCATCGTGGTTTTTGCCGGCCTGATGAAACACTTCCGGGCGCAGGTCGGGGGCGACTTGCGACAGGGCTTCAGGCAGCAACTTGTTCAACGGTTCTGCGCCCAGGCTTCCACCCAGGATCAGCAAACGCGCCCTGCGACCGGCCAGAGCCTGTCGCGGTGTTTCGAGGAACAGCTCGGTGCGCACCGGGTTACCGGTGGTACGACGGCTGCCCGACAGGGTAAAGGTGTCGGGGAACGCTTCACAGACTCGGGCGGCCAACGGCACCAGCAACCGATTGGCGGTACCGGCTACGGCGTTCTGTTCATGAACGATCACCGGCACGCCGGCCAGTTTGGCTGCAACGCCACCAGGACCGGTCACATAACCGCCAAAGCCGACGACACACACCGGCCGCAGCTGACGAATGATCGCCCGCGCCTGCCAGATCGACTTGAGCAACATGAACGGAGCCTTGAGCAGGGACAGCTTGCCCTTGCCACGCAGACCGCTGGCATTGATCCGATGCAATTCGATGCCGGCCACCGGAACCAGATCGTTCTCGATGCCACGCGGGGTCCCGAGCCAATGCACGGTGTAACCACGGACCTGGAATTCGCGAGCACAGGCCAGCGCCGGGAACACGTGGCCACCGGTGCCGCCCGCCATGATCAATACGTTAGCGCCCATGGGTCGGCTCCTCGGCGAAGTCGCTCTCATGGAACTCCATCTCTTCGCTGCCCAAGTGGGTTCGACTTTCCCATTCAATGCGCAGCAACAAGCCGAGACAGGCACAGCAGATCACCAACGAGCTACCGCCATAACTGAGGAACGGCAGGGTCAGACCTTTGGTTGGCAGCAGACCGACGTTCACCCCGATATTGATCAGGAACTGACCAATCCACAGGAACGACAAGCCGTACGCGATGTAGGCGGCGAAAAACTGCTTGGCCTTCTCGGCCCAATAACCGATGTACATGCCACGAATACAGACAAAGACGAACAGCGCTACCGTGCACAACGAACCCACGGCACCCAGTTCTTCGGCCAGGACCGAGAACACGAAGTCGGTGTGGGCTTCCGGCAGGTAGAACTGTTTCTGCACGCTGTTGCCCAGGCCAACGCCCAGCCATTCGCCGCGACCAAAAGCGATCAACGCTTGAGACAACTGATAACCGGCACCGAACTGGTCGGCCCACGGATCCGCAAAGTTGGTCAGGCGCGCCATTCGATACGGCTGCACTTGAATCAACAACACCACCGCCGCGACCGCCAGGACAACCATCAAGGAAAAACGGAACAGCCCGACCCCGCCGAGGAACAGCATCGCAGCAGCAGCCCCCATCATCACGACGGTGGCACCGAAGTCCGGCTCCATCAGCAACAGACCCGCCATTGGCAGCAGAACGATGAACGGCTTGAAGAAGCCCATCCAGCTTTCACGCACTTCTTTCTGGCGACGCACCAGGTAACCGGCAAGGTAAATAACGACAAATACCTTGGCGATTTCCGACGGCTGAACGTTGAAGAAACTGAAGCCGATCCAGCGCATCGAACCGTTCACCTCACGGCCGATCCCCGGGATGATCACCATCACCAGCAAACCGAACGCACCAATCAGCATCAGCCAGCCCAGGCGTTGCCAAGTGGCGATCGGAATCATCATGGTGACGATGCAGGCACCCAGGCCCAGCACGATGTAAATAAGGTGGCGAATCATGTAATACAGGGCGCTGCCCGACTGCACAGCCGCCACTTCGGTCGATGCCGATGCAATCATGACCAGCCCGAGGCCGATCAATGCCAGGCAGCCGGCGAGCATCGGGAAGTCGAGGTCGATGCCGCGTCCGGTGATGATCGGCGACGGATAGGGTTTGATGATGTTCATCAGGCTCATACCAGATCCTCCACAGCGCGGACGAACTGGTGACCACGGTCTTCGTAATTCTTGAACATGTCGAAACTGGCGCAGGCGGGCGACAGCAGCACGACGTCGCCCGGTTGCGCAGCGGCGCGGCACTGCTCGACTGCTTCGATCAGCGAAGCGGCGCGGATCAGCGGCACGGCATCGCCAATGGCCTCACCGATCTTGTCGGAGTCGCGGCCCATCAGGATCACGGCGCGGCAGTTGGCCGCCACCGGAGCACGCAGATCATTGAACTCGGCGCCCTTGCCATCTCCACCGGCGATCAGCACGACCTTGCCGTCGATGTCCGCGCCCAGGCCTTCGATGGCAGCCAGTGCGGCGCCGACGTTGGTGGCTTTGGAATCGTTGTAGTAGCTCACGCCGTTCAAGTCGCGGACCCACTGGCAGCGATGCTCAAGCCCGGCGAAGGTGCGCAGGCTCGACAGCATGGCGTCGAACGGCAAGCCGACCGCGTGGCCCAGCGCCAATGCCGCCAGGGCGTTGGACTGGTTGTGGGCGCCGCGAATTTTCAACTCGCGCACCGGCATCAGGTTCTGGAATTCGAAGGCCAGGTACTTCTCGCCATCTTCTTCGCGGATACCGAATGCCTTGAAATCAGGTTTGCTCAAACCGAAGGTCCAGCACGGCTGACCTTCACCAATCAGCGGACGGCTCAGGGCATCCTGACGGTTGACCACAAACTGCTTGGCACCCCGGAAGATCCGGTGCTTGGCCAGGTGATAGGCCGGCAGACCGCTGTAGCGATCCATGTGGTCTTCGCTGACGTTGAGCACGGTCGCCACTTCGGCGTTGAGTTGATCGGTGGTTTCGAGCTGGAAGCTCGACAGTTCCATCACGTACAGCTCGACGTCGTCGCTGAGCAGGTCCAGCGCCGGCGTGCCAAGGTTGCCGCCAACGGCGACACGCTTGCCGGCCGCCGCAGCCATCTCGCCGACCAGTGTGGTGACGGTGCTTTTCGCGTTGGAACCGCTGATGGCGACGATCGGCGCCTTCGCGTTACGCGCGAACAGCTCGATGTCACCGGACAATTTCACGCCACGGGCGGCGGCAGCCTGCAGGGCCGGGGTCGCCAGCGCCAGGCCGGGGCTCACGTAGAGCTCGTCGGCGCGGCACAGGAATTCGACGTCCAGCTCGCCACAACGCACTTCCACGTGCGGATAGTCACGCTTGAGCGTGGCCAGTTCCGGTGGATTTTCCCGCGTGTCGGCGACGGCAAACGACGTGCCCCGGTTCGCCAGGAAGCGAACCAGGGACATGCCGCTCTTGCCGAGGCCGACAACGATGCGGAAGTGGTCAGAAGCGATCAGAGACACTCGTTCTACCTCAGCTTCAGGGTGGCAAGGCCAACCAGCACGAGAATCACGGTGATGATCCAGAAACGGACGATCACGCGTGGCTCGGGCCAGCCCTTGAGTTCAAAGTGGTGGTGAATCGGTGCCATGCGGAACACACGGCGACCGGTGAGCTTAAAGGAAGCAACTTGAATGACGACTGACAGGGTCTCCATCACGAACACGCCGCCCATGATGAACAGGACGATTTCCTGACGAACGATCACCGCGATGGTGCCCAGTGCCGCGCCCAGCGCCAGTGCGCCGACGTCGCCCATGAACACCTGAGCCGGATAGGTGTTGAACCAGAGGAACCCGAGGCCCGCGCCGATCAAGGCGCCGCAGAACACGATCAACTCTCCTGCGCCCGGTACATACGGGATCAGCAGGTATTCAGCGAATTTCACGTTACCCGACAGGTAGCAGAAGATTCCCAACCCGCCGCCGACCATTACGGTGGGCATGATCGCCAGACCGTCGAGGCCGTCGGTCAGGTTGACCGCGTTGCTCGAGCCGACGATCACGAAGTAGGTCAGGACGACGAAGCCTATGCCCAGCGGAATGCTGTGGTCCTTGAGCATCGGCAAAATCAGGGTGGTTTCCACCGGTGTCGCTGCGGTCATATAAAGGAAGATCGCCGCGCCCAGGCCGAACACCGATTGCCAGAAGTACTTCCAGCGGCTCGGCAAGCCACGGGAGTTCTTCTCGATCACTTTGCGGTAATCGTCGACCCAGCCGATCGCGCCAAACAACAAGGTCACCAGCAGAACGGTCCACACATAACGGTTGGTCAGGTCAGCCCAAAGCAACGTGCTGACGCCGATGGACGACAGGATCAGCGCGCCGCCCATGGTCGGGGTGCCGGACTTGGACAGGTGCGATTGTGGACCGTCGTTACGAACGGATTGACCGATCTGACGGTTCTGTAAAGTGCGGATCATCCACGGGCCATAGCACAGCGACAAAACCAACGCGGTCAGCACACCGAGAATCCCGCGCAGGGTCAGGTACTGAAAGACCGCGAAGCCTTTGTAGAACTGTTGCAGATACTCCGCTAGCAGCAGCAGCATTAATGTTTCTCCAGGCTGGTCCCGCACAAAGCGGCGACGATGTTTTCCATCGCAGCGCTGCGCGAGCCCTTGATCAAAATGGTGGTGTTTGTGTCTTGCTCGGCGCCCAGGGCCTTGATCAGTTCAGCCTGAGTGCTGAAGTGAAAGGCCTGTGGACCGAAAGCGTTCACGGCGTGGGCCATCATTGGCCCGACAGCGTAAAGCGCGGAAACCTTGCCGCGGGCGTACTCGCCCACATCGCGGTGCCCCTGCTCCGCCCAATCACCCAACTCGCCGATATCTCCGAGCACCAGAACGGTGCGGCCGGAAAAGCCGGCGAGTATATCAACGGCGGCGCACATGGAGGTGGGGTTCGCGTTGTACGTGTCATCGATTACGCGCATGCCATTGGTGGCCAGTTGCGCGACGGTGCGACCCTTGACCGGTTGCACCGCGCCGAGACCGGTGGCGATGCCGAACAGCGACACGCCCAGCGCATGGGCGGCGGCGGCGGCGGCCATGGCATTGGCGACGTTATGGGTGCCGAGCAGGTTCAGTTGAACGCGCTCCATACCTTCAGGAGTGTGCAGGTTGAACGCCGGGCAACCGCGAGCGTCGCGGTCCAGATCGCTGGCGTAGAAATCGGCACTGACATTGCTCAGGGCGAAGGTCAGCACTTTGCGACCGGCAGCGCGGGTCTTCCAGATGTCGAACGCCTTGTCGTCAAGATTGAGAACGGCGACGCCATCGGCATCCAGCCCTTCAATAATCTCGCCCTTGGCTTCAACGATTTTTTCCGGCCCGCCGAACTCGCCGACGTGGGCGGTCCCGGCGTTGTTGAGCACGGCCACATGAGGCTTGGTCATGTCGACGGTGTAGGCAATTTCGCCGAGCCGCGAAGCACCCAGTTCAATCACCGCAGCGGTATGTTCCGGTGCGAGTTCGAGCAGGGTCAGCGGAACGCCGAGGTCATTGTTCAGGTTGCCACGGGTCGCCAACACTGGACCGCGCGTGCGCAGGATGCTGGCGAGCATTTCCTTGACCGTGGTCTTGCCGCTGGAACCGGTGATCGCTGCGACAGGATGGGTGTAGGCCGCACGGTTCAGCGCGCCGAGTTGCCCCAGCGCCTGACGAGTATCTTTCACCAGCAATTGCGGCAGTGCGCTGTCGGCGACTTCACGCTCGACCAGCGCCGCTACGGCGCCTTTTGCGGCTACGTCATTGAGATAGTCATGCCCATCGAAGCGCGGACCGGTCAGGGCAATAAAGAGTTGGCCTGGTTTGATCGCGCGGCTGTCGATGCTGACGCCGTCGAAGCTGGCATCGGCAGTGACCAAGCGGGCATTCAGCGCGCCGGTCAGTTCGCTCAGTTTCAAGGCCTTAAGCATGGGCCACCTCCCACGCGGTCAAGGCGTGATCGGCCTCGACCAGATCGGAGAAAGCGTGACGCTGGCCGTTGATTTCCTGATAGTCCTCGTGACCTTTACCGGCCAGGACAATCACGTCATCTGCCGAAGCGCTGGCGATCAATTGGGCAATCGCCCGGCCACGGCCAGCGACGAAGGTGACTTTATCCACAGCGGTAAAACCGGCGCGGATGTCGTCGAAGATCACGGCAGGGTCTTCGGTGCGCGGGTTGTCATCGGTCACAAGCACGCCGTCAGCCAGACGCTCGACCACTTCAGCCATGAGCGGACGTTTGCCGCGATCGCGATCACCACCGCAACCGAACAGGCACAGCAAACGGCCTTTGGCGTGAGGACGCAGGGCCATCAAGACTTTTTCCAGCGCATCCGGTGTGTGGGCGTAATCAACCACTACCAGCGGCTGAGTACCGCCGCCGAGGCGCTGCATGCGTCCGGCCGGGCCTTCGAGTTTCGGCAGCACGTTGAGGATTTCATCCAGCGCGTAGTCCAGACCCAGCAAGGCGCCGACCGCGGCCAGTACGTTGCTCAGGTTGAAGCGACCGAGCAAGGTGCTGCGCAAGTGATGCTCACCCTGCGGCGTGACCAGCGTGGCGCGCACGCCTTCGTCATCGAACTGCGCTTCACGGCAATAAAGATAAGCGCTGGCATCTTCCAGGCTGTAGGTGATCAGGCGCGATTCACGTTTGTCCGCAGCCAGTTGCCGGCCGAAATCGTCGTCGAGGTTGACCACCCGGCACTTCAAATCGTTCCAGGCAAACAGCTTGGCCTTGGCTTCACCGTAGGCTTGCATGGTGCCGTGGTAATCCAGGTGATCGCGGGACAGGTTGGTCATCACCGCCACATCGAACGCCAGCGCGGTAACGCGGCCCTGATCCAGACCGTGGGAAGAAACTTCCATGGCGACGGCTTTGGCACCAGCCTTTTTCAGGTCGGCGAGGGTTGCCTGCACGGCGATCGGGTTCGGCGTGGTGTGCAAGCCGCTTTCGAGCGCGCCGTAAAAACCGGTGCCCAACGTGCCGACGATGCCGCAGTGCTGGCCGAGCAAATCCAATGCTTGCGCAACCAGCTGCGTCACGCTGGTTTTGCCGTTGGTGCCGGTCACGCCGATCAGGTTCAGGTGACGACTGGGGTCACCGTAAAAACGTCCGGCGATGTCCGACAGCTGCGCCGCCAGGCCTTTGACCGGAATCAGCGGCACATCGGTAATCGGCAACACGGTCGCGCCTTCGACTTCATACGCCACAGCGGCAGCGCCGCGTTGCAGAGCGTCGGCAATGTGCGCGCGACCGTCGAACTTGCCGCCAGGAACGGCGAGAAACAGATCGCCAGCCCGCACGTTGCGGCTGTCCAGGGTCAGTTCGCGGATCAACAGATCGCGGCCGGCGTGGGCGAAAATCTTGTTCAGACTCAGAGACATCAGCCGCGCCCTCCATTGGCTTTCAGCGGAACGACCGGTGCTGCGTTCGCTTGTTGAGTAGGTGGCAGGTTGTCCGGGGTGATGTTCATCAGGCGCAAGGTC
This sequence comes from Pseudomonas sp. ACM7, assembly GCF_004136015.1. NCBI lineage: Bacteria > Pseudomonadati > Pseudomonadota > Gammaproteobacteria > Pseudomonadales > Pseudomonadaceae > Pseudomonas > Pseudomonas sp. ACM7. Next base: position 3,886,508 of record NZ_CP024866.1, on the reverse strand, counting down.
CCGGACATCACTTTGCTGAACACCGGGGCCGATACCAGACCACCGAAGTAACCGGCCTTGGTCGGCTCATCGATCACCACCACGATTGCGTAACGCGGATCGCTCATCGGGCCAAAGCCTGCGAACAGCGAACGGTAGGAATTCTCGGCGTAGCCTTTGGTGCCCACCGACGTCTTACGCGCAGTACCCGACTTGCCTGCCACGTGATACGCCGGCACTTGCGCACGGAAGACACCACGCGGGGCTTCGATCACTTGGGTCAGCATGCCTTGCATGGTTTTCGCGACCGCTTCCGGCAATACCTGTGTGGTTTGCGCTGGCTTGTCCGTTTTGATCAGGGTCAACGGCGCGAGGCGACCGTTATTGGCCAGGGCTGAGAAGGCGTGGACCAACTGGATCGCGGTCACAGAGATACCGTAGCCGTACGACAGCGTGGCGGTTTCAGCCTTGCGCCATTCGCGGTAGTTCGGCAGGTTGCCGACGCGCTCGCCTGGGAAGCCCAGGCCGGTGTCCTGGCCGAGGCCGACTTTTTGCGCCAGACGGAAAATCGTTTCGCCACCGATATCGAAGGCGACCTTACTCATGCCGACGTTACTGGAGTTGATCAGGATGCCGGTGAGGTCGAGCACTGGGCCTTCGGTCTTCGATACGTCCTTGATGGTGTACTTACCAATCTGCAAGGAGCCCGGATACACCTCGACAGTGTCGCTCGGTTTCCAGCGCCCGGTTTCAATCGCGGCGCTCATGGAAATCGCTTTCATGGTCGAACCCGGTTCGAACACGTCGATCATCGCGCGGTTACGCATCATCGCCGGTTGCAGGTTGCGACGGTTGTTCGGGTTGTAGGTCGGCTGGTTGACCATGGCGAGGATCTCGCCGCTCTTCACGTCCATGATCACCAGGCTGCCGGCCTTGGCGCCGTTCTCGATGATCGCGTTACGCAGTTCACGGTTGGCCAGGTATTGCAGACGCAGGTCAATGGACAACGCCAAGGGCTTTCCGGCCTTGGCGTTTTTGGTGACCTGAACATCCTTGATAAGTCGGCCACGCCGATCCTTGATCACCTGTCGCTTGCCGGGGACCCCGGCCAGCCATTCGTCGTAGGCCAGCTCGACGCCTTCACGACCGTGGTCATCGATGTCGGTAAAACCGACCATATGGGCAGTGACTTCACCGGCCGGGTAGAAACGACGAAATTCTTCGATGCCATAAACGCCCGGCACTTTCAGATCGAGCACCGACTGGCCCTGTTCGGGGGTCAGCCCGCGCACCAGATAAATGAATTCTTTGTTGGCCTGGGCCTCGAGACGTTCGGCCAGGGCTTTCGGGTCCTGCCCCAAGGCAGCCGCCAGTGCAGGCCACTTCTCTTTGGCCGTTTGCATTTCCTTGGCATTGGCCCAAAGGGTGGTGACTGGGGTACTCACGGCCAAAGGCTCGCCGTTACGGTCGGTGATCAGACCACGGTGAGCCGGAATCGGGATATGACGAACGCTGCGCGCATCGCCCTGACCTTTAAGAAAGGCACGGTCGACTACTTGCAGATCGATAATGCGCCAGGAAATCGCCGCGACCATGACGCCGAGCAAACCCAGCACCAGGCGGAACCGCCATGGAAAGAGTGCGCCCTCGAGTTTCATCATGGCGCCACCATCTGCACTTCAGCGGCGCCAGGAATGCGCATCTTCAATTGCTCGGTCGCCAGGACTTCGATACGGCTGTGGGCGGTCCAGGTGCTCTGTTCGAGAATCAAACGGCCCCACTCCGCTTGCGCCTTGTCGCGCACGCTCAACTCGTTGTACAGGGAGTTCAACAGTTGACGGTTCCAGTGGGCGCTATAGGAAACGCCGATGGCCGACACGAGCACGCCAATAAACAGCAGAAACATGAAAAAGCTTCCGCCGGGAAGTGGCTTGGCGAAAAGCTTGCTCACCGCAGCTTCTCCGCGACGCGCATGACGGCGCTACGGGAGCGTGGGTTGGCTTTGAGTTCGGCCTCGGAGGCGGACTGCGCTTTGCCATGGATTTTGATTATTGGTTCGAAGGCGACGTGACGTACCGGCAGGTTGCGCGGCAGGTTGTCGGCTTCGCCTTTCACCAGTTTGCGCATGAACAGTTTGACGATGCGGTCTTCCAGCGAGTGGAAGCTGATGACCACCAGGCGGCCGCCGACCTCCAGGCATTCCAGTGCGGCTTCGAGGCCGGCTTCCAGATCACCCAGTTCGTTGTTGACGTGAATACGCAAGCCCTGGAACGCACGGGTCGCCGGGTTTTTGCCCTTTTCCCATGCAGGGTTGGCGACTTTCAGGACTTCAGCCAGATCGGCAGTGCGCTCGAACGGCTTGATGTCGCGACGCTCGGCCACGGCACGGGCCATCCGGCCGGAGAAACGTTCTTCGCCGTATTGCTTGAACACCCGGGCGATTTCTTCCACCGGGGCGGTGTTGACGAATTCGGCAGCGCTGATCCCGCGGGACGGGTCCATGCGCATGTCCAGCGGGCCATCATTGAGGAAACTGAAGCCGCGCTCAGGGTCGTCGAGCTGCGGCGAAGATACGCCGAGGTCGAGCAAAACGCCGCTGACCTTGCCGGCCAGACCACGTTCGGCGACTTCCGAACCGAGCTCGGCGAAGCTGCGCTGTACAACGACAAAGCGGCCGTCTTCGGCCGCTAGCGTTTGCCCGGTGGCAATCGCTTGAGGATCTTTATCGAATCCGAGCACCCGACCATCGGGGCCGAGCTGGCTGAGGATCAACCGGCTGTGTCCGCCGCGCCCGAACGTACCGTCCAGATAGCAGCCATCAGGACGTACGGCGAGAGCCTCCACGGCTTCGTCAAGCAGTACGGTGATGTGGTTAAAGCCGCTATCAATAGTCACAGGATCAAATCACGCAGTTCATCAGGCATGGCGCCCGGTTGTTGAATGGCAGCCAGGTCAGCGGCAGAAACCGCATCCCAGGCATCCTCGTCCCACAATTGGAACTTGTTCAGTTGGCCTACCAACATCGCGCGCTTATCCAACTTGGCATATTCACGAAGACGCGGCGGAACCAGAAAACGACCACTGCCATCGAGCTCGAGGTCGACGGCATTACCAATCAGTAAACGTTGCAGGCGGCGGTTCTCTTCGCGAAGCGAAGGCAGTGCGCGCAGTTTGGTTTCAATAATTTCCCACTCGTCGAGGGGGTAAACACACAAACACGGATCAACGGCATCAATTGTGACGATTAACTGACCGGAACTACGCGAAACGAGCTCGTCACGGTACCGGCTCGGCATAGCGAGACGGCCCTTTGCGTCGAGACTGATAGCGTTAGCTCCGCGAAACACGTCAGCGTTTCTCCAAATATTAGCGTTTTGAGCTCAAAAAACCCACTTCATGCCACTTTCCGCCACTTGCGCACACTATAGGAATGCGGCCACCGCACCGTCAAGGCGCGGATTAAAGGAAAACCCTTACAGAACTGAGATTTAGGAGTGTAAAAGGAGGGGTAGCCAGAATCTGACCTGTCGTCCTGCTCAATAACTTGAATCAGCACAGAAGGCTGCGTTCGAAAGTTAAAGTAATTTGTTAAGAGTAAGATTTTTTCGGTATTAGGAAAGTGCTTCTGCTGTTGATTCTGTAAGGAGGGAAATTGCTACTACAGGCGCCCTGCTCAATGATTAAAGCAGGGAGGGGGAAAAAGGTGGAGAGTCGATCTGTAAGCCGGGTTCTGTCTTGAACAGTCATTCGTCTACGATGGCCATCACTGGACATCTTTAGCAACCTACCCGGTCCCAGCGCGGGCCACGCCTTGGGACCCTATTTGGTCTTGCTCCAAGTGGGGTTTACCTAGCCACGAACTGTTGCCAGACGTGCGGTGCGCTCTTACCGCACCTTTTCACCCTTACCGGCGCCGAAGCGCTTAGGCGGTTATTTTCTGTGGCACTTTCCGTAGGCTCACGCCTCCCAGGCATTACCTGGCACTTCGCCCTATGGAGCCCGGACTTTCCTCCCCCCCCTAATTTTCATAGAGGGCAGCGACTGTCCGATCGACTCTCCGCCGCGAAGATTAACGGCAGAGCGGCCGAAGGACAAGCGCTAAACGCCTTGGGCCGCGCCTGCACGTCGGTTTTTACTCGCCCTTCTGTTTATCCAGCGCGACCTGATAGAGCACATTCTTGCGCTCGCCGGTAATTTGCGCCGCCAACGCCGCGGCTCGCTTGAGCGGCATTTCTTCAAGCAACAGATTCAGAATGCGCATGGCTTCACTGCTGACGGCGTCCTCGGTCTCGGGGGCAGACCAACCCGCCACCAACACCACGCATTCGCCGCGTTGCTGATTGCTGTCTGACTCGACGAACTCGCGCAACTCAGCCAGTGGCAAGCCCTTAAGGGTTTCAAAGGTTTTAGTGATTTCACGGGCCAGCAAAGCCGGGCGTTCCCCACCGAACACCAGTTCCATGTCTTGCAGACATTCAAGGATGCGGTGTGGCGCCTCATAAAAAATCAGCGTGCGCGGTTCTTCCTTTACCAACTCAAGTCGGGCGCGCCGACCGACAGCCTTGGCCGGCAGGAAGCCTTCGAAGATGAAACGGTCCGACGGCAGCCCCGCCGCCGACAACGCCGCGATCAGAGCGCAGGCGCCCGGAACCGGCACAACATTAATTCCCGCAGCACGAGCCTGGCGCACGAGGTGATAACCCGGATCGGAAATCAACGGCGTGCCGGCATCGGAAATCAGCGCCACATCGTCGCCGGCGAGCAAGCGAGTGATAAAGCGGCTACCTTCATCCCGCTCATTGTGTTCATGACAGGCCGCCAGCGGTGTAGGAATGCCGAAATGCTGCATCAATCGCTGAGAGTGACGGGTATCTTCGGCGGCGATCAGGGCGACCTCGCGCAGGATCTTCAGCGCACGCGCACTGATGTCGTCCAGGTTGCCGATGGGCGTCGCCACCACATAAAGCGAGCCAGCAGCGGAATTCAAAGCACCTGGAGCAGTCAAAGCGCACACCTCATGATCGGTAAAAGCCGCCATTGTAGCGCGTCGCGACGTTCGCGATACGCGCAAGCAACCCTCGGTTTTGCAGCCTTTTGTGCAGTGCCGCAACATTTGCACGAGCTAAATTGATCGATTCACACCAGTAACATCGCGCCCCGGCCAGTGCTTGGGTACAATTCCACGCTAATTTGATCGAGTATCAGGAACACTACATGATCGCTTGCCTGCGGCTGTTCACTGCCCTCTGCCTCGCTGCCTTGCTGGCGGCTTGCGCCAGCTCGCCCTCCTCCAGCCTTGGCGAACTTCCACGGACCCCGGATGCCAGTATCGAGCAATTGCTCGCACAGGCCGCTCAAAGCAAAGACCCGGAAAAAGCCTCCCTGTTGCGCCTGAGCGCGGCAGACCTGGCCTATCGTCAGGGGAATGCCGGCCAGTCCGCGCAAATCCTGCAACAAGTCCCCGTCGAAACACTCAAGCCTGGCCAACAGGTTTTCGCCAGCACCCTGGCGGCTGAACTGGCCATGGTTCGCAATCAGCCCAAAGCGGCACTGACTGCCTTGAGTCATCCGAGCCTGCAACGCCTGAGTGAACTGCCGGTTGAGCAACAGGTTCGCACCGGCACTGTTCATGCCCGCGCCCTTGAAGCCGATGGCCAGACCCTGGCTGCCGCACGGGAGCGCATCTTCATTGCGCCAATGCTCGAAGGTGAAGCGGCAAGCAAAAACCACGAAGCGATCTGGACCCTGATCGCTTCGCTGCCGACCGACCAATTGCAGCCAAACACCTCCGACGACCTCGGCGGCTGGATGGGCCTGGCTCTGGCAGTGAAAAGTGCCGGCACCGTGGAACAACAGCAAGCGGCGATCGACAACTGGCGCGCACAGAATCCAAAGCACCCGGCCGCCATTCAACTGCCGTTGCCACTGACCAAACTCAAGGAACTGGCCAGCCAGCCCCTGAGCAAAATCGCCCTGCTGCTGCCACAAGACGGCCCGTTGGCGTCGGTCGGCAAAGCACTGCGCGAAGGTTTCATGGCTGCTCACTACCAGGCCCAACAAGCCGGGCAGAAGCCGCCAGCCATCGAGTTCTATGACAGCTCGAAACTCACTTCGATGGACGAGTTCTACCGCAAGGCCCAAGCCGATGGCGTGCAGTTGGTCGTCGGTCCGCTGGAGAAGCCGCTGGTCAAACAGCTCAGCGCTCGCCCGCAACTGCCGATCACCACCCTGGCGCTGAACTACAGCGAAGGCGAACAAGGTCCGGCCCAGCTGTTCCAGTTTGGTCTTGCGGCTGAAGACGAAGCCCGCGAAGTGTCCCGCCGTGCTCGCGCCGATGGCCTGCATCGCGCAGCCATCATGGTGCCGAAAGGCGAATGGGGCGATCGCGTGTTGAGAGCGTTCAGCCAGGATTGGCAGGCTAACGGTGGCAGCATCGTCGCTACCGAACGTGTCGACCAACCGGTTCAACTGGCCCAGCAGATTGCCGACATGTTCCAGCTGCGTCAGAGCGAAGGTCGTGCCAAGAGCCTGCAAAGCACCGTTGGCGGGCAGGTAGCCGCCCAGCCTTCGCGTCGCCAGGACATCGAGTTCATCTTCCTGGCCGCAACGCCTCAGCAAGCCCAGCAGATCAAGCCGACACTGAACTTCCAGTACGCTGGCGACGTGCCGGTTTATGCCACCTCCCACGTGTTCAGCGCCAGCGGCGATGTGAATCAGTACAACGACATGAACGGCATTCGCTTCTGCGAAACCCCATGGTTGCTGGAGGCCAACGATCCACTGCGCAAACAGGTTACCGCTCAATGGCCACAAGCTGCTGGCAGTCTGGGTCGTCTGTACGCGATGGGCGTTGACGCCTATCGCCTGGCACCACGCCTGGGGCAACTCAAGGCATTGCCGGACAGCCGCATCGAAGGCCAATCGGGCAGCCTGGGCATGACTGCAAACCAGCGAGTCGTGCGTCAGTTGCCATGGGCACAGTTCGTGAGCGGTCAGGTTCAACGCCTGCCGGACACCCCGCGCTGATGCCCGACAGGTCACGCCAGCAAAGCGGTAAAGATGCCGAGCGCCATGCGCTCGAGCATCTTCAACAACAAGGTCTGCGCCTGCTGGCGCAGAACTGGTTGTGTAAACGCGGCGAGCTTGATCTGGTCATGCTTGATGGCGATACAGTAGTATTCGTTGAAGTCCGCTACAGAAAAAACACTCAATGGGGTGGCGCGCTCGATAGCATTGATGAGCGCAAACGGCAGAAACTGATTTTTGCCGCGCAGTATTTTCTTCAGCGCGAGTCGCGTTGGGCCAATTCCCCTTGCCGTTTCGACGTGGTTGCCATCGACAGCAACCTCGATCAGTTGAACTGGTTGCAGAATGCCTTCGACAGCTGATCGCGTACGTTCCGAACCGGACACTTTCACCCAACACTTTTGCTCTTTGCTTTGCGGGCTGCACATTCATGTGCCGAGTAGCCGCGCTAATTAAGGTCACACAGATGGACATGCAATCCCGAATTCGCCAGCTTTTTCAGGCCAGTATCGATACCAAGCAAATGGCGATGGACGTACTTGCACCGCACATCGAGCAAGCCAGCCAGGTGATGGTCAACGCCCTGCTCAACGAAGGCAAAATGTTGTCCTGCGGCAACGGCGGCTCTGCCGGTGATGCCCAGCACTTCTCGTCCGAGCTGCTCAACCGCTTCGAGCGCGAACGTCCGAGCCTGCCAGCCATCGCGCTGACCACCGACAGCTCGACGATCACCTCGATCGCCAACGACTACAGCTACAACGAAATTTTCTCCAAACAGATCCGCGCCCTCGGCCAGCCGGGTGACGTTTTGCTGGCGATTTCCACCAGCGGCAACTCGGCAAACATTATTCAAGCGATCCAGGCCGCACATGATCGCGAAATGATTGTCGTAGCATTGACCGGTCGCGATGGCGGCGGCATGGCGTCGTTGCTATTGCCCGAGGACGTCGAGATTCGCGTACCGGCCAACGTCACCGCACGTATTCAGGAAGTCCACCTGCTGACGATCCATTGCCTTTGCGATTTGATCGACAGCCAACTGTTCGGGAGTGAAGAATGACCCCTAATCGCCTAGGCCTTCTGGCCTTGACCCTGTGCCTCGGCATCAGCGGCTGCACCTCGGTGGTTAACGCCAGCCGTGAAGCACCGATCGAAGATGACCGCGGCACCCGCACCTTCGGCAGCAAGATCGACGACTCTCTGATCGACACCAAGGTCGGCGTGAACATTGCCAAGGCCGATCCAGCCCTGGATAACGACTCGCACATCGTCGTCACCAGCTTCAATGGCGTCGTGCTGCTCGCCGGGCAAACCCCGCGTGCCGACCTCAAGGCCAAGGCCGAACAGGCCGCTGCGGCTGTTCAGCGGGTGAAGACAGTCCACAACGAACTGCAAGTCCTGCCACCTTCCGGCTTCCTTGCCCGCCAGAACGACACTTGGCTGACCTCCAAGATCAAGACCCAGATGCTCACCGATCCGAACATTCCGGGCTCGCGCATCAAGGTTGTCACCGAGAACGGCATCGTCTACCTGCTGGGTCTGCTGACCAAACAGGAAGCTGCCCAAGCGACCAACCTGGTGCAAGGCGTTTCCGGCGTACAGAAGATCGTGAAACTGTTTGAGTACATCGACTGATATTTGCTTGCAGGTGATGGCATCCTTGGATCGCCATCGACCTGTAGGAGCTGTCGAGTGAAACGAGGCTGCGATCTTTTGATTTTGCTTTTAAAAGATCAAAAGATCGCAGCCTCGTTTCACTCGACAGCTCCTACGTTTGAAGTGAAATAAAAAAAGGGCGATCCTTGCGGATCACCCTTTTTTTATTTCACCACCTTCAAACTCGGTCGACCGCTGGGACGCGGCGGCTCGCTGTCGGGTGGCGGAATGTCGTCATCCGGCTCGATCTCTTCCTCGTCTTCCATAGGCGATTCCAGATCGAACACCATGCCCTGACCGTTCTCCCGGGCGTAAATGCCCAGGATCGATGCGATAGGCACGTACAAGGTGTGCGGCACGCCACCGAAGCGCCCTTCGAAGCTGACCGCTTCGTTGTCCATGTGCAGATGACGCACGGCTGCCGGCGATACGTTCAGGACAATCTGTCCGTCACTGGCAAAACCCTGAGGCACCTGTACCGACGGATACTCGGAATTGACCAGCATGTGCGGGGTGCAATCGTTGTCCACAATCCACTCGTAGAGCGCGCGGACCAGATAAGGTCGACTGGAGTTCATAGCGGCTCCTTAAGCCTTAGCGCATATCGCGTTCGACACCAGACAGACTCGCCTGGAAAGCCTCACGCGCAAACGAGCGCTCCATGTAATCAAGCAGCGGCTTGGCAGGCCGCGGCAGTTCTATACCCAGAATCGGCAATCGCCAGAGTATTGGCAATAGGCAGCAATCCACCAGGCTTTGTTCCTCACTGAGGAAAAACGGCTTGTCGGCGAACAACGGCGACACGCCGGTCAGGCTTTCGCGCAGCTCTTTACGAGCCACGACACGGGCTGCTTCCTTGGACCGGGAATCCAGGATCAGATCCACCAGACCACACCAGTCACGCTGAATACGATGAATCAGCAGACGGCTGTTGGCACGCGCCACTGGATAAACCGGCAGTAAAGGCGGGTGCGGGTAACGCTCATCCAGATATTCCATCACCACGGTCGACTCCCACAACGCCAGGTCACGATCGACCAGGGTGGGCAAGCTGCCGTAAGGGTTCACTTCAATCAGTTTAGGCGGCTGGCGACCAGCTTCCACGTAAATGATCTCGGCGCTGACACCCTTCTCTGCAAGTACGATACGCACTCGGTGGGAATAGTGGTCGGCGGGGTCGGAGTAACAGGCCAACCGATTGGTCACGCCCATGGCGGTACTCCTCGCTTGTTGAAATTATCGGAAACGGAAAAACGCGCGCGCCCAGAGGGCGCCTCCCGTAACGCCTGGATCACCAGGCTCGTTACACCTTCAGAGACGCCCTTGGGCGCGCGCGATTGACAGCAATTTTACAGCATTATCAATGGACGTCTTTCCAGTATTCACGCTTGAGCAAGTATGCGAATACGAAGAAGAACGCCAGGTACAGCAACACATAGGTACCGATGCGCTGATGCTGCAGCTTCACCGGGTTGGCCGAGTAGGCCAGGAAGGTCACCAGATTCTTGACCTTCTCGTCGAACTGCTCTTCGTTCAGCGTGCCGGTTTTCGGCAGTATGGTCAGCTGGTCGCAGGCTTCATGAGTCAAAGCCGTGCCGGTCAGCGGATCGTATTGCTTCTTGCCGTCTTCGACGATTTGAACTTGTTTACAGCCTACCACCTGACGACCCTGCAGGCCGACCAGAACGTTAGGCATCCCGACGTTCGGGAACACCTTGTTGTTCACGCCCCAAGGACGCGATGGGTCTTCGTAGAAAGATTTCAGGTAACCGTAGAGCCAGTCAGTGCCACGAACGCGGGCGACCAGGGTCAGGTCGGGCGGCGCCGCACCGAACCAGGTCTTGGCGTCAGCCGGCTGCATGCCGATGCTCATGTGGTCGCCGATCTTGGCGCCGGTGAACACCACCTTCGAGAGCATCAGGTCGTGCGGGATGCCCAGGTCATCGGCGACACGCTCGTAACGCTGGAACTTGGCGCTGTGACAGCCCATGCAGTAGTTGGCGAATGTACGCGCGCCATCTTGCATTGCAGCTTTGTCGGAAACGTCGATATCGACCTTTTCCAGCTCAGGACCACCGTGTTCGGCCGCGAAGGACAGCACAGGCAAAGCAGCAAGAATCAGTACAGCAAATAGCTTTTTCATCAGCCAGTCACCCTTTCCGGAACCGGTTTGGTCTTCTCGAGCCTGGTGTAGAACGGCATCAGAATGAAGTAGGCGAAGTACAGGAAGGTACATACCTGCGACAGCAACGTCCGCTCAGGGGTTGGGGCCAGTACGCCCAGCACGCCCAGGATCACGAACGAGATGCAGAACACCCAGAGCCAGATCTTGCTCAGCCAGCCTTTGTAGCGCATCGACTTGACCGGGCTACGATCGAGCCATGGCAGGACGAACAGCACAGCAATGGCCGCGCCCATGGCGATAACGCCCAGGAGCTTGTCCGGAATCGCCCGCAGAATCGCGTAGAACGGCGTGAAGTACCAGACCGGAGCGATGTGCTCTGGCGTCTTGAAGGCGTTCGCCACTTCAAAGTTCGGCTTCTCGAGGAAGTAGCCGCCCATTTCCGGGAAGAAGAACACGATCGAGCAGAAGATGAACAGGAACACCACCACGCCGACGATATCTTTCACGGTGTAGTACGGGTGGAAGGCAATGCCGTCCAGCGGTACACCGTTTTCGTCTTTGAATTTCTTGATGTCCACGCCGTCCGGGTTGTTCGAACCGACTTCGTGCAGCGCCAGAACGTGCAGCACCACCAGACCGAGGATCACGATCGGCAACGCAACAACGTGCAGGGCGAAGAAGCGGTTCAGGGTGATACCGGAAATCAGGTAGTCACCACGGATCCACTGAGTCAGATCGTTGCCGATGACCGGGATCGCACCGAACAGCGAGATGATCACCTGAGCCCCCCAGTAGGACATCTGGCCCCACGGCAGCAGGTAACCCATGAAGGCTTCAGCCATCAGCGCCAGATAGATCAGCATGCCGAAGACCCACACCAGCTCACGCGGCTTCTGGTACGAACCGTAGAGCAAGCCACGGAACATGTGCAGATAGACCACGATGAAGAACGCCGAGGCGCCGGTGGAGTGCAGCAGACGCAGGATCGAGCCGTACTCGACGTCGCGCATAATGTATTCGACGGAAGCAAACGCCTCTTCCGCCGACGGGGTGTAGCTCATGGTCAGCCAGACACCGGTAACGATCTGGTTGACCAGAACGAGCAGTGCGAGGGAGCCAAAGAAATAGAAGAAGTTGAAGTTCTTCGGGGCGTAGTACTTGCTGAGATGGTCTTCCCACATTTTGGTCGCGGGAAAGCGCGCATCAACCCAATCCATGAACTTGCTCATCACGCTTTCTCCGTATCGACGCCAATGACAATGACGTCATCGGTTTCATAGGAATGCGGGGGAACTGGCAGGTTCAAAGGCGCAGGTTGCGACTTGTAGACGCGGCCAGCCAGATCGTAGTGGGAGCCGTGGCAAGGGCAGAAATAACCACCTACCCAGTCCTTGCCCAGATCCGCAGGTGCCACTTCTGGACGGAAGGTCGGCGAGCAACCCAGGTGTGTGCAGATACCGATCAGCAGCAGAACCTCTGGCTTGATCGAACGCGTTTCTGGATCGACGTAGGTCGGTTGTGTCGAGTTCTTGGAGGTCGGGTCAGACAGCTGGCCCTCGATCTTTTTCAGATTCCCCAGGATTTCCGCGGTTCGGCGGACAATGAACACCGGCTGACCGCGCCACTCAGCAATCATCTGCTGGCCTGGCTCGATTTTGCTGACATTCACCTTCACCGGTGCACCTGCAGCTTTCGCCTTGGCACTGGGAAACCATGACCCCACGAACGGGACCGCAGCCCCCACCGCTCCTGCAGCACCCACCACGGATGTGGCTGCTACCAAGAAGCGACGCCGGCCTGCATTCACGCCGTCATTGCTCATTCAGTCCTCTCCCATCAGCTTTGTGGCCTGTTAAATCAGGCGTCTACTAAGTAAAAATCTGAACTTATAAAAATTTTGCCGAATGGTAATGAAAAGCCCCAATTCTGACAAGGTAATTACCGAGGGGCTCCACTGCCAAGCCTTGCAGTATAGGGCTTCTACGGCTGTGGCAAGTTGTCACAGAGCAATTCTTTGATAAATCGCGCCCATAAAAAAACGCCCAGCTTCGCGAGGAAACTGGGCGTTCTTTTTGAACGTAAAAGCGAATTAACGCTTCGAGTACTGCGGACGCTTACGCGCTTTACGCAGACCAACTTTCTTACGTTCAACTTCACGTGCATCGCGAGTAACGAAGCCAGCTTTGCGCAGAGCGCCACGCAGGGTTTCGTCGTACTGCATCAGTGCGCGAGTGATACCGTGGCGGATTGCGCCAGCTTGACCACTTACACCACCACCGATCACGGTGACGTAGATGTCGAATTTCTCGACAGTCTCAGTCAGTTCCAGCGGCTGACGAACTACCATGCGGGCAGTTTCGCGGCCGAAGAAATTTTCCAGGGTGCGGTTGTTGATGGAGATGTTACCAGTACCCGGACGCAGGAAAACGCGTGCGGTTGCGGTCTTGCGACGGCCAGTGCCGTAATTTTGAGTCGCCGACATAATGAACTATTCCGTTAAAACTTCAGTTCTTGGGGCTGCTGAGCAGTATGAGGGTGTACAGCGCCCGCATAGACTTTCAGCTTACGATACATGTCGCGACCCAGCGGGTTCTTAGGCAGCATGCCTTTGACCGCGGTCTCGATCACGCGCTCAGGGGCTTTAGCGATCAGCTTTTCGAAGTTGATCGACTTGATGCCGCCCGGGAAACCGGAGTGGGAGTAGTAGATTTTGTCGGTGGTTTTAGCACCGGTTACACGAATCTGCTCGGCATTGATAACGACGATGTAATCGCCGGTGTCAACGTGAGGAGTGTACTCAGCTTTATGCTTGCCACGCAGACGGCTCGCGATTTCGGTGGCCAGACGACCCAGGGTCTGACCTGCAGCGTCGACGACAAACCAGTCGCGCTGTACTGTTTCCGGTTTAGCAGTAAAAGTTTTCATTCTTTATAGCCTCAGGGGCCGCCCTGTAAATTAGACGGCGGATCTTACTGAATAGTGCGTACTTTGACAAGTCAAAGGCAGCCGGATACAGACGCTTTCGGGGGCTCGGGTCGGCGCGTCCGTTCAACGGCAAGATTCTTCGGCGGCGGCGCATCACTTCCACTGCAGAAAGAGGTGCGCAATTATGCAGATTGCGAAAAATAATTCAACCTGCTTTTATGATTGTTTTGCCCAAGGAGCACCCGATGGACTATCGCCAGCTAGGCCGAACCAATCTGAACGTGAGCGCCATCTGCCTCGGAACCATGACCTGGGGCGAGCAAAACAGCGAGGCTGAAGCCTTCGCCCAGATTGAACGGGCCAAAAGCGCCGGGATCAATTTCATCGATACCGCCGAGATGTACCCGGTGCCGCCAAAAGCCGAAACCTACGCCACCACCGAGCGCTACATCGGCAATTACTTCAAAAGCCGCGGTGATCGCGCCGACTGGATCCTGGCCAGCAAGATCGCCGGCCCCGGCAACACCATCGACTACATCCGCGACAAAAACCTGCGGCACAACCGCCAGCACATCACCGAAGCCGTGGACGCCAGCCTCAAGCGCTTGCAGACCGACTACATCGACCTCTACCAGCTGCATTGGCCGGAGCGCAGCACCAATTTCTTCGGTCAGCTCGGCTACAAACACCAAATCGAAGCCAACCTCACGCCGCTGGAGGACACCCTCGAAGCGCTGGACGAACAGGTCAAGGCCGGCAAGATCCGCCACATCGGCCTGTCCAATGAAACGCCATGGGGTACCATGCGCTTCCTCGCCCTGGCCGAAGCCCGTGGCTGGCCACGCGCGGTGTCGATCCAGAATCCGTACAACCTGCTCAACCGCAGCTTCGAAGTCGGTCTGGCGGAAATCGCCATCCGCGAACAGTGCGGCCTGCTCGCCTATTCGCCGCTGGCGTTCGGTTTCCTGTCAGGCAAGTACGAAGGTGGCGCGCGTCCGCCTAAAGGCCGCCTGAGCCTCTACAGCCGCTTCAGCCGCTATTTCAACCCGCAGTCGGAAGCTGCGTGCAGTCGTTATGTGGCACTGGCGCGTGAACACGGCCTGGACCCGGCGCAAATGGCGTTGGCGTTTGTCACTCAGCAGCCATTTGTGACCAGCAACATCATTGGCGCAACGACGATGGAGCAGCTTGAAAGCAATTTAGCGAGCTTCGAGCTGAAACTGTCGGATGAAGTACTGGAGGGGATCGAGGCGATTCACAAGGATCACCCGAACCCGGCACCTTGATTGATTCATAGACCCCATCGCGAGCAAGCTCGCTCCCACAGGTTTTGCGCAATACCTGTGGGAGCGAGCTTGCTTGCGATGGCGGCCTAACAGTCACCGCAAGGTCAAAGCGACCGCGCAATAATCTCCTTCATGATTTCATTGGTCCCCGCATAAATCCGCTGCACCCGCGCATCCGCCCACGCCCGGGCGATCGGGTATTCCCACATGAAACCGTAACCGCCATGCAACTGCACGCACTCGTCGAGCACCTTGCATTGCAAGTCAGTGCCCCAGTACTTGGCCATCGCCGCGGTCGGCACGTCGAGTTTGCCTTGCAGGTGCAGTTCCAGACAGCGATCGACGAAGACTCGACCGATCTGAATCTCGGTCGCCATCTCCGCCAGTTTGAAGCGGGTGTTCTGGAAGTCGGCGATCGCCTTGCCGAATGCCTTGCGCTCGCGGGTGTAATCCAGCGTCCATTGCAACGCAGCTTCAGCCGAAGCAAGCCCGCCGATGGCAACGGTAAGACGCTCCTGCGGCAATTCCTGCATCAGGTACGCGAAGCCCATCCCCGCTTGCCCCAGCAGGTTTTCTTTTGGCACTCGCACGTCCTGGAAGAACAATTCCGAGGTGTCCTGAGCCTTCATGCCGACTTTTTCCAGACGCTTGCCCTTGGCGAAGCCTGGGGTGTTGGCTTCCACCAGAAACAGGCTGGTGCCTTTCGCGCCAGCCTTCGGATCGGTCTTGGCCACGACAATCACCAGGTCAGCGAGAAAGCCGTTGGTGATGAACGTCTTCGAACCGTTGATCACATACTCGTCGCCATCGAGCACCGCGGTGGTTTTCACCCCTTGCAGGTCGGAACCGGCACCCGGCTCGGTCATGGCAATCGCCGTGACCATCTCGCCAGACACCAGTTTCGGCAGGTATTTGTGTTTCAGCGCTTCACTGCCGTAATGAAGGATGTAAGGCGCGACGATGTCCGAATGCAGGGAAAAACCGATACCGGTCAGGCCGAGACGACCGATCTCTTCGATCACCACCGCGCTGTAGAGAAAGTCCGCCCCCAGGCCGCCGTACTCTTCCGGCAGATGCGAACACAGCATCCCCGCCTCCCCTGCCTTGTTCCAGAGTTTGCGGTCGATATAGCCTTGTTTTTCCCATTGCCCATGGAACGGCACGGCCTCTTTTTCGAGGAACGTTCGCACGCTGTCGCGAAAAAGTTCGTGCTCGGAGCTGAACAAGGTTCTGGGGATCATGCGGCACCTGTCGTTATTGTTAGCCGGAATTGACCTTCAGAGACTATGCCTCGCATCCGATACAGGACACTGGACACATCCGACAAAAAATAAGACGATCCAGCCGTCTGGTGACCACTTTCCCCTATAAGAATAAAGTTGAATTATGTCTAACCAAGTCTCCACGCCCTTGCGGCGCGTCAGCATCCTGGCTATCGACCGGGTTTTCGCTTCCACCCTCATGCAAGCCAAGGATTTCTTCCACCTGGCCAGCCTGCGTTACGGCAAACAACTGGGCCAAGGCCTGACTCCGGCGTTCGAAACCCGCCTGGTCAGCCCCGACGGCAAACCGGTAAACAGCTTCAGCGATGTAATCATGCCGGTGGACGGCGGCCTGGAAAACGCCGACATCATTGTCCTTCCAGCGTTCTGGGACGATTTCGACACCCTCTGCCAACGTTATCCACAGGTCCTGCCCTGGCTGCGCCAGCAACATGCTCGCGGCGCAGTACTCTGCGGCGAAGCCACCGGGGTGTTCTGGCTGGCCGAGGCCGGGCTGCTCGACGGCAAGGAAGCGACCACTTACTGGCGTTTCTTCAATGCGTTTGCCGAACGCTTCCCACGGGTTCAGCTCAATCAGGACAAGCACCTGACCGATGCCGACAACCTGTACTGTGCTGGCGGAACCACCTCGGCCTGCGACCTTTACATTTACCTGATCGAACGCTTCTGCGGCGCCAACGTGTCCCAGGCCGTGGCGCGGGACATTCTTTATGAAGTGCAGCGCAGCTACTCGCCAGGACGAATCGGTTTCGGCGGTCAGAAGCTGCACCAGGATGTGATCATCCTGCAGATCCAGCACTGGCTCGAAGAACACTTTGCCGACAAATTCCGCTTCGAAGACGTGGCTCGCGAACACGGCATGAGCATCCGCAATTTCATGCGGCGCTTCCAGACCGCCACCGGCGACAAGCCGCTGCATTACCTGCAACGACTGCGTATCGAGACGGCCAAAGGCTTGCTGTCCGGCAGCCGCAAGAGCATCAAGACCATCAGCTATGAAGTCGGTTACGACGATGCGAGCTTCTTCGCGCGGTTGTTTCGCCAGCACACGGAATTGTCGCCGAACCAGTATCGGCAGCAGTTCCAGCAGGCGGCGTAGCCCAATACCGCAGGGATCCTTAGCCGGAGCCCTGCTGGTCTTTTCCCACGCTAAAAAACGAATAAAGAGTATCTGCGAGCCTTACTTGTCTCCTATACGCTGCGCGTTCAGAACCTCAACATCGTCCCTGAAAACACCATCAGGGAAGATCAACAGTGACTATCGGATCAAGCTACAACTACCCCTCCTATGCCACGAAGGATGCCGCTCGCCCAAAACGCTCGGCGGAAAACAAGTGGAAGGCCCGTTTCCCCAACCCGCCAGATTTGTGCTTCGACTATCGCGCATTGGTTGAACAGGAAAACGGCATCGCCAAGGCAACTGACCCACAACATAAAATTTGCATTATTGGCGCCGGCGTCACCGGACTGACGGCCGCCAGAGAGCTTTATCGTTGCGGGTTCACCCATATCACCCTCATAGAACAATCCAGACGCATAGGCGGCAGACACCTGACCGTCCCTGGAAGCCCGAACTCGGCGATGAGTCATACACCGTTTGAAATGGGGGCCATGCGCATGCCCTTCTTCAACCGGGCGGACGAGTCACCGACAGAGGGCCGGTCGCTGATGGCTTACTACGCCAAGGCATTCGACCTGGCGTTTTCAGATTTTGCCAATCCCGGAAGCCAGTGGGTCACTTCGACCGGTATCTATCTGCGAGAGGGCAGCATGGGCGGCGGACCGACTCCGCAGATGCTGATCTGGAAAAATGAAGATGGCCAGACACCACCTCCCGGTGAAGAACTGCAAAAGGTTTATGCAAAGTGGAAGGCCTTTGCCGATCGCATGACCCGGCACGTCGCAGAGGTTTACGCCAGTCAGGCATGGGAAGCCATGTGGGCTGCTATCGTCGAAAAATACGAGAGCGTTTCGTTTCGCGATCTGGTCAGCATGCCCGCCCTGCAAGCTTGGGATGAACGCTCACCGGGGGACTTTGGCGGAATGGGAATGTCCGCGCAGGAGTCCGCGATCTTCTATGCCATTGGCATCGGCGACGGTAGTTGGGGAGCCTTTTACGATGTCTGCTCCCTTTATCCTCTGCGCACTGCCATTTTTGGATTCAGCAGCCAACTGCAATTGATCCATGGTCGGGTCGACTCAATTGGCGATCCGCTGGATTCACCCTGCCTGCACAGCGAAGCCGTTTTTGACTCGACGGGGCTGAGTTTCGACAGGCCCCGCTACATCGGTCTTGCAGCGTTGGACGAATGCCTGCTGTTCATGAAAACCGACGAAACCGGAAAGTCCTTCTACGAACACTGCCAGGAAAGAAACAACGGTTTGCTCATGGACTCATCCGTTACAAAACTTAAAAAACTGACGAACCAGAAAACACGCGTCTACTACAACTCGAAACATAGTCAACCCGAGCAAATCCAGGAGCACTACGATGACTTTGATTCGGTCATCATGACCCTTCCCTCCTGGCTGATCGAAACTCGCATCAAGCTTGAAAACTTCACGCCACAGATGCTGCCGTTCGAGACGATCAATGCCTATAAAACCGCGCACTGGGAAACCAGTTGCAAAGTCTTCGCACCGTTAAAAAAATCCTTCCTTTCGAAAAACAGAAAAATCCCGCAAGCCATCGTCACTGACAGTTTTATCCACGACGTCTACACCTACCGCTACAACGATAGCTACAGTTATGACTGCATCCTTTTAAGTTACACATGGGAGGACGACGCTACCAAACTCGCCTCATTCACCGACAAGGAACTGGTGAACAAGTGCGCCAAAGAGCTGGACCGGATCCTCATGAACGCCGCCAATATCCAGGAGAAAATCACTCCCTACATTGCCCTGGATCAAGCCGTGGTCCAACGCTGGATCACCGATAAAAATGCGCTGGGTTGTGCAAAGTTATACCGACCCGGCACCTACTACGACGCCGTCAGCCTGATGAAGTACAACCGGGACTTCGCGCATGTTTCAGGTCTGTATTTTTCCGGGGAGTCGTTTTCAGTCGATGCTGGCTGGACCGAGCCGTGCTTTCGGGGCGCCGTCGATGCGGTCATTCATATCTGCAACAAAACCGGCGCAGCCTTCCATGGCGGTTTTTCCATGAGCGACTATCCGCACTATAACGTCAGAACCTGATTAGCTTCCTTGCTCTGGAGCCATGCACGACGTGCATTGGCTCTACTTTGGCGACCCTCCTGCCAAGCGCCTCGCGCAGTCATCTTGGGATACGGACTACACCCTAAACGGAAATAGCTGACTTACACGTTCTCGCCGATTCGACTCTCATAAGCACGCAATTAAACAGCGTGAATAACAATAAAAAGAGGTCATCGGAATGAGCGAGCCAACAAGTCCTGTTCGTGTAGCAGTCGTGCAATTCGATCCACAAGTCGGCAGGCAAAATCGCGAAGCAAATCTGCGTAACAGCCTGGAATTAGCGTTGGAAGCGGCAAATGACGGTGCGAATCTCATCGTCCTGCCCGAGCTTTCAAGCACAGGTTACTTCTTTAAAACCCGGCAGGATGCGTTCGATCATTCGGAGGCCGTTCCCAGCGGGCCGAGCGTGCAGAGCTGGATGGACTTTGCCCGCCAGCACAAGGTTTATCTGGTCGCCGGTTTGACGGAGCGCGACGGCATGCAGCTGTTCAACACCGGCGTTCTTGTCGGGCCTGACGGCTTCATCGGCAAGTACCGAAAAGCACATTTATGGAATCTGGAAAAATTGTGGTTCACGCCGGGCGATCTAGGCTTCCCGGTTTTCGACACCCCAATCGGTCGTATAGGGATGTTGATCTGCTGGGATATCTGGTTCCCGGAAGTACCGCGCATTTTGAGCCAGCAAGGCGCCGACATTATTTGCAGCCTGAACAACTGGGTCTGGACCCCGCCACCCCTGTTCGATGACGCCGGCAAGTGCATGGCGTCGTACCTGACGATGACGGCGGCTCACGTCAATAATGTGTTTATTGCGGCGGCGAGCCGGATCGGCGAAGAGCGAGGTGCACGTTACCTGGGTTGTTCGCTGATCGCGGGCACCAATGGCTGGCCGATTGGCCAGGTGGCTTCAGCGGACAAGCAGGAGATCCTGTTTGCCGACATCGACCTGACCAGCTCGCGCAGCGCGCCCATCTGGAACAACTTGAACGATTTGCATCGCGATCGTCGAGCCGATCTCTACGATCAAATGCTCGGCTACACCCAGCACCCTTGTCTGCCGCGCTGATAAGGGGGCATGACTGATGGACACCACAAACGAAAAACCGCAAAACCGGCTTGTCGCCAGGACGCCGCTGGATACGGCGGTCATCTGGCTGATGCTCGGCGCGGCACTGTTGATCATCTGGCTTTCATTCACCTACCGGTCATCCTGGTCAGCGCATTGGCCAGACTACAGTCACATGGTATCGAGCCTCCCGGAACCGAGTGCCTGGCTGCGTTGGGTCCTGGGAGACATCAGCGAGGTGGCGTTCTACAAACATGAGTTCGCTTCGATCGGGCTGCTTGCAGGCGCCTATCTGGCCTACTGGGCGAATCGAACGGGAAAAGCCTGGCAAGGCTTTACCATTTGCTACGGCAGCGGATTATGGCCGTGGCTCGTCACCAGCTCATTGCTTGGGCTGTTGCTGAGTAACCTGCTGTGGGGCTGGACGGTCACGGCCACCAGTTGGCAACCCACGTTTGCCGCCTTTGTTTCGTTGCCGGCGGCGATGGTGCTGATGTTCGGTGGCGGCTGGAAGGTCACGATCAATGGCGCAATCATGGGCGCCGTGTTCGTCACCCCGATGTGCTTGCTGATCGTCAATTACGTCTGCAATCCCCTCGGATTACCAGCCGTGATTGGCAATGTCTCGGGCATGGCGGTCGCCAGTGTCGGCGCTTTTCTGCTCTGCCGTTACCTGCCGAGCCTGGTGAACTCCGATCGACCCGAGAAGCCGTCCGCCCCTGTGCCCGCACCCGCCATAACCAAAACGCCCGACTATGGTGTCGTGTGGAGTCTACGTCGGGTGTTGGCTGACTTTCGGAAGCGCCGTTCTTCGGCAATGAATGGGCCAGTCTCGGCTTGATCGCGGGAGCCTTGCTGGCTTACACCTTGAACCCGACGAGCCCAGTGTATGGCACGGGCTTGCTGCCCCAACTGATCGCCGCGCAGGCGTTGACTTCGGCGTTAGGGGTAGCGATCTGGCGTCGACAATGGATATTGCGCGGCTGGTATCCCACCTATGTTCCATTGGTGTCAGTCGTTCCCGCGGCCGTTCTGACGTACGGTGGCAGCTGGCAGGTCATAGCCTCAAGCGCACTGCTGGGGGCACTGATTGCGCCACCGCTGGCGTGCGCGATTGCTAAGCGGTTGCCGGCCGACATGCACGGTTTCATCGGCAATGTACTGGCCATGGCCATTAGTACGTTGCTGATCATTCCGTTTATCGGACTGCTGGTAGCCAACTGACGAACGTCACGATTGGGCTGTATCACGGACTCAATTCCGGATACAGCCACTTCTCATCACAAGCTAATGAGGTATCACATGGACCTGCCCAAACTGGCCATTGCGGCGCTCGGCGGCACCGTGAGCATGCAAGCCAGCAACACCGGCGAAGGGGTGATCCCGACCGTCAGCGGCGAAACCCTGCTGGCCTCGGTGCCAGAGTTGGCGACCTTGGCACAGGTCACCGTAGAAACGCTCGGACTGTTGCCCAGTGCCTCACTGGATTTCGACTTTTTGCTGAGCGTCCTTTCCTGGGCTAATGTTCAAATCAGACAAGGTGCGGTGGGTGTTGTCATCACTCAAGGCACAGACACCCTCGAGGAAACCGCCACATTTTTTGACTATTTGTGGGACAACGACGAGCCGTTGGTCCTGACCGGCGCCATGCGTTCGGCAGCCCAGGCAGGGGCCGATGGTCCGGCGAATCTGCTGGATGCTTGCCGGGTTGCACTGGCTGAAAGCAGCCGTCATCGAGGCGTTCACGTGGTGATGAACGGACAGATTCATTCAGCGAACGCCGTCCGCAAAACCGATTCATTAGCATTGCAGGCGTTTTCCTCCCCCATCGTTGGTCCTGTCGGCATGCTGATGGAAAACACCGTCAACTATCTGCGCCTGCCAGTCCAGCGCAGGGTCCTGCCGCTGCCCCAGCTGACCACACAGAAGATTGCCCTGCTGGAAGCGTCACTTTGCGCCGATACCCTGTTAATCGAGAACATCCTAGAACTGGGTTACGACGGACTGGTGATTGCGGGTTTCGGTGCAGGACACGTTGGCGCGAGCTGGACAGATGTAATTGAAACCATCGCCAGAAAAATCCCTGTCATCGTTGCCACCCGGACAGGTTCCGGCTCCACGGCTCAATCGACCTACGGATTTATTGGCAGCGAGATGGACCTGATCAGTAAAGGTGCATTGATGGCTGGATTTCTCTGTCCACGCAAAGCCAGAATCCTGCTGTGGCTGCTCGTCGGCTGCCAGCGACAAGATGAAGTGGCGCGCTTTCTCGTTCAAAACTGACACACAGCGCACAAAAAAGGCCTGCAATGCAGGCCTTTTTTGTTATCCGAAATTTCCTACGGCTTGTGCGCCCGGGACAGGAATTCGTGAGACTGCATTTCCAGCAGACGGCTGAGGGTGCGCTGGAACTCGAAGTTCAAGCGACCGCCGGTATAGAGGTCTTTCAACTCGACTTCAGCGGAAATGATCAGCTTCACGTTGCGGTCGTAGAACTCGTCGACCATGTTGATAAAGCGTCGGGCGATGTCGTCGGTGGTGACGCTCATCTGCTCGACACCGCTGAGCAACACAGCGTGGAAGATCTTGCCCAGTTCGATGTAATCGTTCTGGCTGCGCGGGCCGTCGCAGAGTTCGCGGAAGTCGAACCAGGCCACGTCATCGCACGTACGCAAGGCGCGAATTTCGCGGTTCTCGATCATCAGCACATCGTTCTCGATGGCTGCCGTGCATTCCGGCGTCAGGGCGCGGAAGCTCTTGCGCAGGCTTTCGTGGGACGCATCATCCAGCGGAAAGTGGAACAGCTCCGCTTGCTCAAGGTGACGCAGACGATAATCGACGCCGCTGTCGACGTTGACGATCTCGGTGTTCTGCTTGATCAGCGCAATGGCCGGCAGGAAGCGCGCACGTTGCAGGCCGTCCTTGTACAGACCGTCCGGCACGATGTTCGAGGTCGCGACCAGGGTCACGCCGTTCTTGAACAGCTCTTCCATCAGCGTGCCGAGGATCATCGCGTCGGTGATGTCGGACACGAAGAACTCATCGAAACAAATCACCCGGGCTTCGTCAGAGAAGCGCTTGGCGATGATGGTCAGCGGGTTTTTCTCGCCGCCGAGGGTCCTCATCTCTTCGTGCACTCGCTTCATGAAGCGGTGGAAGTGAGTGCGGACCTTTTCCTTGAACGGCAGCGCTTCGAAGAAGGTGTCGACCAGATAGGTCTTGCCACGGCCGACGCCGCCCCAGAAGTACAGACCCTTGACCGGTGCCGCGTCTTTCTTGCCAAACAGTTTGCCGAACAGACCCGGTTTGCTGTGCGAGGCCGCGACCAGATCGTCGTACAGGCGCTGCAAATGGCGCACCGCAGTTTCCTGCGCGGCGTCATGGAAGAATTCCGGGCGTTTCAGATCAGCTTGATATCGTTCTAGGGGCGTCATAATTCGTTAGCAAGGCAACAAAAACGGGCCGTCACTGTAGCGACGGCCCGTGGGAATGGCAATCGGCCCTTGGTCGGGCCGAGCCGCTGATTTATTCCTGAACTGGCGTCAGAGCAACCCGCAAAGTGTCGATGGCGACGTCGCGAGCGGCGTCGTCAGCGAAAGTCGGGCTGTCGGCCACGCACTCGCCTTCCAGCCAGACGCTGAAGCTGCGGTCTTCACTGCGCACATCCAACGGTTGACCCGATTGCAACTGCTTGGTCACTTGACCTGCGGTTTTGCCGTCGGCGAAGTTGCGCGACAACAGCAGCTGCTCGCCATCGGCCGCCAGCAGACGGAAACGGAAGCTGCTGTCTTCTTCGCGGAAACTGACAAAACGCGCGGCTTTCGCGGCTTTCTTCTTGGTGGTGGTCGCGACCTGGGTCTGAGCGACGAAAGAGCGCAGGCCAACCGCTTCACGCAGTTCGTGAAGGAACGGTGTCGCCACCGAGCGGGCCTTCTTGGCGCCGATCTGGAGGATGTCTTCCAGATCCGCCGGGCGTTCGATCAGCTGGTGATAACGCTCGCGGGACTCGCCCAATTCGTTGTCCAGCAGCTGGAACAGACGATTCTTCGCCTCCCCCCACCCCAGGCCCTGCAACAGTTCGCTGCGGAATTCGTCGGACTGCGCCGGGGTGGCGAAGGCCTGGAACAAGGTGAACAGGTGCGAGTTGTCCGGATCTTTCGCCTCGCCCGGCGCACGGGAGTCGGTGACGATCCGCGAAATCGCGTCCTTCATTTCCTTGGCGCTGCTGAACAACGGAATGGTGTTGTCGTAGCTCTTCGACATCTTGCGACCGTCGAGGCCGGGTAGCGTGGCGACGCTTTCTTCGATCAGCGCCTCGGGCATGGTGAAGAATTCTTTGCCCTGACCGAACAGGTGATTGAAGCGCTGACCGATGTCACGGGCCATTTCCACGTGCTGGATCTGGTCACGGCCGACCGGCACCTTATGGGCGTTGAACATCAGAATGTCCGCGGCCATCAGCACCGGGTAGCTGTACAAGCCCATGGTGATGCCGGCGTCCGGGTCTTCGCCGGTTTCGATGTTCTTGTCCACCGAAGCCTTGTAGGCGTGGGCGCGATTGAGCAGGCCCTTGGCGGCAACGCAGGTCAGCAGCCAGGTCAACTCGGGGATTTCCGGGATGTCGGACTGGCGATAGAAGGTTACGCGGTCCACATCCAGGCCACCGGCCAACCAGGTCGCGGCGATTTCCAGACGCGAGCGCTGGATGCGCAGCGGGTCATCGCATTTGATCAGGGCGTGGTAGTCGGCCAGGAAGTAGAACGAATCGGCATTGCTGTCACGGCTGGCAAGGATCGCCGGGCGGATGGCGCCGGCGTAGTTGCCCAGGTGAGGCGTGCCGGTGGTGGTGATGCCGGTGAGGATACGGGTACGAGTCGTCATGGGTAATCGCTTGTCAGACTGCAATCAATTCGAAAGACGCGGCAGGATCAGATCCTTGAGATCGGTCAGCTTGCCATGAAAAAAGTGTCCGCATTCTGCCACTTTCAGCAGCTCATGGGGGCGTTCGAGCTTGTCGGACCATTCGTAAACGAGCTGCGGATCAATGACTTCGTCGGTTTCTGGCTGAATCAGGGTCAGCTCGCCGTGTTGCGGCAGTTGATCCTGATCGCCCAGACGCATCACCGCAGGCGCGACCATGAACAGGTGCTTGAGCTGCTCACCCTTGGCTTCCAGACGTCCGCCGAGACTTGCTGCAACAAAACCGCCGAAGGAGAATCCGAACAGCGTCAGCGGCAACTCGGGGTGCTTGGCTCGTAGCCATTCGGCAACGGCTTGGGCGTCATCGACTTCGCCCGTGCCCATATCGTGGGTGCCTTCACTGGCACCGACGCCACGGTAGTTGAAGCGCAAAGTAATCAAACCTGCGTCACGCGCGGTGCGCTGCAAGGTCGAGACGACTTTGTTGAGCATGGTGCCGCCCTGCACCGGGTTCGGATGGCAGATCAGCGCCAGGCCGCGGGGCTGTTCGTTATCCAGGTAGAGGGACTCCAGTTGACCAACCGGGCCATCAATCACTACAGGGGTTTCGCGCATAAGCAAGGAAGGAACTCCGTGACCTCGAATCGGGTCGACTCGTCTAGCAAATTGTCTGTGCCAATCTATTGCGAGTGAATCGCGGTATACAGCGCAGGTTCGAGCCGTTAACGTAAAGCAAAGCCGTTTATAGAGGAAGGACTCGTGGAACACTCGCTCTTAGTTTGGTTGTTGCCGACTCTTGCCCTGGTTGTGGGTGTCGCCATTGGTTTCCTGATCGCTCGCCTGGTGCCGAATGCCGCGCCTAGCAGCACACAACGTCAGCTGGATGACGTTCAGGAACGTTTCGACAGTTATCAGAACGAGGTGGTCACCCACTTCAACAGCACTGCAACGCTGGTCAAGAAACTGACTGCGAGCTATCAGGAAGTGCAGGATCATCTCGCCGAGGGTGCCAACCGCCTGGCCCTGGACGAGCAGACCCGCCAACGCCTGCTGGCCTCCCTGCACGCCGACGCGGCCCAGGCCCCGCGCGAACGCCTGACGCCACCGCGCAATCAGGAGCCGCCACGCGATTACGCCCCCAAAGCCCCGAACGCGCCGGGCATGCTCGATGAGCATTACGGCCTGAAGAAGTAATCAGGTTTCGCGCGACACAAAAAGCCTCCGGATGAGTGATTGTCCGGGGGCTTTTTTAATTGCTGATGTTTTTTTGTTGCCTGATCAGGCCCCATCGTCGGAACGCCGCCCGGAGCAAGCTCGCTCCCACATTTGGAATGCGTTCCCCTGCGGGAGCGAGCCTGCTCGCGAAGGGGCCAGAACTGGCGACACAAAAAAACCGCCCGATCTGTTGAGGATCGGGCGGTTTTTTATGCCTGGGGTTCAATCAGGCGATCAAGGGTACTGCTGAACCGTACCCTGCTGCTGACCACCATACTGCTGACCCGGAATCGCCTTCAGGTTGACCTCGACCCGGCGGTTCTGCGCCCGACCATTGACGTCACCGTTGCTGGCAATCGGGTTATCCGGCCCGGCACCGCGAGCCGACAGGTTGGCACCGCTCACGCCCTGAGACGTCAGGTAAGTCGCCACGCTCTGGGCGCGACGCTGGGACAGGTCCATGTTGTGCTGGCGGCTGCCGGTGCTGTCGGTGTAGCCGACGATCTCGATCTGGTTCTGGCTGAACTCCTTGAGCGAGCCCGCCAGATTGTTCAACGGCTGATAGAAACCCGACGCGATGTTCGCCGAATCGGTGGCGAAGGTGATGTTACCCGGCATGATCAGTTTGATCTGATCACCCTGGCGCTGCACTTCCACCCCGGTGTTGGCCATGCTGGCGCGCAGCTTTTTCTCTTGCTGGTCGGCGTAATAACCGTAACCGGCAGCGGAAGCACCCACCACCGCAGCGCCAATCAGCGCGCCCTTGCCACGGTTATCGTGACCGATGGCGGCACCGGCCAGAGCACCGGCCAGAGCGCCGAGGCCACCGTATTTAGCGGTTTTGCTCATGCCCGTGGAACCACCGTCGGCCTGGCCCTGGTTGTCGTAAGGGTTAGGCGAGGCGCAGCCAGACAGCAAGGCCACAGCCGTAGCGACAATAATCAAACGCTGCTTGGTGAACATGAAGAGCTCCTACTTTTTGCATTCTGTGGTGCAACGGACTAAGGCATTAAATCTTTGCGGGCGTTGGATCATTGCGGATGAAAATAATTCCGCCACGCCCCTCACAACGTTAGAAATCAGGCCCGCACAAAAGGGTTCTCGCGCATTTCATCGCCCAGACGGGTGTCCGGACCATGCCCGGTCACCACCGTCGCCTCTTCATCGAGGGTGTACAGCCGCTGCTTGATCGACCGCACGATGGTTGCCTGATCGCCCCCCCACAAATCCGTGCGCCCTACCCCGCGACGAAACAACGTGTCACCGGCAATCAGCAGCTTAGCCTCTGAAAACCAAAAGCTCATGGAACCCGGCGTATGACCCGGCGTGTGCAACGCCACGCCGCAACCGCAGGCCAGTTCTTCATCATCGGCCAACCAGCGATCCGGCGACGGCACCGGAGTGTAGGGCACACCGAACATCTGGCACTGCATCTCCAGGTTGTCCCACAGAAATTGATCTTCTTTATGCAGGTGCAGGGTTGCGCCGGTTTTCTCCTTCAACTGACCGGAAGCCAGGAAGTGATCGAGGTGCGCATGGGTATGAATGATGCTGACTACCTTCAGGCCCAGTGCGTCGAGCCGCGCGAGGATCAGTTCGTGATTACCACCTGGATCGACCACGATGGCTTTTTTAGTAATCGGGTCGCCGATGATCGTGCAGTTGCACTGCAATGGGCCGACGGGGAAGGTTTCGCGGATGAGGGCTGTATTCGGGGTTTGCATGGGTTTAATCCTGGTGCCAAGGCTGGGTACTGCGGTTGTGATGCGCAAAATTGATAGGTTATCCTCGCGCCGCGCCTATTTTGAAACAAGACGGCAGGAAGCCAATGCCTGGTTCAAACGATTCTTGAAGCGGTATTTGTAACGCTCAGCCTAAAAAGGATAATCCCATGCAAGAAGACTATCTCCTTCGTCAGGACATTAAAGGTATTGAAGCCCGGGCACAGGTCTGAACCATGCCTGAGATCCCGGAAGACTTCAGCTGTAAAACGACCTGCGCGTTTGTGGCAGGACGCTCGCACCTCAAGACTCAAACGCCTTGCCAGGACTATGTCGCGGCCAGAGAGTCCAACGAAGTGACGTGCATTTCATTGGCCGATGGGGCTGACTCCAGAGCCAGATCCGACATCGGCGCCCAAGTAGCGGTCACGGCCACCCTGGCCTTTGTCTGCAAAAACTTTGAAAGCCTCTGGCAAAACATGGACAAACACAACGTGAAGGCAGCCCAGCGACTGGTCAATCGCTGCCTGGACGCGTTCAGACGCAAATCTGCAAAGCTCGGCGGCGATATCAACGACCTGGCCTGCACCTTGTCGTTCGTCGCTTACTCACGAGGCCGCTACCTGGCGGGCCACTTGGGCGATGGCGTTATCGCAAGCGTTGATGCGGACGGACAACTCCTGGCCCTTTCTCATCCAGAAAATGGCGAGATCGCCAATACCACCCTGCTTCTGACTGACCATAAAGCGGCGTCGCGGCTCAGGTTGTACCGTGGGCAAATAGAAGCCACCACTGGCTTCGCGATCATGAGCGACGGCACCGCAGAAAGCCTCTATGACAAATCCAGCGGCGTCCCCGCCCCGGCGATCCAAGAGCTGCTGGAGTGGAATGCAACGTTGCCCAGAAAAAAAATGAGGGAAGTGTTGCGTGACAACCTGCAACAGTCCATCGCCAGTAAAACCGGAGATGACTGCTCCATCGGCTTACTGTCGATCCTGAAGCACTCCATCGACGTGGGGCAGACATCCGGAGTGACTGTCTCAGAGGAGAAATGACCGAAAACCTCTGATCGCAAGGCCCAACTTGCTTCGGAGGTCTTCAAACGGCGATTACTGCAATACACCCAACTCTTTCGCCCTGGCGACCGCCTGCGTGCGCCGTTCAACCCCAAGCTTGCTGTTGATATGGCTGGCATGGGTTTTCACCGTGTGCAGCGAGATAAACAACTGATCGCTAATCTCCTGATTCGAACAGCCTTGGGCGATCAGTCGCAGGACAGCCATTTCCCGCGTACTGAGCTGTTCCGCCGCGGCGGATGACTCCGCTGCGGGACGGGCTGCCACTGTCGGAAGTTGTTCTGAAAGGCTCTGTGAAACGGGCGTCAGCGCACCGAGTTGAAGTTGTCCACGCAGCCAGTCCGAATGTTCAGCCAACAACCTGTCAAACGGTTGCAGAACTCCCCCGGCCGCTGCTTCCAGCGCCTGACTCAAGGCCTTGCGGGCTTCGGGTTCGCGTCCGCACCCCAGCAATAACGTCACTTTCTGAGTCAGTGCCATCACGCTGAGCAGTTGCCTGCCGGTTTGCTGCCCATGCTCAAGCAACGCATTCAATCGTCCTTCGGCCAGCATCGGCTGCCCCTGAATGACCTCCAGCAAGGCCTGCTGCAACTCGATATGCAGCGGCAGATGCGGATGGAACTCCGGAGGGGCTGCCGCGTGTTCACCGTTATAGGTCTGACCCAAGCGAGCGAGCCAGGCTTCGGCCAGATCGGTACGCCCCTGAGCCAGCCAGAGTTCGCATTTGACCAGGGTGATCATCGCCAGGTAGTAGATCGGTGGCACGTCCCAGATGTGCATCAGGCGCTCGGCTTCGGCGAGTTCAGCGAAGGCTTTGGCGAATTCGCCACTGCTGCCCTCAAGCCTGGCGATCACGCAATGACCGATCAATACGCTGATATCACGACAGGCGCGTGCTTCATTCAAACCGGCTTGCAAGCGTGCCCGTGCGGTTTGGGGCTGCAAGCGCAGGGCTAGCAAAAAACCTTCGTACAAAGTCAGTCGGGCGCGTACGGCATACAGCCGTTGCGGGGATAACCGTTGCAGGCGTTGCAGCCCCTGACGCACTTCATCCAGCGAACGAAGGATTTCCCCTCGCGCTTGCAGCACGCGAGCGCGGTCGTAATGGGCCAGCGCTTCGAACAGCGGGTTGCCGACCCGTTGCGCCAACTCCAGAGATTCACGGTTCAACCCGCGGGCACGCCACAAGTCGCCGTCGGCAATGGCCAGGTTGGACAGGGTCGAGAGGCACATCAGGCGTTGCCCGTAGCGTTTGGCGGGCAGGCTCTCCTGCGCTTCGGTGCAATAGAGCAGCGTCAGCTCGCGATTGCCGCGCCCGCGGGCGATGATCCCGCTCAGGGCCAGCCATTGCGCCAGCATGGATTTCTGCGCAGTGGCCGACGGGGCCGGCAGGAAGCGGCTCAAATGACTGGCCAGCTCCTCGGCGGCGTCCAGCTGACAAGCCAGCCCCAACGCCCAGCTGTACAGCACGATCAACCGTGGCGTGCTGATCAGCAGGCTGTCGGGCAAGTCCATTTTCCAGCGCAGCAACATGCCGACGTTCTGTTCGGCCAGCAGTTGTTCTTCGGAGAGGTTCTGCACCAGGTTCGCCGCGACGTCCAGGTGCCCGGCACGCAACGCCTGCTCAACCGCTTCATCGAGCAGTCCCTGGGCATTGAACCAGCGACAGGCGCGCAAGTGCAGGCTGGCCGCCGGCACCATCGCTTGCGCGGTAGGCCGGGTGCGCAACAGGTCGGAAAACAAATGGTGGTAGCGATACCAGTGACCGTTCTCATCCAGTGGCACCAGGAACACCTGATGGGCCAGCAGAAAACGCAGGATCTCGGCACTGTCATGGGCTTCGCGAACGGCGTCGCACAGTTCGCTGCAAAAGCGTTCCTGAGGTGCTGTGTCGTAAAGGAATGACTGCACCTCGGCGGGCAGACAATCGATAACTTCTTCGAGCAGGTAATCGCGGATCAGCCCTTCCCCGCCATGCAAGGCCTGCGGCAAAGCACCCTGGGAGCCCGCTTCAGACGCCGCCAGCAGCCAGAAACGCAGTCCGGCGACCCAACCTTCGCTGCGCTGGATGAGGCTCTCCAGCGCTTCGCCGCGCAAGGAGCTGCTGTGCCGATCAAGCAGGGTCAAGGCTTCATCGTGAGTCAGGCGCAAGTCCTGTTCATTCAACTCGAGCAGTTGCCGCGACAGGCGCAGGCGCGCCAGATGCCAGTCCGGCCGCTGCCGACTGGTGACCATGACCAGCAAGCCGTCAGGCAGGTGATTGAGGAAAAATTGCAGGCAGCGATCGAGAACCGGGCCCTGCGCCAGATGGTAGTCATCCAGCACCAACAGCAGAGGCGTACTCGCAGACAGGTGCACGGCCAACTCATCGAGCAAACCGTCCAGCCATTCTTCAAAGGCAAACGGCTGGTGGCGCTGCCGCATTTTCAGCAGCCCCAGGGACTGGCTGCCCAGTCGCGGAAAAAAGTCCTGGAGGCCTTCGAGCAACCGCTCAAGAAAACGTCCGGGATCGCTGTCTCGCGGACTCAACCCCAGCCACAGACTTTGCCAGTGAGCCGGCAAGCCCTGACAGAACTCCACCGCCAACGAACTCTTGCCAAACCCCGCCGGCGCGCTGACCAGCAACAACCTGCCACCGAGGCCCGCACTCAGGCGTTCGCACAGACGAGGCCGCAGCACATGGCCGTCAGGCAACGGAGGCCGAAAAAAACGCCCGTCCAGTACCGCGACGGCAACGCTTGCAGGGCCCGGGTGTGGGGACAGATCAGTCATGGCCGGCTCTTGTTTGAATGGCGGTTGGCGGCGTTGCAGATGTCCGCAGCCTAGCGGTAAACGAAGAGGGAATGAAGGTTATTGCTACAAATGGCTACAAAAAGAATACAAGCAGAAGTGTCGAGCAAACCCGACAGTCACACCGCCCTCGTAGCAGCTGTCGAGCTTGCGAGGCTGCGTTCGGCTGCGCAGCAGTCGTAAAACCATGAAACGCGGTCTGTAAGACAAACCGCGTGCACCGAATTTGCGAGGACTTCGTCCTCGAACGCAGCCTCGCAAGCTCGACAGCTGCTACAACGATCGTTATGAAATTAAAAAAAACGCCCCGAACCAGTCGGGGCGTTTCTCGAGGATGCGGCCTCTTTTCAGGACAGCTTAGCGAACACCATCCTGGCGCAGAGCGGCCGGAGTGAAGTCGCTGGTGGTGGCGGTGAAGCCGAAGTCATACGCCGATTTCTCTTCGTTCTTCATGCCCAGTGCCAGGTAGCGGCCCGATTGCAGGTCGTACAAGGTTTCCAGGGTGTACCACGGCACTTGAACGTTGTAGTAGTTCTGGGAGTGAGCTTCCGCCACACGCCACAGTTGATTACGACCGTCGTAGTGGTCGATCACGGCCGCTTGCCAGGTGTCTTCGTCGATGTAGAAGTCACGCTTGGCGTAGATGTGACGCTGACCTTCCTTCAAGGTAGCCACCACATGCCAGACCCGGCGCAGCTCGTAACGAGCCAGGTCCTGGTTGATGTGACCGGCCTTGATGATGTCGTCGTACTTGAGTTGCGGCGAGTCGAGTTTGTAGGCGTCGGAGGCGATGTACATCTCTTTCTTGCCTTCGAGTTTCCAGTCGTAACGATCCGGTGCACCGTTGTACATGTCCAGGTTGTCGGAGGTACGCAGGCCATCGGCTGCGGTACCCGGCCCGTCATAAGACACTTGTGGTGCGCGACGCACACGACGCTGACCGGCGTTGTAGACCCACGCCGAACGTGGCTCTTTCACCTGGTCGAGGGTTTCGTGCACCAGCAGCACACCACCGGCCAGACGTGCCGGCGCGGTCACTTTCTGCTTGAAGTAGAACAGGATGTTGCCCGGGTTCGCCGGATCGTAATCCTTCATCTTGTCGCGGAACACGAACTGGTCCTGGAAGTACACCAGGCTGTACGAGCCGTTCGGCTGCGGCGTGGCCTGGGTCACCAGACGGGTCACGCTGCCACCGCGATAGCGGGTGATGTGGTTCCAGATGACTTCGACGCCGGTCTTCGGAATCGGGAATGGAACTGCGGTTTCGAAGTTCTCCAGACCGTTGCCGCCGGACACCAGGTTAGTGGCGGTGGCGTTTTTCTTGATGGAGGCAAACACGGCATCCGGCACGGTCGCGCCGCGATGGGACGGGTAGACCGGCATTTTGAAGGTTTCCGGGTAGCGCTTGAACATCGCGTACTGACCCGGTGCGAGTTTGTCCTTGTACTGGTCGACGTTCTGCGCCGTGATGGTGAACAGTGGTTTTTCACTGGCGAACGGGTCGGACAGGAAACCTTTGCTGTCGGCAGTACCGGCGTTTTTCGCCATCGGCTTCCAGGCCGGGATCGATCCGTCGGCGTTGCCCGCCATCTCGGCGCCCATCGGGGTCAGGCTCTTGCCCAGTTTGTCCGCTTCGGCCGCAGGAACCGCCGCCATGACGCCGGTCGCCAGCAGCGAAAGCCCCAGAACACCGACGTGGAACAGACTCTTTGTTATTTTCATAGGTGTGTTCGTCCTGATAATGCAGTGCTTAGAAGTTCACGCCGAAGCTGAGCGCAACGAAGTCGCGGTCATCGACGGTGGTGTACTTGCCATCAAAGAAGTTGGTGTAAGCCAGGCTCGCGGTGTAGGTGTTCTGGTACTCGGCATCGACGCCCAGGCTCACCGCTTTGCGACCCTCCTCGAAGTTGCCGCCAGGGCCAGGCGAGTAGCCTTCCACGTCATGAGACCAGGCCACGTTCGGCTTGAGGTTCACACCGGCGAATACGTCGTTGTATTCCCAGATGGCACGACCGCGGTAGCCCCAGGAGTTTGCGGTGGTGAACCCGTCGTTTTCGCAATAGCGACTGACGTTGTTTTGCGGGCCGCCTGCCAGGGTAGAGGTGTTCAATGCCACGCACTGACCACTTGGCAATGGACCAGGGCCGTAGCTCGGGTCACGGCCGTAACGCGCTTTGTTAGTGCTTTCCAGACCACCTACGTGAGTAAAGCCGACCTCGCCCACCAGGGTCAGTCGCTCAGCGCCCATCACCTGGTCGAAGAAGTGAGTAAGGGTCGTCTGGAGCTGGGTCACTTCCTTGCGGCGATAGCCTTTTTGATCCGCCCCTGGCGTACCTTGGAGTACGGAAACGTTAGGGTTCAGAGGTGTCAGACCGGAAAAGAGAATGTCGGTGGTGTTGAGCTGAACCGGAGCATTCGGCCGGTAGCTGACTTCACCACTCCACGCAGTACCTGTCGGTAACGTGGTAGAGAAGCTCAAGCCATACAGGCGAATATCTTCAGGGTACTCGACGTAGTAGCTGGAGTTACCGGCCACATTCAATGGCAACAAGGTCGGTGCCAGGTTACGCGCGACAGCGAGAGGAACACCCCTGGCCACCAGCGAGCCCACCAAGCCCGCCGCGCTGTAAGCGCTCGCTGGAGCACCTTTGCCGCTGAAAATCGGCGCACGGCTGTGGTAGTTCATGAAGTAGGCGCCGAACTCGGTGTCCAGCGGATCGAACATGTATTTGAAGGACACGCCAAATTGACCGCTGTCACGGGCATCGCGATCCGGACCGCGACGAACGATGACGCCTTCATCCGGATCACCCCAGTTCACGCCCCTGGCAGCGAGGGTGTTGATGGTGGCATTACGCAGCGAAGCCGGCAGCCCTGCAGACGTCAGTGCGCTGTTGAGTCCGTTACGGGTGCGCAGTACGGCCAGGTTGTTGTCGCAGCCATCCGAAATCACGTCCGGCTGCGAGAAGAAAGTGCCGCAGTTGTCGGTAACGGTCTGGTCCCATTCGAGCTGGTAGAAGGCTTCGGTCGAGAGGTTCTCGGTGAGGCTCTGGGACACGTAGAACATGTTGACCGGGATCAGGCCTTCCTTGATCTCGGCACCTGGACGACGGAACGCGGACACGTCGATCGGGTTGATCGAGTTGATACCGCCGCCGATGAAGGTACTTTCACCCCAACTCACTACTTGCTTGCCCAGACGCACGGAGCCCGGCTGATCGGCAACGGAATAGTTGTGGTAGACAAAGGCGTCGAGGATCTGACCGCCGGAGGATTTGGCGCCTTCCTTGCGGTTACTGTCGCTGATGTCCTTGAACTCGCGGCTTTCGTCCTTGAGTTCAAAGTCGTACCAGTATTTGCCACGGACGAAAACGCCGGTATCGCCGTATTTCAATTCAAGGTCATGGATGCCCTTGAAGATCTTGGAGAACGTTTCGCCGCTCTTGAAGTTCAGGTGACCGTCGTCGGAAGTCTGGGACAGGCCGCGGCCGCCGTTGTTGACGCCGATGATGTTCTTGTTGGCATTTTCAGTAGACCAACTGGCACCGATCGACAGGGACGAGTCGAACTGACCTTCGATTTCACCAACGTTGAAACTGACGCCGAATGCTGGCCCGGCGAGCGTAGAGGCAAGACTGACAGCCAGGGGCAGTTTCGCCCGGCGCCAGAACTGGTTTACTGATGTCATCGACGCTACTCCATGTGCATTATTGTTATGGCAGTGAGCACTTCTAAAAACGCTGTGGATGACTGGGAGCCAAGGTGTCCCTAAGTCATTCCAAAGTTGCATCGCCCCTTTTTGTGCGTTTGCTCCGTTCTTAAAAATCCTTGAGCGGACTATAGCCAGCAGGTAGTACTGCTTGATCCCTCTAAAGTGTGATTTGCAGCTGCCAGCCACTCTGGAACAGTCCTTTGCCAAGCCGACGCCCGTCGGCCCGTCTAGGATGGCTGAAAATTCGGATTTGACAAGCCAAGCGCTTGCTTGGTGGGGCTGGCGTGCCCTTTTGGGCACGCCAAGTGACGCTTAAAGCGTCGAGAGGAAGGTGCTGTTGTTGGCTTGCCATTCGGTGATGTCGACGCGAATACGTTTCTTGTCGAGTTTGCCGACACTGGTCTTGGGAATTTCAGTAACAAGGGCGATCTGGCTCGGGATGGCCCACTTGCTCAGGTGCCCCAACTCCACGAATGGCTTGAGGTGTTCCTTCAGTTCTTTGGCCCCGATCACATGGCCTTCGCGGACCACCAGTAAGGCAAACGGACGCTCGCCCCACTGCGGATCGGCAATCCCCACCACTGCTACTTCGCGTACCGCCGCGTGGCGACTGATCAGATCTTCCAGGTCCAGGGAGGAGATCCACTCGCCGCCGGTCTTGATCACGTCTTTGATCCGGTCGCGAATGTCGATCACACCCATGCTGTCCAGGGTCGCTACGTCACCGGTGTGCAGCCAGCCCCCGGCCCAGAGCTCGGCGCCCTTTTGCGGTTCGTTGAAATAACCCTCGGTGAGCCACGGCGC
Source organism: Pseudomonas sp. ACM7 (assembly GCF_004136015.1). Classification (NCBI taxonomy): domain Bacteria; kingdom Pseudomonadati; phylum Pseudomonadota; class Gammaproteobacteria; order Pseudomonadales; family Pseudomonadaceae; genus Pseudomonas; species Pseudomonas sp. ACM7. The sequence goes on along the minus strand of NZ_CP024866.1, from coordinate 3,849,702 downwards.
ACGCAGCACCAGTTCGCCTTGGGTCTCGCCATCGGCGGGCAGGAAGTTGCCGTCGGTGTCGACGATCGCCGCCTCCACCAATGGCCCCGGCACACCGGCCTTGATCCGGTACGTAGTGCGTTCGTCTTCGGTGCCGGCCATCAGCTCGTCGTTGAGGTGCGCGCACGAGATCAGCGGTCCGGTTTCCGACATGCCGTAAGCGGCGGTCAGCTGAATGCCATTGGCCTTGGCGGCTTCGTACAGCGTGCGGTTCAACGCACTGCCGCCGATCACAATTTTCCAGCCACCAAAGTCGGTACCTTGCGCGGCCTTGGAATTAAGGAGCATTTGCAGAATGGTCGGCACGCAATGGGAAAAGGTGACCTTCTCCTTACGCCACAGCTCCACCAGGTACTCAGGGTCATAGCGACCGGGATAGACCTGCTTGAGCCCGAGCATGGTCGCCACATACGGCAGGCCCCAGGCGTGCACATGGAACATCGGGGTGATCGGCATGTAAACGTCGTTGGTGCCCAGCAAACGCACGCTGTCGATGGCGCCCATGATGGTCGACACGCCCATGGTGTGCAGCACCAGTTGCCGATGGGTGAAATACACGCCTTTGGGATTGCCGGTGGTGCCGGTGGTGTAGAACGTGGTCGCGACCGAGTTTTCGTCGAAGTCCTGGAAGTCGTACTGAGTGCTCGCCGCCGCCAGCAACTGCTCATACTCGCCGATGAGGTTCGGCAAGTCGGCGGTTTTTTCCGGCAGATCGGTCAGCAGCAGGGTTTTCTCCACCGTGGTCAGGTGCCCGGCAATGGCCTGGTACAACCCGACGAACTCGCTGTAGACCAGCACGAAGCGGTCCTCGGCGTGGTTCATGGTGTAGAGGATCTGTTCCGGTGACAGGCGCACGTTAATGGTGTGGATCACCGCGCCGATCATCGGGATGGCGAACATGCATTCCAGATAACGATGGCTGTCCCAGTCCATCACCGCCACGGTATCCCCGGCCTTGACGCCGGCCGCCGTCAGCACGTTGGCCAGCCTTGCGACCCGTTCGATCAGGGTCGGATAGCTGTAGCGCAACTGGTCGCGGTAAATGATCTCGCGGGTTTTCTCATAACGAGCGCCGGACATCAGCAGCCGTTTAATCAGCAGCGGATACTGGTAAGCGCCTTCGGCTGGGGGGATAACGCGAGTCTGCAACATAAGAGTCCCTTTTCTGACTGCACGGTCGTGGCTGAAAGTAAGCACTTTAGTGCCCTTGGACGCCAGCCAAATCAGCCAAAGGAATGATTTGCAAAGTCGTGCAAATGCTAGCGTTGCGCCAGCATCTGCGGGTATTTCTTAATCCATGACTCGTAACGCGATCAATGCATCTCGGTAAACGCGAGTTTCACACCGATGGCGATCAGTACCGCGCCCATGGTCCGATCGAACCAGTGGCCCATCCGGGCAAAACCTGCGCGCACGCGCTGCTGGCTGAACAGCATCGCCACCAGGCAGAACCACACAGCGGTGGCCACCGCGAGGTAGAGGCCGTAGCCCGCCTGTACCGCCAGCGGCGTGTGCGGATTGATCACCACGGTGAACAGTGAGAGGAAGAACAGCGTCGCTTTCGGGTTCAGACCGTTGGTCACGAAACCCGAAGTGAAAGCGCCGCGAGCAGTGCGCTCGCCCGCTTCCTTGTGCAGATCGTCAGCCGCAGGTTGGGCCGGCTGTGCTCGCAGGGCCTTGAAGCCGATGTACAGCAGGTACGCGGCGGCGGCCCATTTCAGGGCATTAAACAGCACGATCGATTGGGACACGATCAGGCCAATGCCGAGCAACGAATAGCCGACGTGCAGGAAAATCGCCGTGCCGACACCCAGCGCCGTCCAGGTGCCAGCGCGACGACCATGGGTCACGCTCTCACGCACCACCACGGCAAAGTCCGGGCCGGGGCTGGCCACGGCCAGCAAGTGAATCAGGGCAACGGTCAAAAACTCTGTCCAGTACATGGGGGATCCTTTTGGCCAAGCGTAACTGTTTGTTTCATCTGGTAGGCTCGGCAGATTACGCCTTCAGTTCATTGCACAAAAGGTACAGTTGATGACGAACACTCACCGCGCCGTTTTCCTCGACCACCCGTCCCTGGACCTGGGCGACCTCGACCTCAGCCCGCTGCAAGAGTGTTTCAGCGACTTACAGCTTTTCGCCCAGACCACGCCGGACCAGGTGATCGAACGCCTCAAGGGCGCCACCGTTGCCATCAGCAACAAAATCCTGATCGACGCCGCCGCCATCGCCGCCAGCCCCGAGCTGAAGCTGATACTGATCACCGCCACCGGCACCAACAACGTTGACCTCGCCGCCGCCCGCGCCCACGGGATTACCGTCTGCAACTGCCAGGGTTACGGCACGCCGTCGGTGGCGCAGCACACGATCATGTTGCTGCTCAATCTGGCAACGCGCCTGGCCGATTATCAAAAGGCTGTTGGCGAAGGTCGCTGGCAGCAGGCGAAACAGTTCTGCCTGCTGGATTACCCGATTGTCGAACTGGAAGGCAAAACCCTCGGCCTGCTCGGTCACGGCGAACTGGGCGGCGCGGTCGCACGACTGGCCGAAGCTTTTGGCATGCGCGTGCTGCTCGGTCAGATTCCCGGGCGCCCTGCCCGACCGGATCGTTTGCCACTGGATGAGCTGCTGCCGCAGATCGACGCGCTGACCCTGCACTGTCCGCTCAACGAACACACGCGCCACTTCATCGGAGCCCGTGAGCTGGCCTCGATGAAGCCCGGTGCGTTCGTGGTCAACACCGCACGCGGTGGCCTGATTGACGAACAGGCGTTGGCCGATGCCTTGCGTAACGGTCACCTCGGGGGGGCGGCCACCGATGTGTTGAGCGTCGAGCCACCGACCACCGGCAATCCGCTGCTGGCCCAAGACATTCCACGGTTGATTGTCACCCCGCACAACGCTTGGGGCAGTCGCGAGGCACGCCAGCGGATCGTGGGCCAGTTGACCGAAAACGCGCAGGGATACTTCAGTGGTAAAGCGCTGCGGGTCGTCAGTTGATAGACTGCGGCACTTTTTTTCACAGGAGCAGAGTATGGATCCGCGCAGTGAAGTACTGCTTCGTCAGGCCGAGTTATTCCAGGGTTCGGTGCTGCTGGCCGGTTTGCCCGCCGATGACCTCCTGGGCCGTCTGCCCGACGCTCATGGCTGGTGCTGGCATGCCGGCGATCAAGCAGCGCTGGATGCCCGCTTCGCCGAGCGCAGCCATTTCGGTGTGACTGTAACGGAGCACGCGTTCGACACCGCCGTGGTGTTTCTGCCCAAGTCCAAGGACCTGACCGACTACATCCTCAACGCCCTCGCCTCCAGACTGGCCGGTCGTGAACTGTATCTGGTGGGTGAAAAACGCAGCGGCATCGAAGGCGCGGCCAAACAACTGAACCCCTTCGGCCAACCGCGTAAGCTCGACAGCGCGCGGCATTGCCAGCTGTGGCAAGTGACCGTGGCCACTGCGCCAGAAGCCAAGTCGCTGGAAAGCCTGGCCCAGACTTATGAGTTGCCGCTGGCCGAAGGTCCGCTAAAAGTCATCAGCCTGCCGGGCGTGTTCAGCCACGGTCGGCTGGATCGCGGCAGCGCACTGTTGCTGGAACATTTGGACAAATTGCCGAGCGGCCATTTGCTGGACTTCGGTTGCGGCGCCGGTGTGTTGGGAGCGGCCGTGAAACGTCGCTATCCACACAACCAGGTCACCTTGCTTGATGTGGATGCGTTTGCCGCCGCCAGCAGTCGCCTGACATTGGCTGCCAACGGTCTGGAAGCTGACGTGATTACCGGTGACGGTATCGACGCAGCACCGATGGGCTTGAGTGCAATTCTGAGCAACCCACCGTTCCATGTCGGCGTTCACACCGACTACTTCGCTACTGAGAACTTGCTGCGAAAAGCCGCCAAACATCTGAAAAATGGTGGCGAACTGCGTTTGGTGGCAAACAGCTTCCTGAAGTACCAGCCGCTGATCGAAGAGCATCTGGGCGTGTGTGCGATCAAGGCTGAAGGACAGGGTTTCAGGATCTACCGAGCCAAACGCGGCTAGAACCTCTTTTAAAAAAGAGGCTTGCCCAATCGGATTTGCCTAGGCAGAATCCGCTCCGTCCTAGGGGAGTAGTCTCCCACGAGCGCCATGCTCGTCCGGCATACGTCAACATACTTGGTCAACAGACCATGGCGTATGCGACCCAAGCGTCCGCATCAGACGGATCGCAGGGTTTGACAAGACCTATGACACGAACACCTTACCCGGGGCGGGAAGGCTGTACGTGTCATAGCCGTGTCGACCCGCCCCTTAGGAAAACCCTGATGCTGGATTCACTTCTCGTTCCCACCGCAATCGTTGCCTTGGCCGAAATCGGCGACAAGACGCAACTGCTCGCGCTTATTCTCGCCGCTCGCTTTCGCAAACCCTGGCCGATCATCGCCGGTATCGTCGCTGCAACCCTGGCCAACCACGCGGCAGCCGGTGCGGTAGGCGCCTGGGTCGGTAGTTTCTTCTCGAATGCGACGCTGCACTGGATCCTCGCCGCGAGCTTCACCGCGACCGCATTGTGGACCCTGGTGCCGGACAAGATGGATGACGACGAAGCCAGCACCGCCCGCAAGTTCGGACCGTTCCTGACCACGTTGATCGCGTTTTTCCTTGCGGAGATGGGCGACAAGACGCAAGTCGCCACGGTGATGCTCGCTGCGCAATACCCGGAACTGTGGCTGGTGATCATCGGCACTACCGCCGGCATGTTGATTGCCAACGTGCCAGTGGTTTTGGCGGGTAACTTTGCCGCGGATAAATTGCCGTTGACGTTAATTCGTCGCCTGGCGGCGTCGGCATTCTTCATCCTCGCCATTGTCGCGGTGTACAAGGCGATCCAGAGCAGCGGTTGGGTCTGATGCGGTAGGTCTATAGACCGCGTTATCGTTCTTCGCGAGCAAGCCCGCTCCCACATTCGACCGCATGCTCTGGAAGAACTCGGTCAAATGTGGGAGCGGGCTTGCTCGCGAAGGCGTCAGTGGCCTCACCACATGACTATCATTATTTCTTGGCTTTCTCGTACAGCGGCATGACTTTCGGGATCGCCGCCTGCAACGAAGCAATACGACTCGCCGACGCCGGGTGAGTGCTCATGAACTCCGGCGACGAACCTTCCGAAACCTTGGTCATCTTGTTCCACAGGGTGATCGCGGCGTTCGGGTTGTAACCGGCGCGAGCGGCCAGTTCCAGGCCGATCAGGTCCGCCTCGTTTTCATTGGCGCGACTGTTGGGCAAGGTCATGCCGTAGTTGGCCACAGTGTCCGCCAGCGCCAGGCTGTCCTGACCCAGACCGAACAAGGCACCGGCGCCCTGTTTGGCCATTTCGATGCCGTAAGCCTTGGACATCGCTTCACGACCATGCTCGCGCAGGGCGTGGGCGATTTCGTGGCCCATGATCGCGGCGATCTCATCATCGGTCAGTTGCAGTTTGTCGATCAGGCCGGTGTAGAAAATGATCTTGCCGCCAGGCCCGCAATTGGCGTTGAGCTCGTCGCTCTTGATCAGGTTGACTTCCCATTTCCATTGGGCCGAATCCGGACGAAAAACCGGCGCCTGGGCAATCAGCCGGTCGGCAATCGCCTGGACACGTCTGGCCTCGTTACTGGTCTTGTCCAGCACGCCTTTGGTGTTCGCCTCGCCGACAGTCTTTTGATAAGACTGGGCGTACATCTGATTGACCTCGTCGGTCGACAGCATGCTGAACATGTACTGTTTGCGCTCAACGCCCACCGCGCCACCGCTGGTGGTGTTGACCGACTGACAACCGGCGAGGAGCAAACCTGCGCTCAGCGCACACAAAACCAATGTCTTGTTCATCAAAAATCTCTCTGAAAACATGCCGCGTATCCTAGGCGGTGAATTGTATCGGCGCCAGATACATCAGACATTCAGACGCATATTTCGGACAAAGCTCCCGTCGCCGCAGGAAAAAATTCACATAACCTCATCCGCCACGGCCGGTCCGGTCCCGCAATGACTCATTTGCGACATCAACCTCTCCAAAACAGCCAATTCGTCACCGCCCGCTCATGGTCATCCAGCCCCCTGCCGATACAGCACCGCAGACGTCCTCTTGCGTGCGGAGCACCCATGAAATTCAAGTCGATCCAGTTTTCTGTGGCGGCCCTCGCCGGCGCCATCATTCTTAGTGTCGTGGCAGCCCTGGTGCTGTACGCGTTGTTTTCCGGCGCACGGACACAAGACATGGTCCAGCAGCGGACCCAGGCACAATTCGAGCAAGTCATCGAACAACGCCTGACGTCACTGGCGCAAACCCAGGTCAGTCAGATCCAGCGCGAGCTAGAAGCGCCACTGCTGATTACCGGCGGACTGGTGCGAGTCAACGCATTGATCGGCACACCGGGCGCCGATGGCCAGCCACAGTTGAACCTGAGCCGTGAGCAATTGATCAGCCTGATCAAGGAAAACGTCGTCAAGAACCCGAAAATTCTCGGCACCTATATCGGCTGGGAAAAAAACGCCCTCGATCACAACGACGCGGCCTACGTCGACACCCAGGTGGTCGGCATCGACGCCAGCAACGGCCGCTTCCTGCCTTGGTGGTTCCGCAACGAAGACGGCAGCCTGGGCCTGGACAAACTGGTGGACGTCGACGACCAGAAAACCCTGTCCACCGGCGTACGCGCCAGCGAGTACTACCTGTGCTCGAAAGAAACCAAAAAATCCTGCGTGATCGATCCGGCGCCCTACAAGGTCGGCGACAAGATCGTCATGCTCGCCTCCTTTATAGAACCGATCATGCTCAACGGAGCCTTCCAGGGCATCGTCGGCGCCGACCTCTCGGTGAACTTCATCCAGGAAATGCTCCTCGGCGCGAATCAGAAGTTGTATAGCGGCGCTGGTGAAATGGCCCTGATTGGCGGCAACAGCCGGATCGTTGCCTACACCAAGGACCCGAGCAAATTCGGCGAGAAGGTCAGCGACATCCTCGACAGCCAGCAGATCGCCAACATGGCCAATCTCAAGCGCGGCGAAGTCACCTACACCGTCGACAAAGCCCAGGGCCGGATCGAGTTGTACCTGCCGTTCGGTATTGGCCAGACCGACGCTCGCTGGACCCTCATGCTGCAATTGCCGCTGAACGCGGTGATGGCCGACCTGCAAAAACTTCAGGGTGATCTGGACGCCCAGCGCAAGTCCGACACCTTCGGCATGGCCATGGTCGGCTTGTTGATTGCCGGTATCGGCTTGCTGGTGATCTGGCTGGTGGGGCACGGCATTGCCCGGCCGCTGAAGCAGATGGTTGCCATGCTCGACGACATCGCTCAGGGCGAAGGTGACCTGACTCGACGCCTGACCAGCGACCGCGCCGACGAATTGGGCTCGATCGCCAAAGGCTTCAACACCTTCCTGGCCAAGTTGCAGGTGATGATCACCCAGGTGGTGACTTCGGTGCAGAGCGTCAGTGATTCGTCGGAACACACCGCCGACATCGCCATCCGCACCAACATCGGCGTGCACAAGCAAATGGCCGAGATTGATCAGGTGGCCACGGCGGTGCATGAAATGACAGCGACCGCTCAGGATGTGGCACGCAACGCGACTCAGGCTGCGCAAGCCGCCAGCCATGCCGATCAAGCAGCAGCGCAGGGCATGCAAATCGTGCGCGACACGTCGAACTCGATTGGCGTACTGGCGATAGAAATCGGTAAGGCCGTTGGCGTGGTGCAAACATTGGCCAAGGACAGCGAGAACATCAACGCAATCCTCACCGCAATTCGCGGGATCGCCGAACAGACCAACCTGCTGGCCTTGAACGCCGCCATCGAAGCGGCGCGAGCTGGCGAACAGGGACGCGGTTTTGCGGTGGTAGCCGATGAAGTGCGCAACCTGGCGCAGAAGACTCAGAAAGCCACTGAAGAAATCCAGAGCATGATTCAGCAGCTGCAACAAGGCACGCGCGATGTGGTGCGGGTGATGGAGGACAGTCAGAACCGTACCGACGAAAGCGTGCAGCACGCGGCGAAAGCGGCCGAGGCGCTGGAGACGATTACGCAGGCGGTGTCGGTGATCAACGACATGAACACCCAGATTGCCAGTGCGGCTGAGGAGCAGAGTGCGGTGGCTGACGACATCAATCGGAATGTGATCAACATCGGGCAAGTGGCCAATGAAGTGGCTGGCGGGGCGGATGAATCGAGTGCGGCCAGTGCGGATCTGACCAAGCTGGCTGAGCAGCAGCGGCGGTTGATCAATCAGTTCAAGGTCTGATCAAAGGGCCCCTTCGCGAGCAAGCCCGCTCCCACAAGGGACTCCCTGTGAACACATTATTTGTGAACACTAAAAGTCAAATGTGGGAGATTCTATGTTGCAGGGCAACCCCGCAACTTCAGGCCGGCTGGTATTTGCTCTGATTTTTCATCAGGGCAAATGCCACCCGGCAGAGTTTCCGGGCAAGGGCCACCAATGCCTGGGTTTTCGAGAAGCCTCTTGCCAAATATGACTCGTAAAACGGTTTCCATTTAGCTGAGCGACAGGCTGCCATTGCGGCGTTGTAAGCCAACCGGCGTACTTCCGGATCCCCTTTTTTGGTCAGGTGCCGGGGGCCGTTCTTCTTCCCGGAGTCATCAACCGTAAGGTCCATCCCTAGA
>NZ_CP024866.1:3804279-3840929 GCF_004136015.1 Pseudomonas sp. ACM7 | reverse complement strand
GCAGGTCGGGCAGGTCGGAGCGATAGATAACTATTTCAGCCTTGGCGATATCGATGCCAACAACCGTCTGCGAAGTAAGGATTGTCATGACGAATCCTCGGAGCTAGGGTTTAAGAGCTTGTCGGGGTCTACCGTTGCGCTGGCTTGCCTCTATCGTCGGTTTTACCGATGAATTCCTTATCGGCGCTTTGGGTAGAAAGGGCGGGACGAGAAGTCTCCCACGGTCTGTACTGGTCAGAGTCAGAATCGAGCTTTTAGTCCCGCCCACCCCTTCAAGTCTAAACATACAAGCGAGCTTGCTCGCGATGGCGGCGGTACAAGCGCCCAATCAGCCGGGGGTAAGACACTCCGGCCCATTAAGCTTCGGATCATTCACCAGATTCGCCAACACCCGCTCGCGCAATGCCGCGGGTTCACTGGCGAGCAACGCTTGCAAGGCATGCAACGGCGTCTCTGGATTGAGCCACGCCTCCTGCCCCGCCGCATCGAGAATCAACGGCCGGCGCTGACTCGCCGCCGGCTGCGTGATCACCGCTGTACTCAACCACACCTGCTCCTGCACTGGATACGCTTCCCAAATCGCCGCAAAGAACAGCGTCGAGCCCTCCCCCGGTGTCAGCCAGTACGGTCGCTTGCGGGTCGTGCCGCGCCATTCGTAAAAACCATTGGCCGGCAGCAGGCAACGGCGTTCGCGCAGGGCCTGGCGAAACATCGGTTGTTCGGCAACGGTTTCGGCCCGGGCATGGGCTGGCGTACGGGACAAATCGGTCAGCCACGGCGGCGTCAACCCCCAGCGCGCTCGGGCCAACTCACGCTGACCGTCAACACCCGCGCGCAGCATCAACACCGAATCGTTGGGAGAAATATTCCACTGGGCCTGCTGATCGGCGGGGAAACCAGGCAGGGCCGCGAAGGCGGGGTTCCAGCGAAACAGGGCATAACGTCCACACATGGGGCAACACGACTCTTGATAAAACGAACGTCAGCCTAACAGACCAGCGTGCCGGGAAAACTTTCCGGTTCATCGCCTGGCAGTGGCAGCGCGGCATTGTACGCGGTGATCAACTCCCGGGCGTACTCGGCCTCGTCGTTATCGACTGACAGGCCCAGCAGGCCAAAGATCGGCAATTCGCCGCTGCCACCGAGCAAATCGCGCCCCACCAGATGCGCTTCGATGCCCTCGCTGGCCAACATGCTTTGCAGCAACTCACCTTCCATGAGGTTTTCCGGCTCGTAGATTCGCTGCATGGGGTGCCCCTTTCATTCGTTTTCGCTGTGAACTTCGAGCAACCATTCGTGACCGTCAGTCTGCAGAACAAACGTGATGGGGCGACAACACACCGGACAGTCTTCGATATAGGTCTGATCGCCACCGGACAAGTCCAGAACGGCCTCAGCCTCTTCACCACAATACGGACATTCGTAGCGCTCGGTTTCCAGCATCGCGGTCTCCCAGGTGACTTGTGCGTATAATCGCCGGTCTATTTGCAGGGCTATTTTTGTCTGGCTAACTTTTCAGACCGTGCCCCGTTGGTTTTCGATCAAAACCTTTACTTACCCTAGCCGTTTCTAACAAGAGAGCATGATGGGCGAATTCGATGCCATCCGACCTTACAATGACAGCGAAGTCCCGGCAGTGCTGGACCGGCTGCTCGGCGACAAGGCGTTTCTAGATATCCTCATCCACTTCCGCTTCCCGCGTTTTGCCGGTGCTTTCGGCTGGATGCTCAAACCTCTTATAGCTCATCGGCTGCGCCGTGAGTTCGCTGACGTCACGTCGGTGGCCACGTTGCAGGATAAAGTCGAGATGTACGTCGACCACACCATCGAGCGAGCCACGGACGGGGTGACGTACACCGGCGTCGAACAGTTCAAGTCCGGCAGCGCCTACCTGTTCATCGCCAACCATCGCGACATCGTGATGGACCCGGCCTTCGTCAACTACGCCGTGTACCACGCCGGCCTGCCGACACCGCGCATCGCGATCGGCGACAACCTGCTGCAAAAGCCCTTCGTCAGCGATCTGATGCGCCTGAACAAGAGCTTTATCGTGCACCGCTCGATCACCGGTCGACGCGAGAAGATGGCGGCGTATCAGCTGCTGTCGGCCTACATCAACCACTCGATCCGCAAGGATTGCGCCTCGATCTGGATCGCCCAGGCCGAAGGCCGGGCCAAAGACGGCGACGACCGCACCGAGTCGGCCATCCTCAAGATGTTCCACATGAGCCGCAAGGACGAGCCGTTCGGCGAAGTCATTCGTTCGCTGAACGTCACCCCGGTGTCGATCAGCTACGAATATGACCCGTGCGATCAAGCCAAGGCGCGCGAGCTGTTCATCCGCGCCACCACCGGCAGCTACACCAAAGTGCCGGGCGAGGACGATGTGAGCATCGCCAAGGGCATCACCGGCTACAAGGGCCGGGTGCATGTGAACTTCGCCTCGCCGATCACCGAGCTGTTCGACGACACCAAGCAATTGGCGATCGAGATGGACCGGCAGATCCTCGGCGGCTACCGCCTGTTCCCGGTGCACTACCTGGCCTACGCCCAGTGGAAAGACGCCGACCCGCAATTGCAGGTGCCGAAAGCCTCTGAAGTGTTTGCGGCCGACGAACTGGCCAAGGCTCAGGAGCAATGGCAACAGCGCCTGGACGCGTGCCCTGAGGAGCATCGTCCGTTCATGGTCCTGCAATACGCGACGCCGGTGCGCAATCAGTACCGTGTGAAAGCAGGTTTGCCGCTGTAAGGTTTTTTTGAAGCGAGATCAAAAGATCGCAGCCTCGTTTCACTCGACAGCTCCTACAGGGCGAACGCTATCCCCTGTAGGAGCTGTCGAGTGAAACGAGGCTGCGATCTTTTTTGCTTTTTAGCGATTCAAACCCGAGTGCTGATCCACGACACCAGCAGCGCCAACCCCAGGCAGGCAAAACCGAAACGATAGAAAAACCGGTTCATGCGCAAGGTCGCGCCGTCCAGCATCAACGTCGGTTCATCGATACGACGGCTCTGGCTTTGCGCTTCGAGAGTGGCCAACGCGCGCTGTTCGCGGCGACGAGTGGCATGCAGCAACCATCCGCCCGGAAAGGCAAACAACAAGGCCAACAGGTTGATCAACTTGGCGGGATGGTTGGTAAATAGCGAAATCAAATGCAACGACATCACGGACCTCAGCAAAACAGGTGGCAGACGCCGAACCGACGACCGCGGCGCGAATTCTACCGAAAGCCTCCCCTCCTGCCCTTGCTTTCCGACAAATAACGAACCATTTGACCGAATCCTGTCCTGTGTCACGGCGCCGTCATCTGAACACGCCAGTCTGGCGCCCCTCGAAACCGACACGGAAACCGTCATGCTGCACGCCGAAAACCAGGATCGCCTCTACCTTATTGCCCAAAGCGACGAACAACAAAACCTCGTTGGCAGCCTCGCCTTCAACGTTCAGGACCGCCACTGGTTGGTGTATTGCGCATTGGGTGGGCATCAGCATGCGGATTTGCCGGAGACGGATTTACTGACGGGCGTGAGTGTTCTGGATTTTTATTCGCAGGCCGCCTGACACCGCTGAACCCCTGTGGGAGCGGGCTTGCTCGCGAAGGCGGTGTGTCAGCTGCATTGATGTTGACTGACACTCCGCCTTCGCGAGCAAGCCCGCACACACAGTTGTTCAGTGCAGGTCCGTGGGAAATTGACAGACATGAAAAAGCCCGGGGCCATTGCTGGCACCGGGCTTTTTTGAATCCAGCGAACGTTTATTCGCCGAGAATCTGACCAATCGTCGGATCCTTGAACAGACGCGTCAACGCATCGCTCAACACATCGCTGACCAGCTTGGTATTGGTTTCCTGATTCGGCGCCATACCAAAACGCTGATCCAGGGACGCACCGTAACGACCGCTGTAACGACGATTGGCATTCTGCACATCGGAGCGGAAGGTCGCGCCAATGGTGGCTTCAGTCACATACATGCCTTCTTTAGGCGACTGATACTTCAGCTCGGCCAGCGTCACGGTCAACTGCGGAGCATTCAGCGCATTGGAGGTTGGGGTGAAGCCCAATAACCGCACGGCTGCTTCGGCCTGAGCCTGCAACTTCGGCAGAATTTGCGCGCCCTGCACGGTGATCGCGCTGGTTTCAGGGTACAGGCCACCACGGGTGCCCAAAGTCGGCGACGGACGACCGTCCACCACACGCACCACCACCGGCTGACCATGGCCGACCGGTGCCAGCTGAGTCGTCAGCTTGGGTTCCGGATTCAGTTGTTGCGGGCTGTGGGCGCAGCCAACCAGGGTCAAACTGGTCACAGTGATCAAACCGAACAACAGGCGTTGCAACATGCTCTTCTCTCCAGAATCAGGCACAAACAGGCCCGCAGTATAGCGGTGCGCCACTGCGGCTAACTAGAGCCCTTCAGTGATTACTGAAATGTCTGACAAACCCTTGGGAAGCGGGTTCCTGTCACATAGATGTCACCGCCTATACACTTGCACGTCACGGTTTGCTAGCTATCTTCATAGCAGTCACCTACAAGGTACTTCGCCATGCGCTATCTCATCTCGCTGTTCAACCCTCGCCCTCTGCATCGCTGCTTCGCCCTGCTCGACCGCAACGGCCACTGCCAGGCATTCAAACAGTGCAGCCTCCAGCCGATGGGCGATGGCTGGGTCGAAATCGAAGAAATCCGTCTCAACTGGCTGCACCATCCCCTGCCCCCTAGCGCCCGTGTCAACCAGCGCCAGCCACGTGCGCGGGCTCAACACCTGTGGACCACCTGACCGAACACCTAATAAAAGTCATTAAACACGACCATTTCCCTGCGTTTCTTCGCTACAATCTCCCCCCGATTATAAGGACGTCTCCTGATCGGGCCTCGCAGCATCGTCAATGCGCTTGTATTGACACCCCGCACCGCCCACAGAGAGCCGCCCACACAGATCGAGTGAAGCTGGCGCGCTTGCTGTTCCTTGAGCAAAAACCCCACTTTTCGCGAATCTGCAGAGCTGTCATTACGCTCGGTCACTGAGCTGTTTGCCCGTTTTGCCTGTCATGTATCCCATGGCGGCAATCCATCCGGGCACGGTGCCAGGCTGGGGCAGCCCTTTTTTGAGGTTCACGTCTTCAAAAGAGCGTGAAAAAAACGGGTTTTCACAACTTCACAAGAGTGTGGCGAGCAAATGAATAGTTTTGCGTCTGAATATGCACCATTAGCGTCTGAAACAGCCCAACGACACAGGACCGAGTACGCCTCGAACACCGGAGCCTGAAGCCTGTCCTCTACGGATTTGGTTGCACAAACGGATGTATCGACCATAAGTCGAATTGCCAGCCGCGCGTTGAAGTGAGTTCATGTAACTCTTTTAGACCCGGCCGGTAGCGTCCGTCGAAGTTGCGAAAAATTGCGAAGATTCGGACATGGCGATACTGCCATGGGTACCTGGGGCATCACTGACACGCCCCTGAACGCCTGGCAGCCATGCCGACAATTTGGTGCTGCAGATTTTGGAGACGCGTTAAATGGCGCATAACGAAGCAGTCGACGTAGTACTGGTTGGGGCCGGCATCATGAGTGCCACCCTCGCTGTACTGCTCAAAGAGCTCGACCCCGCGATCAAGCTGGAAGTCGTCGAGCTGATGGATTCCGGTGCCGCGGAGAGTTCGAACCCGTGGAACAACGCCGGTACCGGTCACGCCGGGCTGTGTGAGCTCAACTACACGCCGCAGGCCGCCGACGGCACCGTCGACATCAAGAAAGCCGTGCACATCAACACCCAGTTCGAGGTGTCGAAGCAGTTCTGGTCCTACCTGACCAAGAAAAGCACCTTCGGCTCGTGCAAGACGTTCATCAGCCCGGTGCCACACCTGAGCTTCGTCCAGAACGACGATGGCGTTTCCTTCCTCAAGGAACGCTTCAAGACGCTGAGCAAGCACCACGCCTTCTCGGACATGGAATACACCGAAGACAAGGCCACCATGGCCGAGTGGATGCCGCTGATGATGCCTGGCCGGCCGACCGACGAAGTCGTCGCCGCCACCCGCATCATGAACGGCACCGACGTCAATTTCGGCGCCCTGACCAATCAACTGCTCAAGCACCTGACCAGCGCACCCGATGCCCAGGTCAAGTACTGCAAGCGCGTGACCGGCCTCAAGCGTAACGGCAGTGGCTGGACCGTCAGTATCAAGGACGTCAACAGCGGTAGTTCCCGTGACGTCGACGCGAAATTCGTGTTCCTCGGCGCCGGTGGCGCGGCACTGCCGCTGCTGCAAGCTTCGGGCATCGAAGAAAGTAAAGGCTTCGGCGGCTTCCCGATCAGTGGCCAGTGGCTGCGTTGCGACAACCCGGAAGTGGTCAAACACCACCAGGCCAAGGTTTACAGCCAGGCGGCCGTGGGTTCGCCTCCGATGTCGGTGCCGCACCTGGACACCCGCGTCGTCGATGGCAAGAAGTCCCTGTTGTTCGGACCTTACGCCGGTTTCACCACCAAGTTCCTCAAGCATGGCTCCTTCATGGACCTGCCGATGTCGGTTCGCGCCGGCAATATCGGCCCGATGCTGGCCGTGGCGAAAAACAACATGGACCTGACCAAGTACCTGGTCAGCGAAGTGATGCAGTCGATGGAGCAGCGCCTGGATTCCCTGCGTCGCTTCTACCCTGAAGCGAAAGCCGAAGACTGGCGCCTGGAAGTGGCCGGCCAACGCGTGCAGATCATCAAGAAAGACCCGAAAAAGGGCGGCGTTCTGCAGTTCGGTACCGAACTGGTCGCGGCCAAGGACGGTACACTTGCTGCCCTGCTCGGCGCTTCGCCAGGTGCGTCGGTGACTGTTTCGATCATGCTGGAACTGATCGAAAAATGCTTCCCGAACAAGGCGTCCGGTGAGTGGGCTGCCAAGCTCGCGGAAATCTTCCCGGCTCGGGAAAAGGTTCTGGAGACCGATGCTGCGCTGTATCGCAAGATCAATGTGCAGAACAACGTCGCGCTGGAACTGGTTGAAGCCAGCAACGAGACCGAAAGCTACGCTTGATTCGGCCGCATAAAAAACGCCCCGTTCTCATTGAGAGCCGGGCGTTTTTTTGTGCCGCTCAAAAGATCGCAGCCTCGCTACGCTCGACAGCTCCTACAGGTATGAGCGAACCATTTGTAGGAGCTGTCGAGCGTAGCGAGGCTGCGATCTTTTGATCTTAACCGCGAGCCTTTTCGATCAGTTCGATGTACTCGGCCGCGTTGCGCTGATCCTTGATCAGGGCGACGAAGTCATCGCCGTGCTCATCCTTGCCGTCCAGATCCAGACCGGCCTCAACAAAGAACGTCAGAAAACGCTCGAAGTCATCGATGCGCAGGCCGCGATAGGCCTTGATCAGTTTGTGCAGCGACGGCGACGTGGCGTCGACCGGTTCGAAATCGAGGAACAGCTTGATCTGCTCATCGCCGATCTCGTCACCAATCACTTGCTTCTTATCTTTACGCATTGCCGACTCCAGCTCGCAGACATTTCACGGGGCGGGCAGTTTACCCCTCCCTTGCCACCGGGCTCAACGCGGACGAACAGCGCCCGTGTGCAGATCGGCCCAGATATGGCCGTTGGCATAGCTGAGGAATTGGCAATACACCGTGTCATTGCGCAACAAGTCGATCACCACCCGGTACTGGGCCATCGGGTAAAACAGCGTCAGGGTTTTGCTCCTTTCGTCAAAGATCGGCTTTTTCAGGCTTTTGCTTTCGCCATCGAAATTGACCAGCACCTGGTTGATGGTCGCGCCCTTGTTCAAGGATTTGCCCTTGAGACGGATCAGCAATGGTGAGGTCACCGGAATCGGCTGCTGGTTGGACTGGCGCTGGCTGCCGACCACCACCGAGTACTCGGTAACCTGCAACAGCTGTTGTTGCTCGGGCTCCGCGTCACGCAGGGTCAGGTCATCGGGGGGCAGGAACTGCGCGTGCATCGGCGCCGGGGCGGCAGCCAGAGGCAGGCTGACGGTCAGCAACAGGGCGGCGCATCTGCGGATCAAAAGGCTCATGACAGGCTCCCAAGGCGAAGCCGAGCACTGTAGCAGCTGGCGCAGCCTGCGTCCGACTTGGGCGAGTCCATCCAATTACAGAAGTCTGCGGCGGGCTGAAGATCAATCGAACTGCGCGCGCATCCACGCCTGATACTCGGCCACACCCGGCTCGCCTTCACGCGGTGCCCAGTGCGCAAGTTCACCCTCACCAACCGGACGATAAGGGCCGGCCTTGCACTCGAACATCAGGCTGTCAGCTTCCAGTACCACCAAGCCATGGAACACACCGGTTGGCAGATCCACGCCGACACAGTCACCACCGGCTACGAGGACTTGTTTCGTCACGACCACGCCAGACTCATCGAAGATCAGCAAACCGAGCCGCCCTTTGAGGACCAACAAGGTTTCAGCCTTGTTGTCGCCCAAGTGTCGGTGAGGCGGGATATACGTGTTTGGCTGCAAGCCCACCGCCATGCGGTGGCACGACTCTTCCATCTGATGGAAGTTGTGATGCTGACGCCCGCGAGGATTCGCCGCCGCTTTCTCGGCCAACCCGGCGAACAGTGTTTGATCAAGAAAGCTTGGCGCGGTCATGTTCTTACATTCCTTTAACGGCAAAAATCCCGTTGGCGTTACGCCAGTAGCCTTTGTAGTCCATGCCGTAACCGAAGATGTAACGGTCGATGCATGGCAGGCCGACGAAATCGGCTTTCAGGTCCGGGCGAGCCTTGCGGTCGTGGTCCTTGTCGATCAGCACGGCGGTGTGCACAGCGCGGGCACCGGCGTGTTTGCAGAAGTCGATGATCGCGCCCAGGGTGTGACCTTCGTCGAGGATGTCGTCGATGATCAGCACGTCACGGTCGATGAACGACACTTCCGGCTTGGCTTTCCAGAACAGATCGCCGCCGCTGGTTTCGTTGCGATAACGGGTGGCGTGCAGGTAGGACGCTTCCAGCGGGAAGTTCAGATAGGTCAGCAGCTTGCCAGAGAAAATCAGCCCGCCGTTCATCACACAGAACACCACCGGGTTGGAATCCGCCAGTTGATCGTTGATTTGTGCACCGACGCGGGCGATGGCCGCCTCGACTTCAGCTTCGGTGTACAGGCAGTCAGCCTCTCGCATGATTTGACGGATATGCTCGAGATCAGCGGACATGGCGCTCTCCAGGGGGGGGGGGGGGGTGGCGGATTCAGGAAAAGCGGGCAAAGGTACGCATCAAGCGAGGCCAGATCAAGCGTTTGTGGACTAACGTACTGTATGTCTATAGGACAACACCCTCGGATAGATTAATCTAGGCCGGTTTTTTTGCCCGCCGCCGGAGCCTTTCCCATGCCCATCCTCGAGATCCGCCATCCGCTGATCCGTCATAAACTTGGCCTTATGCGCCGCGCCGACATCAGCACAAAGAATTTCCGCGAGCTCGCTCAGGAAGTCGGTGCCCTGCTGACCTATGAAGCCACCAAAGACCTGCCGCTGGAAACCTACGATATCCAAGGCTGGGCCGGCACTGTGTCGGTCGAGAAAATCGCCGGCAAGAAAATTACTGTAGTACCGATCCTGCGCGCCGGTATCGGCATGCTCGAAGGCGTGCTGAGCCTGATCCCGGGCGCCAAAGTCAGCGCCGTCGGCGTGGCCCGCAACGAACAGACCCTGCAGGCCCACACCTATCTGGAAAAACTGGTTCCGGAAATCAACGAACGCCTGGCGATGATCATCGACCCGATGCTCGCCACCGGCAGCTCCATGGTCGCTACCATCGACCTGCTGAAAAAGGCCGGTTGCCGGGATATCCGCGCGATGGTGCTGGTGGCTGCCCCTGAAGGCATTGCCGCCGTTGAGAAGGCTCACCCGGATGTGACCATCTACACCGCTTCCATTGACGAGAGACTGAACGAACACGGTTACATCATTCCAGGCCTGGGCGATGCCGGTGACAAGATCTTCGGCACCAAGCAGAAGGACGCTTGAGCATGCAGCAAGAGTTCAACGATCCGCTCTGGCGCACGGTGCTGTCGGGTGCGCAGATGCTGTTCGTGGCCTTCGGCGCCCTGGTGTTGATGCCGCTGATTACCGGCCTCGACCCGAACGTGGCGCTGTTCACCGCAGGCCTGGGGACGATTCTGTTCCAGATCGTCACCGGGCGTCAGGTGCCGGTGTTCCTGGCGTCGAGTTTTGCCTTCATCACCCCGATCATTCTCGCCAAGGGCCAGTTCGGCCTCGCGGCGACCATGGGCGGCGTGATGGCGGCGGGGTTCGTCTACACCTTCCTCGGCCTTGCCGTGAAGATCAAAGGCACCGGTTTCATTGACCGTCTGCTGCCACCGGTGGTGATTGGCCCGGTGATCATCTCCATCGGCTTGGCCATGGCGCCGATCGCCGCCAACATGGCGATGGGCAAGGCTGGCGACGGCACTGAGCTGATTCATTACCAAACGGCAATGTTGATCTCGATGCCAGCGCTGCTGACCACCCTGATCGTCGCGGTGTTCGGTAAAGGCATTTTCCGCCTGGTGCCCATTATCTCCGGCGTGCTGGTGGGTTTTGCGATGGCGTTCTATTTTGGCGTCGTTGATACCGCGAAAATTGCCGCCGCACCGTGGTTTGCCATCCCGCACTTCACCGCGCCGGAATTCAACTGGCAGGCGATTCTGTTCATCGTTCCGGTAGCGCTGGCCCCGGCCATCGAGCACATCGGCGGCGTGATCGCCGTCGGTAGCGTGACCGGTCGCGATTACCTGAAGAAGCCCGGCCTGCACCGCACCCTGCTCGGCGATGGCATTGCCACCACCGCGGCTGGTTTGTTCGGCGGTCCACCCAACACCACCTACGCCGAAGTGACCGGCGCGGTGATGCTGACCAAGAACTACAACCCGAAGATCATGACCTGGGCGGCGATTTTTGCCATCAGCCTGGCGTTCGTCGGCAAGTTCGGCGCGCTGCTGCAAAGCATTCCGGTGCCGGTGATGGGCGGGATTCTGTGCCTGTTGTTCGGTTCGATCGCGGCGGTGGGCATGAACACGTTGATTCGCCACAAGATCGACCTGGGCGAAGCGCGCAATCTGGTGATTGTCTCGGTGACCCTGGTGTTCGGGATTGGCGGCGTACTGGTCGGCACCGGCACAGGGCCGGACGACTTCGGCCTCAAAGGCATCGCGCTGTGCGCCGTGACGGCGATTGCGCTGAACCTGTTGCTGCCGGGTAATGACAGCTGGAAGCACAAGAAGGCGAATGATCAGTTGCTTTGAAGACTTAAGGTCTTTATTGCAGTGAGATAGCCATCGCGAGCAAGCTCGCTCCCACACTGGATCTTCAGTGAGCACAAAGATCAAATGTGAGAGCGAGCTGGCTCCGGGCGGCGATCCGACGATGCTTTTAAAGGGCCAACGGGGCTCTTTCACACAAGGTGCTCAACGCCCGCGCCCACTGCGGATCGTCGTTAAGACACGGCACCAGCACCAACTCCTCTCCCCCCGCCTCGCGGAACTGCTCCCGCCCGCGATCACCGATCTCTTCCAGGGTCTCGATGCAATCGGCAACGAACGCCGGGCACATCACCAGTACCTTCTTCACGCCCATTCCAGCCAACTCATCGAGGCGCGCTTCGGTGTAGGGTTCGATCCATTTCGCTCGACCCAGACGCGACTGGAACGACACCGACCACTTGCCGTCCGGCAGCCCCAGCCGCTTGGCAAACTCGGACGCCGTGCGCAGGCATTGGGCGCGGTAGCAGGTCACCAATACTTCTGGCGAAGCGTTCAGGCAGCAATTATCGCTTTTGAAGCAATGGTGACCGGTAGGGTCGATCTTGGTCAGGTGCCGCTCTGGCAATCCGTGAAAGCTTAGCAACAGGTGATCGTGCTCCTGCGCCAGATGCGGCTTGGCGCTGGCCACCAGCGCATCGAGGTATTCCGGCTGATCGTAAAACGGCTGGAGAATCGAAAACTGCAGGTCAAGATTCTTCTCCCGCACGACCCGTTTGGCTTCTTCGATCACCGTGGTCACGGTGCTGTCAGCGAACTGCGGGTACAGAGGCGCCAACGTAATACGTTTGACCCCCTGCCCTGCCATGCGCACCAGCACCGACTCCATCGACGGCTCACCGTAACGCATCGCCAGTTCCACCGGACCGTGGGTCCACTGGGCAGTCATGGCCCGTTGCAGGCGACGGCTGAGCACCACCAACGGCGAGCCCTCTTCCCACCAGATCGAGGCGTAGGCGTGGGCAGACTGCTCCGGGCGCTTGAACAGGATCAGCGACACCAGCAAACGTCGCACCGGCCATGGCAGGTCGATCACATACGGGTCCATCAGAAATTGATTGAGGTAACTGCGCACATCCGCCACCGAGGTGGAGGCTGGTGAGCCCAGATTGACCAGAAGCAATGCGTGATCGGTCATGCAACGTCCTATTTCAAAGGCGGCTGGAAAGGTCGTCCAGAGCCGCGCGCAAATCAGTGAACTGGAAAGTGAAACCCGCGTCCAGCAAGCGAGCCGGTACGGCCTTCTGGCCGCCCAGCAATAACAATGACAACTCGCCCAGACACACCTTTAACGCCAAGGCCGGCATGGGCATGAACGTCGGGCGGTGCAGCACGCTACCCAATGTCTTGGCAAACTCGCGGTTGCGCACCGGTTTGGGCGCGCAGGCATTATAAGGACCACTGGTGTCTTCCTGATGCAGAAGAAAATCAATCAGGGCGATTTGATCGTTGATATGGATCCACGGCATCCACTGCCGGCCATTGCCGATAGGCCCGCCCAGCCCCACTTTGAACGGTAGCAACAGCCGCGACAAAAAGCCGCCCTCGGCCGACAACACCAGCCCGGTACGAATGAAGATCACGCGAAGGCCCAAGCCTTCGGCACGCTGGGCGGTTTCTTCCCAGGCGATGCACAACTGGCTGGCAAAATCATCGATGACCGGTGGCGATTTCTCGGTCAATTCCCGCTCGCCCCCGTCACCGTACCAACCGACCGCAGACCCCGAAATCAACACCTGCGGTTTTTGTTCACAGGTTTCGAGCCAGGCCAGCAGGGTTTCGGTCAGGGTGATGCGGCTACTCCACAACAGCGCTTTGCGTCTGGTTGTCCAAGGCCGATCGGCAATCGGTGCGCCTGCCAGATTGATAATCGCATCCACCGGCTCCTGGCCGATGTCCTCGAGGCGGGCCACTCCGCGCACTTGGGCACCGCAGATTTTCGCAACTTTTTCAGGCTTGCGACTCCAGACCGTCAGGCGATGCCCCTGACTCAACCAGAGTCCGCAGAGCTGACGTCCTATCAAACCAGTACCGCCGGTCAGCAATATGTGCATGACTACTTCCTCGCGTGGCGTTTAACCCTGATCACTAGTCTATTTTTATAAGCAGGGATCTTTGTTATCGGGCAGGCTCTGTGATTAACAATAGGCCAAGCTGTCAGAACGAGAACGCTAAAAGTTATACCAAAAAACAATATTGTACAGGTTTCAACCACGGCGTAGTCTGTACAGAAAGGTAAACGAGGCCCCTATGACTGTACCTATCGCAATCATCGGCACCGGCATCGCCGGGCTCTCCGCCGCCCAGGCCCTGACAGAGGTCGGGCATGTCGTTCAACTTTTCGATAAAAGCCGCGGTAGTGGCGGACGCATGTCAAGCAAGCGCAGCGATGCGGGGGCTCTGGACATGGGCGCGCAATATTTCACTGCCCGCGATCGCCGCTTCGTCACTGAAGTCCAGCGCTGGCAAGGCAACGGCTGGGTCGCCGAATGGATGCCGCAGCTCTACACCTATCACGGTGGCCAGCTCAACCTGTCGCCGGACGAACAGACGCGCTGGGTCGGCACGCCGCGCATGAGCGCCATCACCCGTGGCCTGCTCGGCGACCTGGAAGTGCATTTCGCCTGCCGTATTACCGAGGTCTATCGCGGCGAAGAACACTGGCATCTGCAGGACGCCGAAGGCTTCACCCACGGCCCGTTCAGTCATGTGATTATTGCCACGCCGGCGCCTCAGGCGACTGCACTGCTGGCCTCCGCGCCGAAACTCGCCGGCGCCGCCGCCGGGGTGAAAATGGACCCGACCTGGGCTGTCGCGCTGGCGTTCGAGACTCCGCTGGATACGCCCATGGAAGGCTGCTTCGTACAGGACAGCCCGCTCGATTGGCTGGCCCGCAACCGCAGCAAGCCCGGACGCGACAACACCCTCGACACGTGGGTGCTGCATGCGACCAGTGCCTGGAGCCGGCAACATATCGACCTGCCCAAAGAAGCCGTGATCGAGCAATTGCACGGCGCATTTGCCGAGCTGCTGCACGACGCCATGCCCGCCCCGACCTTCAGCCTCGCCCACCGCTGGCTTTACGCCCGGCCCGCCAGCAGCCATGAATGGGGAGCACTGGCCGATGCCGATCTGGGCCTCTATGTGTGTGGCGACTGGTGCTTGTCCGGTCGTGTCGAAGGCGCCTGGCTCAGCGGCCAGGAAGCCGCCCGCCGCTTGCATGCGCATCTGCAGTGAACCGCATCAATCCGGTAGGAGGCCGACGGTAAAACCTATACAAATAGTTTGACTTGTACACCTTTGAATCTATGATGAAGTTATGTTGTACAGACCGAACAGTCTGTACAGGTTTAGATTCGAGGTGCTCCGATGCCCCACATCACCGTGAAACCGAAGATCGCCATCAGCGCCTGCCTGATGGGCGCAGAAGTGCGTTTTAACGGCGGGCACAAGGAATCGCGGCTGTGCAGTCGCACCCTCACTGACTATTTCGATTTTGTCCCGGTTTGCCCCGAAGTCGCCATTGGCCTCGGCATTCCCCGTGAACCGATCCGTCTGGTGGGTGATCCACAACATCCCGAAGCCGTCGGCACCGTTAACACAACACTCAATGTCACCCGGCCACTGGCCGAATACGGTCAGAAAATGGCCGCAGAACTGGTCGACCTCTGCGGCTATATCTTCATGCAGAAATCCCCGTCATGCGGCCTGGATCGGGTCAAGGTCTACCACGCCAACGGCGCGCCGGTGGACGGAGGTGGCCGTGGCATCTACGCCAAGACGTTCTGCGCGCTGCATCCGGATTTACCGGTGGAAGAAGACGGCCGGCTCAACGACCCGGTGCTGCGAGAAAACTTCCTCACCCGCGTGTTCGCCTACAGCGCCTGGCAGCAGTTGTTGCGTGAAGGCCTGACTCGCCGTGGCCTCACGGACTTTCACTCGCGCTACAAATACCTGCTGATGGCCCACAACCCGGTGCAATACAAAACCCTGGGCACCCTGCTGGGCAACATGGGCCAGACCGACCCGAACGAACTCGGTCCACGCTATTTCAGCGAGCTGATGACGGCCTTGAAAAAATGCGCCACACGCCGCAGCCACACCAACGTCCTGCAACACATCAGTGGCTATCTCAAACAGGCAATCAGCCCTGAAGACAAACAGGAAGTGCAGCACGTCATCGGGCAATACCGCCACGGCATCGTGCCGTTAGTGGTGCCGTTGACGCTGCTCAAACACTACTTTCGCCAACATCCGGATCCGTACATTGCGCAACAGGTTTACCTGCAACCGCATCCGGAAAATCTCAGTCTGCGAAACGCGATCTAATGACAATCCAATGAAAAGCCCACTCGACACCAGCGCCAGCGAAGACCTCGGCGCCGACTTCAAGAAAGCCCTCGACGAAGGCTGGCTGCCGATCCGTGAGGTCGCGCGGCAGACCGGCGTCAACGCCGTCACCCTGCGGGCCTGGGAACGGCGTTATGGCCTGATCGTGCCGCAACGCACGCCCAAGGGGCATCGGCTGTTTTCTGCCGAACACGTTCAACGCATCCTGACGATCCTCACCTGGCTCAACCGCGGCGTGGCCGTCAGCCAGGTCAAGCAACTACTCGACACCCCCCAGGCCTTTACCGAATCCGTCGAAAACGATTGGCAAGTGCTGCGCCATACGCTGCTGCAGGCGGTCACTCAACTGAACGAGCGCACTCTTGACGACACCGTCAATCAGGCCATGGCGCTGTATCCACCACGGACCTTGTGCGCACAACTGCTGATGCCGCTGCTGGCTGAACTGGAACAACGCTGGCAAGGACAGTTCGGCGCGCAGATGGAGCGGGTGTTTTTTTACTCCTGGTTACGCAGCAAATTTGGAGCACGCATCTACCATAACAACCGTCAGTTACGCACCGCGCCACTGTTGTTGATCAATCACTCGGACCTGCCACTGGAACCTCACCTATGGCTGACCGCCTGGTTGATCAGCAGCGCCGATTGCCCGGTGGAAGTGTTCGACTGGCCACTCCCCGCCGGCGAACTCGCGCTGGCGGTCGATCATCTGCAAGCCCGCGGCGTACTGCTGTATTCCAGCAAAGCCATGAACCTTTCGCAGTTGCCGAAACTTTTGAATGGTGTCAGTTGCCCAAAAATGATTGCCGGACCAACGGTATGCATCCACCACGCCGAGTTGTCCGTAAAAACTACTGAGATCGCTGATTTGTTCTTGGCCGAAGACCCGTTAATCGTCCATCAGGACCTGGTTCAGCGTGGACTAATTTAATGAAACGTACGGACACCACCATGCAATTGATCTGGTTGCGCAGCGACTTGCGCCTACATGACAACACCGCCCTTTCGGCGGCCGCTGCTCGCGGTCCGACGGTAGCGGTGTACCTGCTGAGCCCGGACCAATGGCTGGAGCATGACGATGCGCCGTGCAAAGTGGATTTCTGGTTGCGCAATCTTGGCGAGTTGAGCCGTACGCTGGGCGAACTGAATATTCCTTTGCTGATCCGCACGTCATCACGCTGGGATGAAGCGCCGAAGGTGCTGCTTGAACTGTGTCAGCAATTGAAGATCGACGCGGTGCACGTCAACGAGGAATACGGCATTCATGAAAGCCGTCGTGATGACGCCGTGGGCGAATCGCTCAAGGCCCATGGCATCGACTTCTATAGCTACCTCGATCAACTGCTGTTCAAACCGGGCAGCGTGCTAACCAAGACCGGCACTTACTTTCAAGTCTTCAGCCAGTTCCGCAAAGCCTGCTACGACCGTCTGCGCGCGTCGTTACCAGGGCTGGTCGTCGCACCCGCGGTTCAGGTGCCACTTGCTATCGGCAGCGACAAAATCCCATCAAGCGTTGAAGGTTTCAAAACGCCGATCCTCAGCCTGCGCACACTCTGGCCTGCCGGTGAAGCCGAAGCCCGGCGCCGTCTCGACACCTTCGCCGACGCCCAGATTGACTATTACAAAAACGAGCGAGACTTCCCGGCCAAACCGGGTACCAGTCAGCTCTCGGCTTATCTTGCCGCCGGGGTGATTTCCCCTCGCCAATGCCTGCACGCTGCCCTGCAAAGCAATCAAGGGGAGTTCGAAAGCGGCAAGGTCGGCGCGGTGACCTGGATCAACGAACTGCTGTGGCGCGAGTTCTACAAACACATTCTGGTGGGCTACCCACGGGTCTCGCGTCACCGTGCTTTCCGCCCGGAAACCGAAGCCCTGGCCTGGCGCGACGCCCCGGAAGAACTGCTGGCGTGGCAAGAAGCCCGCACCGGCCTGCCGATCATCGACGCGGCCATGCGCCAATTGCTCGAAACCGGTTGGATGCACAACCGACTACGCATGGTCGTGGCGATGTTCCTGACCAAAAACCTGCTGATTGACTGGCGTGAAGGCGAGCGCTTTTTCATGCGGCACCTGATCGACGGCGACCTCGCGGCGAACAACGGTGGCTGGCAGTGGAGCTCGTCTACTGGCACCGACTCGGCGCCCTACTTCCGGATTTTCAATCCGTTGAGCCAGTCGGAAAAATTCGACAGCGAAGGCGTGTTCATCAAGCACTGGCTGCCGGAACTGGCCGGGCTGAACAAAAAGGACGTGCACAACCCGGCCAACCTTGGTGGGTTGTTCGGCGTGGCAGATTATCCGTCGCCAATCGTCAACCTAAGCACCTCGCGCCAACGGGCGCTGGCCGCGTTCAAGAACCTGCCATCAAGACAGCAGGCCGGAGGACACGATGAGTGATTTCCTGCGCCGTTTTGCCCAACAGTTTGCAGCCTTGGACAAGGACAACCTGCTACGCCTAGATCAGCTCTACACCCACGACGTGCACTTCACCGATCCTCTGCACGAAGTTCAGGGCCTGGTGCAAATGCGCAGCTACTTCGCCGAGCTCTACGCCAACGTCAGCGATCTGCACTTCGACTTTCATGGCTTAGACCAGATCAGCGAAGGCGAGGGCTATTTGCGCTGGGTCATGAGTTATCGCCATCCGCGTCTGGCGGGCGGTCAGTTGATTCGGGTCGATGGCTGCTCGCACCTGCTTTGGCGCGATAAGGTTTATCGCCATCGGGATTACTTCGATGCCGGGGCGCTGCTTTACGAACATGTACCCGTATTGGGTCGGGCGATTGCCTGGCTGAAAAGGAGAATGGGATGAGTTTTACACCACCACGGCGATACTGGTTAACCGGCGCCAGCAGCGGCATTGGCGCCTCGCTGGCCGAAGAAATACTGAAAACCGGCGCCCACGTCGCCGTCAGTTCACGCTCGGCGGCAGTGCTGAAGGTCTTGTCCCTGCGTTATCCGGGGCAAGTGCTGGTGGTGCCCGGTGACTTGACCAACAGCCAGACAGTCCGCGAAATCGGCGCGCAAATTGCCGAAGACTGGGGATCCCTGGACACGGTGATTCTCAACGCAGGCACCTGCGAATACGTCGACGTTCAGCAATTCGATTCGTCGATTGTCGAGCATGTGGTGCGCACCAATTTGCTCGCCAGCGCGTACTGCATCGAGGTGGCCTTACCGCTGCTGCGCAAGGGTACCGCGCCGCACTTGGTGGGCGTCGCCAGTTCGGTGACGTATTTGCCGCTACCCCGCGCCGAAGCTTATGGCGCGTCAAAGGCCGGGCTGCGCTACTTGTTCGAATCGTTGCGCATTGATCTGGCGCCGGAAGGCATTGAAGTCACCGTGGTCAGCCCGGGGTTTGTCGAAACACCGTTGACGGCGAAGAACGATTTCCCGATGCCGCTCAGTTGGCCTGTGGATAAAGCTGCGCAGCACATCTTCGCCAAACTCAAAAAACGCCCACTGGAGATCGCGTTTCCCGGACTGTTCATGGCCGCGCTCTGGCCGCTGTCAAAAATGCCCAACGGCGTGAAACTGGCCATCGGCAAGCGCATGGTGCGCAGCAGTCCGCCGATCAAGGATGTCCCTTGAACATCGCCATCATCGGCAGCGGGATCTCGGGGCTGACCAGCGCCTACCTGCTCAATCGCAGGCACGAGATCACTCTGTTCGAGGCCAGCGACTGGGTCGGCGGTCACACCCACACGGTGGACGTGACTGTCGATGGCCAACGCTATGCAGTGGACACTGGTTTTATTGTGTTCAACGACTGGACCTACCCGAATTTCATTCGCCTGCTGGGCCAGCTCGGCGTGGGCTTCAAACCCACCGAGATGAGTTTCTCGGTCACCGACCCGGACTCGGGCCTTGAGTACAACGGCAACAACCTCAACAGCTTGTTCGCCCAACGTCGCAACCTGATGTCGCCAGGGTTCTGGGGCATGTTGCGGGACATCCTGCGCTTCAACAAAGAAGCCCAGCGCGACCTCGAAGAACAACGGATCGCCGCCGACACCACCCTCGATCAATACCTGAAGGCCGGCGGCTACGGCGAGCGCTTTATCCTGCATTACATCGTGCCGATGGGCGCGGCGATCTGGTCCATGTCCATGGCCGACATGCTCGGTTTCCCGTTGCAGTTCTTCATCCGGTTTTTCAAGAATCACGGCTTGCTGTCCGTCAGCAATCGTCCGCAATGGAGTGTGATCGAGGGTGGCTCAAGCGCTTATGTCGCACCTCTGACCGCGTCTTTTAAAGGCAAGATCCGCCTCAATTGCCCGGTGACCCGCGTTGAACGCGATGAAGACGGCGTCGTTATCCACAGTGCCGCCGGCAGCGAGCGTTTCGACAAAGTGGTGTTCGCCTGCCACAGCGATCAGGCCCTCAAACTGCTGGCCAAACCGAGCAGCGCCGAACAGTCGATCCTCGGTGCCCTGCCCTACGCCGACAACGAAGTGGTGTTGCACACCGACACGCGCTTGCTGCCGGTGCGAAAACTTGCCTGGGCAAGCTGGAATTATCGCCTCGGTGGTCCCGGTCACACGCTGGCCGCCGTCACTTACGACATGAACATTCTGCAAGGCATCCAGAGCGACACCACGTTTTGCATCAGCCTCAATCAGAGCGCCGGCATCACCCCGAACAAAGTGCTGGCCAAATTCACCTACGCCCATCCGCAATACAGCCTGGCTGCCGTCGCCGCGCAAGCGCGTTGGGATGAATTGGACGGCGCGCAGCACACCTGGTTTTGCGGCGCTTATTGGGCCAGTGGTTTCCATGAAGACGGTGTGGTCAGTGCGCTGCGGGTTGCTCGCTCGCTGGGAGAAGTGTTGTGAACAGCGCCCTTTATAGCGGCTGGATCGCCCATCGGCGGTTTGCCCCGCGGCGCCATGAATTCCGTTACCGGATCGGTCTGCTGTACCTGGACCTCGATGAACAGGACGCGGTGCTTGGCTTGTCGCCGCTGTCGGGCACCAGCCGTTTCGCGCCGTTTTCGTTTCGCGAAACCGATTACTTGAAAGCCTTCACTGGCAGTGGCATGCGTTTGATCGACGCGGTACGCCAGCAAGTCGCCGAGGTAATCGGCCATGTGCCACACGGCTCGATCTGCCTCCTGACCCAGGCCCGCAGTTGGGGCCTGTCGTTCAACCCGGTGAGTTTTTTCTACTGCCATGAGGCCGACGGCCAACTGGCGGCGATTCTCTGCGAAGTCACCAATACGCCGTGGCGCGAGCGTTACCACTACGTGTTGCCGGCCAAGGCACCGACGAACGTGCAGGACTTCCACCAGCATTTCGCCGTGGCCAAGGCGTTTCATGTGTCGCCGTTTCTACCGCGCGATATTGAATACCGCATGAGCTTCAGCCCCGCCGCGCAAAAACTCGGCGTGCACATGGCGGACTGGCAAGGCGAACTGAAACTGTTCGACGCCACGCTCAACCTGCACCGCGAAGCCCTCACCCGCGGCAGCCTGCACCGTTACTTGCGGCGCTTTCCGTGGATGACCGCGAAAACCTGTCTGGCGATTTATTGGCAGGCCGTGCGCTTGTTACTGAAACGCACACCGATATTTGCTCATCCTGCTGCCGATGGCAGATTTCAGACCACCATTGTTCCCCCCAAGGATCGCCGCCATGAAATCCTCTAGTGTCTCGGCCAAAACCAGCCTGTTAAGTACCAACAGCCTGACCGGATCGTTGCTGCGCCGTGGTGTGTTGCGGCAGATGGCGCAGCTCAAACACGGGCAACTGGTGGTCTTCGAAGACGGCGAACGGCACGTCTTCGGTACCGCCGGCAGCCATCCCGTGGGCGAAATCCATATCCTCGACGCCGCGGTCTGGGGACTGGTGGCGAGTAACGGCTCGATTGGCGCGGGCGAAGCATTTATCCACGGCTACTGGAGTTCGCCGGATTTGACGGCAGTGGTGCGTGTCTTCGTCAGCAACCTTGACGTGCTGGATGCGCTGGAAGGTGGACTGGCAAAACTGAGCCGCCCGTTCGTGCAGAGCCTGCACTGGCTCAATCGCAACACGCGCAAGGGCTCGCAGAAAAACATCGCTGCACATTACGACCTCGGCAATGACTTGTTCGAGCAGTTTCTCGACCCGACCATGATGTATTCCGCCGCGCAGTTCCTCACCCCTGAAGACACCCTGGAACAGGCGCAACTGAACAAGCTCGAACGTATCTGCCAGAAACTCGCGCTGCAACCCAGCGATCACCTGCTGGAAATCGGCACTGGCTGGGGCAGCATGGCGCTTTACGCCGCCCAGAATTACGGCTGCAAAGTCACCACCACCACGCTGTCGAAAAAGCAGTACGCCTACACCGCGCAACGGATCGAAGCCCTGGGTTTGCAGGACCAGGTCACACTGCTGCTGTCCGATTATCGCGACCTGAGCGGGCAGTACGACAAACTGGTGTCGATCGAGATGATCGAGGCGGTTGGTCATCGCTTCCTGCCGACCTACTTCAAGCAATGCGCGCATCTGCTCAAGAGCAACGGTTTGATGCTGTTGCAAGCGATCACCATCCGCGAGCAGCGCTACGAACAAGCCAAGAGCAATGTCGATTTCATCCAGCGTTACATCTTCCCCGGCGGCGCCCTGCCCTGCGTGCAGAAAATGCTGGAGATTGTCAGCCGTGACACCGACATGAACCTGCTGCACATGGAGGATTTCGGCCTGCACTACGCCCAAACCTTGCGCCTGTGGCATGAGAATTTTCGCCGCGCCCACGGTCGCTTGAGCGAAATGGGCTACGACGACTATTTCCTGCGGCTGTGGGAATTTTATCTGTGCTACTGCGAAGGTGGTTTCCTGGAACGCACCATCGGCACGGCGCAATTGCTACTGGCCAAACCCGCCGCAATGCCGGCGCCGCTGCTCGGCCGATTCGATGCATGAACGATTGGCAAATGCCGCGCTATTTCAGATCGGCTGGTTTGCCTGCGTGATCGGAGGCAGTGGTCTGTGGTTGCTGGTGGCGTTGGCGGTGCTGGTGATTCATCTGTTGTGGATAAGTCGCGGGGCCGATGAAGGCCGACTGATCCTCAGCGTGGTGCTGCTGGGAACGACGGTCGACAGTTCGTTGCGCTGGCTTGGGGTGTTCGACTTCAACGATGTCGCGCCGCTGATTCCGCCGTGGCTGATGCTGTTGTGGGCGTTGCTGGCAACCACTTTGCGCCATTGCCTGCAATGGACCGCCAATCCCTGGTGGCTCGGCAGCCTACTGGGCGCCGTCGGTGGGCCGCTGTCGTATTACGCGGGAGGACAATTGGCCGGGGTGCAATTTCCCTTCGGGCAATCGCCGACACTGATCGGCATCGGATTACTGTGGGCGCTGCTGTTTCCCACGCTGCATTTCATGTCTCAGCGGCTAGCGTCCGACACCCACAGCTGAGCGTCCGTCAGGCCTTTCACACAGCCCCGGCCCACTGCCTTACACTGCGAGCCATGAAAACCATTCCCCACACGCAAATCGTCGAACCGGTGGTCACTTGCTCGACCTGCGCAGCTTGCTGCTGTCAGCTCGAAGTCATGCTGATCACCGACACAGGCGTGCCCGAACGTTTTATCGATACTGATGACTGGGGTGGGGAAGTCATGCTGCGCCTGGATGACGGCTGGTGCGCCGCGCTGGATCGCAACACGATGATGTGCACCATCTACGAAAAACGCCCGCTGATCTGCCGGGAGTTCGAGATGGGCGCACCAGAATGCATCGATGAGCGCCAAGGGATTACCACGGCGTATCGGTGAAGTCGAAGTCACCGAAAATCCAATGTGGGAGCGAGCCTGCTCGCGAAAGAGGTTTAACATTCAACATTGATGTTGCTTGGTACACCGCTTTCGCGAGCAGGCTCGCTCCCACATTTAGAGCACCGAGGCTTACAACGGCATCGTGTAGTGCAGCGAGTAGCTTTCTACGCCGTCGTTGTAACTGTTAAGACCGGCATTGGAGTAGTGCGTCGCACGAATCCCGACTTCATGTCCGCCCGCAAAGCGCACACCAAAGCCGAATCGGTCTTCGAACTGAAAAGCACCACCGAGGTTGTTGCTTTCAAGTTCGCTATGAGAGAACAACGCCACGCCAATCCCGGCCTCCAGGTACGGCTTGACGTTCTGACCGGCAAACTCGTAAACAAACACTGGCGAGAACGACAGGCTGTGGTTGCTGGAGGTCTTGTCGCCTTCCCAATAGGTGTAGGCACCGCTCCAGTAACCGGTCAAGCGACCGACATCACTCTGCAACCAGCTCTTGTCCCAATCGAATTGCATGCCCAGTCTATAGGTCAGGGTCGAGTCGCTGGTCTCGCCGACCGCGAACTCCACGCCTGCCGCCTGTGCGGTAAAACTGTGCCCCATCAGTGCGGCCGCAATCGCGGCCAAGCAGAATAGTCGCTTCATTAGAAACATCCTTTTCCGAACGATTTCGTGTGGTTTTTTTGTTGCTTGACGCACCCCAATGACTCACTTGCCCCAAGATTTGTTTACTCCTTGAAGCTTTGCACAACGCCAGCGGTATTCCACAGTATCGGCAAGATATTTCTGAAATGCTGCGGATCGGCACTCGTCCAGAACTGCGCAGCACGTGCAGGCCCTTGGGCGAACAAATCACGCTCAGCCAACAGACGCTGAAGTTGCCGCGCTACAGCGGCGCCGGTGTCAATCAGGCTGATGTCATCGGGGATCATCTGCTTTAGCAACGGCTTTAGGAAGGGGTAATGCGTGCAGCCGAGAATTATCGTGTCGCACCCGGCGCCGAGCAGCGGTTCGACATACCTGGCCAGCAACTGGCGCAGGGCTGGGCTGTGCAGATCGCCGTTTTCGATCAGCTCCACCAGGCCGGGGCACGGCTGAGTGATGACTCGCACATCGGTGGCGAATCGGTCGAGCAACGCGGCGAACTTGGCACTCTGCAACGTGCCGGTGGTGGCGAGCACACCGACCACACCGCTGCGGGTGGCGGCAGCGGCCGGTTTGACCGCCGGCTCCATGCCGACGATGGGCCACTCGGGATAATCGCGCCGCAAGTCGGCAACGCCAGCGACAGTCGCCGTATTGCAGGCCAGCACCAAGGCCTTGGCGCCCTGCTGCTGAAAAAAACCGGCCATCACGCTGCAGCGATGACGGATGAATTCCGGGGTTTTCTCGCCGTAGGGAATATTCCCGCAATCGGCGACATACAACAGTGATTCGTTGGGCAGCAAACGCTGGATCTCGGCCAGCACCGAAAGCCCACCGACACCGGAGTCGAACACGCCAATCGGCGCTTCACGCATGCTTCGAACCACAGACGCTGCAGCCCGGATCACGCTTGACCCGCAATTCGCGAAAGCGCGAGCCCAAGGCATCGATCAACAACAGGCGCCCCACCAGCGGCTCGCCGAAACCCACCAGCAATTTCATGGCTTCCAGCGCCTGAAGGCTGCCCACCAGGCCAACCAAAGGCCCCACGACACCGGCTTCGCTGCAGGTCAGTTCGGCTTCGCTGCCGTGACCATATAAACAGTGGTAGCACGGGCTTTCCGGACGGCGCGGGTCAAACACCGACAACTGCCCTTCCAGCCGAATCGCAGCGCCACTGACCAGCGGTTTGCAGGCGGCGACACACGCAGCATTGACCGCTTCGCGGGTGGAGAAATTGTCGGAACAGTCCAGCACCAGATCCACCGCAGTCACGGCGGCGACCAGGGAATCTTCGTCCAGCGCAGTGCGATGGGCGATCAACTGAATCTCGGGATTGATTGCAGTCAGTCGGCGAATAGCCGAATCGACCTTGCTCAGGCCGACGCTGTCAGTGTCGTGAACGATCTGGCGTTGCAGGTTGGTCAGGTCGACCGTGTCGAAATCCGCCAGATGCAACTCACCGACGCCGGCGGCTGCCAGATACAGCGCAACCGGCGAGCCGAGGCCGCCGAGACCGACGATCAACACGCGGCTTTCTTTCAGTCGCAACTGGCCGTCGATGTCGACGTGTTGCAACAGAATCTGCCGACTGTAGCGCAACAATTCCTGATCATTCAGCACGGCAGGCGCCCCAGGCTGATACGTTCGTGACCGCCCAGATCGGTGCGGCTGTGGACTTCTTCAAAGCCGCGGGTCAGCAGCAAATCGCGTACTGCAGTGGCTTGATCGTAACCGTGTTCAAGCATCAGCCAACCGCCCGCCTCCAGATAATCCGGCGACTGGGCGACGATCAGACGCAAATCGTCGAGCCCATCGATGCCGGCCACCAAGGCACTGGCTGGCTCAAAACGCACATCGCCTTCCACCAGATGCGGGTCGGCGGAGGCGATGTAAGGTGGATTGCTGATGATCAGCTGAAAGCGCTGACCTTCCAGGGCGCTGAACCAATGACTGCTCAGCACGGTGGCGTTGTTCAGGTGAAGTCGCTGGCGATTGCGCTCGGCCAGGGCCACGGCTTCGAGCACGCGATCCACGGCGGTAACCTTCCAGGCTGGACGCTCGCTGGCCAGGGCCAACGCAATGGCGCCGCTGCCGGTGCCGAGATCGAGGACCTTGGCAGGTGTCGCGGGCAACAATTCCAGTGCGGCTTCCACCAGCAATTCGGTGTCCGGGCGCGGGATCAGCGTGTGCGGCGCGACTTCCAGATCAAGCTTCCAGAAACCTTGCTGACCGAGGATGTACGCCACTGGCTCACCGCCACGGCGGCGCTGCAAATACTCGGCAAATTTAAGCGCCGCTTCGCTCGGAACGATGCGCTCGGGCCAGGTGTGTAGAAAACTGCGAGACTTGCCCAACGCAGCGGCCAGCAACAATTCGGCATCCAGGCGCGCGGTGGGCGAATCCGGCAGGTCGGCGGCGCGTAACAAACTGGCAATGATCGTCATTTACTCACCTATCGCTGCCAATTGGTCGGCCTGGTATTCGGCCAGCAACGGCTCGATCACCGCATCGACGCCACCCGCGAGGATTTCGTCGAGGGAATACAGCGTCAGGTTGACCCGGTGGTCGGTGACCCGCCCCTGGGCAAAGTTATACGTGCGGATCCGCTCCGAGCGATCGCCCGAACCGACCAGCAATTTACGCTCGCTAGCGATAGCGTTCGCGGCGGCGCTGGTCTGCTGATCGTTGAGCTTGGCCGACAGCCAGGACATCGCCCGGGCGCGGTTCTTGTGCTGGGAACGTTCTTCCTGGCACTCGACGACGATACCGGACGGCAAGTGCGTGATGCGGATCGCCGAGTCCGTCTTGTTGACGTGCTGACCACCGGCACCGGAGGATTTGTAGGTATCGATGCGCAAATCCGAGGGGTTGATCTCGATCGCTTCCTGCTCGTCCGGCTCGGGCAACACGGCTACGGTGCAGGCCGAAGTGTGGATGCGACCCTGGGATTCGGTAGCCGGAACCCGTTGTACGCGGTGGGCACCGGATTCGAATTTCAGCTTGCCGTAGACGTTGTCGCCTTCGACGCGGGCGATGACTTCTTTAAAGCCGCCGTGTTCACCGATGTTCTCCGAGAGGATTTCCACCCGCCAGCCACGACGCTCGGCGTAACGCGAATACATGCGGAACAGGTCGCCAGAGAAAATCGCCGCCTCGTCACCGCCGGTGCCGGCGCGGATTTCGAGGAACACGTTGCGCCCATCGTTCGGATCCTTGGGCAGCAGCATGCGTTGCAGACTGGCTTCGATTTCGATCAATTGCTCTTTGGCTTCGCGAACTTCTTCCACGGCCATTTCGCGCATGTCCGGGTCGCTGTCCTTGAGCAGCGCCTGAGCGCCCTCGAGATCGCCTTGTACCTTGAGCAACTGTTTATAGGTTTCGACAATCGGTTCGACTTCCGCGTATTCCTTGGAATAGGTGCGGAATTTGTTCTGATCGGAAATGACTTCGC
The DNA here is from genome assembly GCF_004136015.1 of Pseudomonas sp. ACM7. NCBI lineage: Bacteria > Pseudomonadati > Pseudomonadota > Gammaproteobacteria > Pseudomonadales > Pseudomonadaceae > Pseudomonas > Pseudomonas sp. ACM7. Next base: position 3,813,457 of record NZ_CP024866.1, on the reverse strand, counting down.
CGTCGCCAAGCAAGGCAGTCAATTCCTCGAAACGGTCCTGGAGGATGTCCAGCTTATTGAGCAGTGACGCTTTCATTGCGGTTTCTTATCCGAAAAGCTATCCGATGAGCCCTCATTCAGGGCAAAGAGTTCCTGGGCCATGGCCAGCGCATCGAGGCGGCCTTCGGCAGAGAGCTTTTTCAATTGCACGCTCGGTGCGTGCAAGAGTTTGTTGGTCAGCCCCCGCGCCAGTTGCACCAGCACGTCTTCGGCGCTGATGCCATTGGCCAGCATGCGCTGGGCCTTCTGCAATTCTTCGTCGCGCATGCGCTCGCTTTGTTGGCGATAGGCCTTGAGCACATCCACCGCCGCCAGCTCACGCAGGCGGACCATGAAATCTTCGGCACCGACCGAGACCATCTCCTCTGCCGCCTGGGCTGCGCCCTGGCGACTCTTGAGGTTCTCGGCGACCACTTCGTGGAGATCGTCGACGCTATAAAGGTAAACGTCGTCCAGTTCGCCGACTTCCGGCTCGATATCCCGGGGGACGGCGATGTCTACCATGAAGATCGGCTTGTGCTTGCGCAGTTTCAAGGCGCTTTCCACCGCGCCCTTGCCCAGGATCGGCAACTGGCTGGCGGTGGAGCTGATGACGATGTCGCTGCGCACCAGTTCCGCCGGGATTTCCGAAAGCAACACCGCGTGGGCGCCGAACTGCTCGGCCAGAATGCTCGCGCGCTCCAGGGTGCGGTTGGCGACGACGATGCGCTTTACACCCAGTTCGTGCAGATGGCGGGCGACCAGGGTGATGGTCTCGCCGGCGCCGATCAGCAAGGCCTGGCTACGTTGCAGGTCGCTGAAAATCTGTTTCGCCAGACTGACCGCGGCAAACGCCACGGACACCGGGTTCTCGCCGATGGCGGTGTCGGTGCGCACCTGTTTGGCCGCATTGAACGTGGCCTGGAACAGCCGCCCGAGCAACGGACCGATGGTGCCGGCCTCGCGGGCCACGGCGTAGGCCGATTTCATCTGACCGAGAATCTGCGGTTCGCCCAACACCAGCGAATCAAGCCCGGAGGCCACCCGCATCATGTGACGAACTGCCGCATCATCTTCGTGCACATAAGCGCTCGCGCGCAGCTCTTCGAGGCTCAAATGGTGATAATCAGCCAGCCAGCGCAAAATAACGTCAGCCGAAAGGTGATCCTGTTCTATATAGAGTTCACTGCGATTGCAGGTGGAGAGGATCGCAGCTTCGCGGCTGTCGGTGAGTCGGCAGAGCTGCTGCAAGGCCTCCACCAGCTGCTCAGGGGTAAAGGCCACGCGCTCGCGGACGTCTACTGAAGCAGTCTTGTGGTTAATACCGAGTGCAAGGAAGGCCATTCAAGGTCGCTGATAGTGACGTGAAGCCGGCAATTGTCCTACTTCGACAGAGCCAGAACAACTATTCGATATCTATCGCTCCTGTAGGAGCTGCCGAAGGCTGCGATCTTTTCAGGTTTCAAAGGTGCCGCACATGCAAGATCAAAAGATCGCAGCCTGCGGCAGCTCCTACGATTGTCCCAATGACCTGCCTCTATAAAGGCGCCAATTGAGACTCGGTTATGTTTGGCCGAAGGCTTGTGTCATGATGATCCGACCGCAGGTTAGTCGTCCTCTTCCTATATGAATAGATCTTCCGCGTTGCTCCTCGCTTTTGTCTTCCTCAGCGGCTGCCAGGCCTTGGCACCCGTTTCGTCGGACGGTACGCCGCCGGTCGAAGACAGCACTCCGGCCCCTGAAAAGCCCAAGGTTTACAGCTCATTCAGTGAAGAAACCATCTTCAGTCTGTTGAGCGCCGAACTGGCTGGCCAGCGCAATCGTTTCGACATTGCCCTGGACAACTACGTGACCCAGGCCATCAACACTCAGGATCCGGGCATCTCCGAACGGGCATTCCGCATTGCCGAGTACCTGGGCGCCGATCAGGCTGCCCTGGACACTGCTTTGATCTGGGCAAAAAACGCCCCGGACGACCTAGAGGCGCAACGGGCCGCTGCCGTGCAACTGGCTCGTGCCGGGCGTTATGACGACTCCATGGTCTATATGGAGAAAGTCCTGCAAGGCAAGGGCGACACGCATTTCGACTTCCTCGCCCTGTCTGCGGCCGATACCGACCAGGACACGCGCAACGGCTTGATGAAAGGTTTTGACCGCTTGTTGCAGCGCCATCCGAACAACGGCCAGCTGATTTTCGGCAAAGCCTTACTGCTGCAACAGGACGGTGACGCCAAGGGTGCGTTGGGCCTGCTGGAAGACAATCCGCCGGACGAAGGCGAAATAGCACCGATTCTGCTGCGCGCGCGCCTGCTGCAAACCCTCAGTCGTGGCGATGAAGCCTTGCCGCTGCTGCAAAAAAGCATCAAGAAATACCCGGACGACAAACGCCTGCGCCTGACTTACGCGCGCATGCTGGTTGAACAGGACCGCATGGACGATGCCAAAGCCGAGTTCTCGAGCCTGGTTCAGCAGTACCCGGATGACGACGAACTGCGTTACTCCCTGGCGCTGGTCTGCCTGGAAGCCAAGGCCTGGAATGAGGCCAAGGGCTATCTGGAAGACCTGATCGCCCGGGAAAGCCACGTCGATTCGGCGCACTTGAACCTCGGTCGTATCGCTGAAGAGCGCAATGACCCTCAAGGCGCGCTGATCGAGTACGCCCAGGTCGGGCCGGGCAACGATTACCTGCCGGCGCAATTGCGTCAGGCCGATATCCTGATGAACAACGGCAAGACCGCCGAAGCCCAAAGCCGTCTGGCGGCGGAGCGCGACGAGCAGCCCGATTACGCGATTCAGTTGTATTTGATCGAAGCTGAAACCTTGTCCGCCAATAAACAGCCCGACAAGGCCTGGAATGTATTGAAGCAAGCCTTGCAGCAATACCCGGACGATCTGAATTTGCTGTACACCCGCGCCATGCAGGCGGAAAAACGCAATGACCTGGCGCAGATGGAAAAAGACTTGCGCATGATCATCAAGCGCGACCCGGACAACGCGATGGCGCTGAACGCCCTCGGCTACACCCTGTCCGACCGCACGACGCGCTACGCCGAAGCCAAGGCCTTGATCGATCAGGCGCACCAGATCAATCCGGAAGACCCGGCGGTACTCGACAGCCTCGGCTGGGTGAACTTCCGCATGGGCAATCTCGACGAAGCCGAACGCTTGCTGCGCAAGGCGCTGGAGCGCTTCCCCGATCAGGAAGTCGCCGCGCACCTGGGTGAAGTCCTGTGGGCCAATGGCAAACAACGGGAAGCCAAACAAATCTGGAGCAAGTTCCTCAAGGAGCAGCCCGACAGCCCCATCCTGCGCAGCACCATCAAGCGCCTGACCGGATCAGAGACTCTTTAAGATTATGTTTTTGCGCCACCTCATTGTTTTCAGCTTCATCGCCCTGCTCGCCGGTTGCGCGGGCTTCGGTGCCCGCGAATCGGTCCAGGGTCAAGGCAACCCGGCCCAATGGCGCGAGTACAAACAGCAACTGACCAGCCTCGACGGCTGGCAGATCAACGGCAAGATCGGCATTCGCGCGCCAAAAGATTCAGGCAGCGGCACGCTGTTCTGGTTGCAGCGACAGGATTACTACGACATCCGGCTTTCCGGCCCCCTGGGTCGCGGCGCAGCTCGCTTGACGGGTCACCCTGGCAAAGTCTCGCTGGAAGTGGCCAATCAGGGCCGTTATGACGCAACGACACCAGAGGCGCTGGTCGAAGAACAGCTCGGCTGGAAGTTACCCGTTTCCAACCTGGCCTGGTGGGTTCGCGGGCTCCCGGCACCGGACAGCAAAAGTCGCCTGACCCTGGATGCCGATAGCCGCCTGGCCAATCTCGAACAGGATGGCTGGCAGGTCGAATACCTGAGTTACGCCGAGCAAAACGGTTATTGGTTGCCCGAGCGGATCAAACTGCACGGCACCGACCTTGATATCACGCTGGTGATCAAGGAATGGCAACCACGCAAATTGGGGCGGTGAACATGACCACTCCGCGCTTGACGCTGCCCTCCCCGGCCAAACTCAATCTGATGCTGCACATCCTCGGTCGCCGTGAAGACGGCTACCACGAACTGCAGACTATTTTTCAGTTCCTCGATTATGGCGATGAAATCACGTTCGCTGTTCGCGATGACGGCGTGATTCGGTTGCACACCGAATTTGATGGTGTTCCTCACGACAGCAATCTGATCGTTCGAGCTGCAAAAAAACTTCAGGAGCAATCCGGTTGTTCGCTCGGTATCGACATCTGGATCGAAAAAATTCTGCCCATGGGCGGTGGAATCGGTGGCGGCAGTTCAAATGCCGCCACGACTTTGCTCGGCCTCAATCATCTTTGGCAATTGGGTTGGGATGAGGATCGACTGGCCGTGCTGGGCCTGACGCTTGGCGCCGACGTCCCGGTTTTCGTGCGTGGGCACGCGGCTTTTGCCGAAGGCGTGGGGGAGAAACTGACCCCCGTAGACCCCGAAGAACGGTGGTATCTCGTGCTTGTGCCGCAAGTCTCTGTAAGTACAGCAGAAATTTTTTCAGATCCGTTGTTGACACGTAACTCTTCTCCCATTAAAGTGCGCCCCGTTCCCAAGGGAAACAGTCGAAATGACTGCTTACCGGTGGTAGCAAGGCGTTACCCAGATGTACGTAACGTATTGAATTTGTTAGGTAAATTTACCGAAGCAAAACTCACCGGAACTGGAAGTTGTGTGTTTGGGGGCTTCCCAAGCAAAGCTGAAGCTGATAAAGTCTCGGCCCTTCTTACAGAGACCCTTACAGGGTTTGTAGCAAAGGGAAGCAACGTTTCGATGTTGCATCGCAAGCTGCAAAGTCTGCTCTAAAAGGAACCGAGTACTGGGTACTCGTTGCAACAGATACAGGGGCGTCGCCAAGCGGTAAGGCAGCAGGTTTTGATCCTGCCATGCGTTGGTTCGAATCCAGCCGCCCCTGCCATTTTCTATACTCATCCAGGTTACCCTCAGCCTCTAGGTACTGCGCGTGTCCAAGATGATGGTCTTTACGGGGAACGCTAACCCCGATCTGGCTCGGCGTGTTGTACGTCAGCTGCATATCCCTCTCGGTGACATCTCTGTCGGTAAGTTCTCCGACGGCGAAATTACTGCCGAGATCAATGAAAACGTCCGCGGTAAAGATGTTTTCATTATTCAGCCGACTTGCGCTCCGACCAACGACAACCTGATGGAACTGGTAGTGATGGCTGATGCCTTCCGCCGCTCCTCGGCTACTCGTATCACTGCTGTTATTCCTTACTTTGGTTATGCCCGTCAGGATCGCCGTCCGCGTTCCGCACGTGTGGCTATCAGCGCGAAAGTCGTTGCTGACATGCTTACCGTAGTCGGCATCGACCGTGTTCTCACGGTTGATCTGCATGCTGACCAAATCCAGGGTTTCTTCGATATTCCGGTAGATAACATCTACGGCTCCCCGGTACTGGTGGATGACATTGAAGATCAGCGCTTCGAAAACCTGATGATCGTGTCCCCGGACATTGGCGGCGTCGTGCGTGCACGTGCTGTTGCCAAATCCCTGGGCGTGGATCTCGGGATCATCGACAAACGCCGTGAGAAAGCCAATCACTCTGAAGTGATGCATATCATCGGTGATGTCGAAGGGCGTACCTGTATTCTGGTCGATGACATGGTCGATACCGCCGGCACTCTGTGCCACGCGGCCAAGGCCCTGAAAGAGCATGGCGCTGCCAAGGTTTTCGCCTACTGCACACACCCTGTGCTGTCCGGTCGGGCGATCGAAAACATCGAAAATTCCATGCTGGACGAACTGGTGGTGACTAACACCATCCCGTTGTCCGCTGCTGCTCAAGCCTGCTCGCGTATCCGTCAACTGGATATCGCGCCGGTAGTTGCCGAAGCGGTTCGCCGCATCAGCAACGAAGAATCGATCAGCGCGATGTTCCGTTAAGGGCCCTGCCCTTCTCGAATATCTCGTTGACGAAAAGCGCCCCGCCCCGGCATTCCTGTCGGGGCGGGGCTTTTTTGCCCATATCGCCTTTAGCGCTGGTCGCAAACGCTGGGGCGAATGTGGTTATTTTGGAGATACAACATGAACGATTTTACTCTGAATGCTGAAGTGCGTTCCGACCTGGGGAAAGGTGCGAGCCGCCGCCTGCGTCGTCTCGCAAGCCTGGTACCTGCTGTAGTTTACGGTGGCGAAAAAGCCCCTGAATCCATCAGCATGCTGGCTAAAGAAGTTGCCAAACTGCTCGAAAACGAAGCGGCTTACAGCCACATCATCGAGCTGAACGTTGGCGGCACCAAGCAAAACGTAATCATCAAAGCTCTGCAGCGTCACCCGGCTAAAGGCCACGTGATGCACGCTGACTTCGTACGCGTTGTAGCTGGCCAGAAACTGACCGCTATCGTGCCTGTACACTTTGTTGGTGAAGAAGCTCCGATCAAGAAAGGCGGCGAAGTTTCGCACGTTGTTGCTGAAATCGAAGTTTCGTGCCTGCCAAAAGACCTGCCTGAATTCATCGAAGTCGACCTGGCTAACGCCGAAATCGGTTCGATCATTCACCTGTCTGACCTCAAAGCCCCTAAAGGCGTTGAGTTTGTTGCTCTGGCACACGGCGATGACAAGGCTGTTGCCAACGTCCACGCTCCACGTGTTGCTCCAGAAGCTACCGAAGAAGGCGCAGCAGAGTAATTCACTCTGTTCGCCGGAGTGACCGGAAACATCGCGGACTAGAGCGTAGCGAGAAAGCGGGCGAGAACGCGGAGTTTACATAATGGTAAATGAGCACTTGTCGTCCACTTTCGCCGCACACAACTGTCGCGGCGATGTTATCCACCACTCCAAGGAAGGGCCCCTATCGTGACTGCCATCAAACTGATCGTTGGCCTGGGAAATCCAGGCGCTGAATACGAACAGACCCGGCATAACGCAGGGGCCCTTTTTGTTGAGCGCATCGCGAACGCACAAGGCGTAAACCTTGTGGCGGATCGCAAATATTTCGGCCTGACCGGGCGCTACTCGCATCAGGGTCAGGATGTTCGTCTGCTGATTCCCACCACCTACATGAACCGCAGCGGCCAAGCCGTCGCGGCACTTGCCGGCTTCTTCCGCATTACGCCTGAAGAAATCCTGGTGGCGCATGACGAACTCGACCTGCCACCGGGTGTAGCCAAGCTCAAACAGGGCGGCGGCCATGGCGGTCACAACGGGTTGCGCGACATCATCGCGCAACTGGGCAATCAGAATACCTTTCACCGCTTGCGGCTTGGCATTGGCCACCCGGGCGTTGCCAGTATGGTTTCAAATTTCGTCCTGGGTCGTGCGCCACGCGCCGAACAGGAAAAACTCGATGCCAGCATCGACTTTGCCCTCGGCGTGCTGCCGGATATCCTCGCCGGTGAATGGAACCGCGCGATGAAAAACCTGCACAGCCAGAAGGCCTGACTCTACTCCTCGGGGAAAACACCATGGGATTCAATTGCGGCATCGTCGGCCTGCCTAACGTCGGCAAGTCCACCCTGTTCAACGCCCTGACCAAATCCGGGATCGCGGCCGAGAACTTCCCCTTCTGCACCATCGAACCGAACACCGGTATCGTGCCGATGCCGGATTCGCGTCTGGAAGCCCTGGCGGCCATCGTCAATCCCAAGCGCATCCTGCCGACCACCATGGAATTCGTCGACATCGCAGGCCTGGTAGCCGGCGCCTCGAAAGGTGAAGGCCTGGGCAACAAGTTCCTCGCCAACATCCGTGAAACCGATGCCATCGCGCACGTAGTCCGCTGCTTCGAAGACGAGAACGTGATTCACGTCTCCAACAGCGTCGACCCGAAACGCGACATCGAAATCATCGACCTGGAACTGATCTTCGCCGACCTCGACAGCTGCGAGAAGCAACTGCAGAAAGTCGCCCGAAACGCCAAGGGTGGCGACAAGGACGCCGTGGCCCAGAAAGGCCTGCTGGAGCAATTGATCGCTCACTTCACCCTCGGCAAGCCTGCGCGTACGCTGATGAAAACCATGGGCGCCGACGACAAAGCGGTGATTCGTGGTTTCCACCTGCTGACCACCAAGCCGGTCATGTACATCGCCAACGTCGCTGAAGACGGTTTCGAGAACAACCCGCTGCTGGACATCGTCAAAGCCATCGCCGAAGAAGAAGGCGCCATGGTGGTTCCGGTCTGCAACAAGATCGAAGCCGAAATCGCCGAGCTGGATGACGGCGAAGAGAAAGACATGTTCCTCGAAGCCCTGGGCCTCGAAGAACCTGGCCTGAACCGCGTAATCCGCGCCGGCTACGAAATGCTGCACCTGCAGACCTACTTCACCGCCGGTGTCGAAGAAGTCCGCGCCTGGACCGTCCGCGTGGGTGCCACCGCACCACAAGCCGCTGGCGTGATCCACACCGACTTCGAAAAAGGTTTCATCCGCGCCGAAGTCATCGCCTACGACGACTTCATTCAGTACAAGGGTGAAGCGGGCACCAAAGAAGCTGGCAAATGGCGTCTGGAAGGCAAGGATTACATCGTTAAAGACGGCGATGTGATGCACTTCCGTTTCAACGTGTAACAAAAATTCGATTCAAATAGTTAAACCAAACCGTTAGCTCACACCTCTGCTCCAATATGAGGCATGTGTGAGCTTTTAGCAGCGTGCCCTCCGTCGAATTCCCCCCCCCCCAAATCACAAAGTAATTGATTCCAAGCTACTATCTGAATCAGTATCCCTCACAGCATCACCAAGAGCAGAAGGTGTGGCAACGAAGGCACAAAGCTAAATGTGTACCGGAGATGATCACGCTCATTGGAATACAAAAGGAATTGCAAAAATGGCTGTAGCAAAACAAACAATTCACACAGCGTCCAATGAGAGCCATCAAGGTTCAAATATACTTGGCGGATGCTGGAGCTGAGTGCAACACGGTTATTGAATTGAAGTTGGGGCATCATGCCGCCAAGCGATGGCCTCTTGCATCACTTGGCCCATCATTTCGATGGGGCATTTGAAATCGAAACGCTTACGTGGGCGCATGTTCAATTGCAGGGCTATGGCATCCAGTTCTTCCTGGCTGTGTTTCGACAAGTCTGTGCCCTTGGGTAGGTACTGGCGGATCAAACCATTGATGTTCTCGTTGCTGCCGCGCTGCCAAGGGCTGTGCGGGTCGCAAAAATAGATGGCGACG